>JBBSCK010000017.1:0-29760 GCA_038250335.1 Caulobacterales bacterium
AGCAGCACGTCCTCGGGCCGCATCAGCCCCGCGAAGGTTTCGATGAACTCGGCCTGCATCAGCTTGAGCGGGCGATAGCCATGCGGCTGGAACAGGATCAGCAGCCGCCCGTCGAAGGCGTGCAGGGTCTTCAGCGTAGCGGCGATCTTTTATGGATTGTGTGCGAAGTCGTCGAGGACGGTGATCCCGCCAGCGACCCCCGCCACCTCCATTCGCCGCCGGATTCCCGCGAAGGTCTCCAGCGACGCCACGGCCTCGGCCAGTGGAACGCCCAGCGCCCGCACCGCTGCCAGCGCCGCCATGGCATTGGCGACAT
Organism: Caulobacterales bacterium; assembly: GCA_038250335.1. GTDB lineage: Bacteria > Pseudomonadota > Alphaproteobacteria > Caulobacterales > Caulobacteraceae > Brevundimonas. Next base: position 317 of record JBBSCK010000017.1, read on the forward strand.
TATGTGCGCCGGGCACGTTCAGCACCGCCGAAATCCGCGCGCCGGTGATCCGTTCGGTCAGGTTGAAGGTCATGCCGGCGGGCAGGGGTTTCAGATCGTGAGCCGCATAGTCCGCCGCCTCGTTGCCGAGCGCAAATGTCAGAACTGCCCCGCCCCGTCCGTCATCGACCATTGTCTGGCCGAGGGCTGCGGTCTCGGGATTGTCGAGGTTCAGCACCGCCGTTCGCGCTCGGCCGGTGAAACCGCCAAACAAGTCTCGAAGTTCCTCCATCGACTTGTGGTCCAGCGAGATGTTCGACACCACCGCCACGCTCGGGTCGTAGGCGGCGATGGAGCCGTCCGACTCATCCACCTCGGCCACGAACAGATCCGCTCCCCCGACGAGGGCGCTGGCGAACGGATGATCCGCGTCAGCGAAATTGCGCATCACCGCCCCGTTCATGACGGTCGGTGCCTGCCCGGCCCGGCTCAGGATCCAGGCGATCATGCCGGTGATGGTCGACTTGCCGCTGGTCCCCGCCACGCCCACCGAGGTCGGGGCCGCGTTGAAGATCCGGCTCAGCAGTTCGGGCCGGGTCACGATCGTCGCGCCGAGGTGCCGGGCCGCGCCGATATCGGGCACCGTGTCCTCGACCGCCCCGGTTGCCACCACCGTCTGGTCGGCGCGGATGCCCGACCCGTCCTGGGGATGAAGCGTCACGCCATGCGCCCGCAGCCAGTCGAACTTCTCCGGCGTGCGCCCCTGATCCAGCGACCTGTCCGAACCCTCGATCACGGCACCGCGCGCCTGGACGATCATGGCCAGGGGCAGCATCCCCGACCCGCCAATGCCGCAGAAGAAATAGGAGGGCTGTTGCGTCATGCGTCTTGATCTTGGGCGGAGAGGCGGGGAGTGTTCGGCGAAACGCGTGACTAGCACGCGAACGCCCGCAGGCCATGCCCCTCCCATGAAGTCCCGACCATGAAGATCGGTATCGTCGCCGTCTCCTCCCGGTTCGCCCGGGAGCGCGCCGAGGCGATCGAGGCCTGGTTCGCCGCGAACTTTCCCGCGCGCGATGTCTCGGTCGTGTTCCACCCGTCCAGCTTCGACAAGTCCGGCCATTTCGCCGGCGACGACGCCACCCGCGCCGACGCCTTCGTGGACTTCGCCAACGACCCCCGCCTCGACGCCATATGGTTCGCCCGGGGCGGCTATGGCTCCTGCCGTATCGCCGAGGCGGTCCTGCCGCGCCTCAACCCCGAGGCGCGGGACAAGCGCTACCTCGGCTATTCCGATGCCGGATCCCTGCTGGCCCTGCTCTACAAGGCCGGCTTTCCCCATGTCGCCCACGGCCCCATGGCCTCGGACGGCGTGCGCCATGACGCGACCGCCTGGCGCGCGATCAACTGGCTGCGCAAGGGCGATCCGGCCGGGTTCGACCCGTCGCTGGCCGACGATCCCCGCCCGGCCGCTGCCTTCAATCTGACAGTGCTGGACCAGTTGCTGGGCACGCCGCTGGAGCCCGATCTGACCGGCCACGTCCTGATGCTGGAGGATGTGTCCGAGGCCGCCTACCGCATCGACCGGATGATGTTTCACCTGACGAGCCAGGCGTCGATCCGGCGCGTGGCGGGCATCCGTGCCGGGCGTTTCACCGACGTCACCGCAAACGAGCCCGACTTCGGTCTGACGGCCGAGGAGATCGTCCGCTTCTGGTGCGAACGCTCCGGCATCCGCTACCTCGGCACGGCCGATATCGGACACGATCGGGACAACCGGATCGTGCCGTTCGGGCCACGCCGTCAGGATTAAGACTCAACGCGCCGGGGAACCCTGTCGACAGCGAACGCCGGTCCGGGCCACATGTGCGTCGTTGGGGCGAAACGGGTTCCCGACCCAGCCGGCATGGACACGGGCGGCCATGGACGGCGTGACGGGCAGGGCCGTTCTCGCACTGGCGACGACTGCGTCGGGGGGCGCAGTCGAGGCGGCGGAGAGCCGCAGCTTCATCGCTTCCGACGGGGCCCGCCTTCACGCGCTGGAGGCGGGCCCTTCGGACGGTCGGACCTGCCGGATCAGGCCGCCTCCGCCCGTAACCCTGCCAGCGAGTCCAGTGATTGGAGCAGGTCGGCGGTCAGGTCGTCCTCATGCTCCAGCCCGACGGACAGGCGCAGCAGACCGTCGGTGATCCCGGCGACAACACGCGCCTCGGATGTCATTGCGGCATGGGTCATGGTGGCCGGATGGGCGATCAGGCTTTCGACGCCACCCAGCGATTCTGCCAGGGTGAAGGTGTCCAGCGTCTCGACCAGCTGGCGCACGGCCTCGACGCCGCCGGCCAGTTCGAAACTGAGCATGGCACCGGGCCCCTGCTGCTGGCGCGCGGCGAGGGAATGGTTCGGGTGCGACTTCAGGCCCGGATAGTGGACGGCCGAAACGGCCGGATGGGCCTCCAGCAGGGCGGCGACCCGACCGGCCGTCGCCTGCTGCCGCTCAATCCGTGCAAAGAGTGTCCGCACGCCGCGCAGCGTCAGATAGGCATCGAACGGCGAGCCGGTGACACCCAGACAGTTGGCCCACCAGGCCAATTCGGCGTGGTCCGCCGGATCGGCTGCGATCACGGCACCGCCGACGACGTCGGAATGGCCGTTGATGTATTTGGTGGTCGAATGCACCACGATGTCGGCCCCCAGTTCGATCGGCCGTTGCAGCGCCGGCGACAGGAAGGTGTTGTCGGCCACGACCCTGGCCCCGACCCGGTGCGCGCGGGTGCAGATGTCGGCGATGTCCACGACGCGGAGCAGGGGGTTTGACGGGGTCTCGACCAGTAGCAGTTTGGGCTTCAAGGCCAGGGCGGCATCCAGCGCGACGGGATCGCCCTGATCTACCCACAGCACCTCGAAATGGCCCTTCCTGGCCCGGGCGCAAAGCAGGCGGTGCGTGCCGCCGTAACAATCGTGCGGCGCGATCAGCAGGTCGCGGGGCTCCAGCAGGCTCAGCGGCAGGTCGACGGCCGCCATGCCGGTGGCGGTGACCACGCAGCCGGCCCCGCCCTCCAGCTCGGCGAGGGTCTCGGCCAGCACATCGCGGGTCGGATTGCCGCTGCGCGAATAGTCGTATTTCCGCTTCTGCTCGAAGCCGGCGAAGGAATAGTTTGACGACAGATAGAGCGGCGGCATCACCGAACCGTGGGCGGTGTCGGTGTCGACGCCCGAGCGGGCGCAGATGGTGCGGACGTCGTGCGGGCGCTTGCCGGTCGTGCGGGTCATTGGTTGATCTCCTTGAGGGTGGAACGGAGGACGGCGGCGACCGCCTGGTCCTCCTTCAGGAAGGCGTCGTGGCCATAGAGGGACGGGGCCTCGACCAGACGCCACAGGGTCGGCAGTCGGGCGGCCAGCTCGCGGATGTCATTGATCGGCACCAGCCGGTCCGAGGTGAATCCGACAAGGGTCACCGGTGTCCGGATCGCCTCGGGCGTTACCATGTGGCGGTCGATGGAGTCCGACAGCGACAGCCAGCGCGTCGGCGTCGTGTGGGTGCGGTACGCCTTGCCCCGCGCCGTCAGATACTCGCATACCGGATAGGCCTGACCGGCCGAGGTCGGGGCCGTGGTCTCGAACCGGTCGGCGAATTCCTCGGCGGTGCGGTAGGTGGTCATGGCCAGTTCGCGGGCCAGGGCGACGCCGTCCTCCGGCCGCCCGGCAGCCTCGGCCAGTTGCAGGATGCGACGCTGGATGCCGCGCCACGCCGTCGCCTGCGGATGGGCGCGGTGGGCGGCGGAGACCACCACTAGCTGCTCGACCCGCTCGGGGAACAGCTCGGCAAAGGCCAGGGCGATCATGCCGCCGTAGGAACAGCCGATGAAGGCCGAGACTACCGGGTCGCCGATGTGATCGAGGATCAACCCCAACAGCCGGGCCTGATCGTGGGTGGTGATGGTGACCGGCCCGACGCTATCCGAGGCCTCGGGCGCATAGTCGAAGGCCAGCACCTGGAAGCGGCTGAGGTCGACGGGGCCTCGGATCGACACCGCGCCGGACCACCAGCCCAGGCCATTGGTTTCGGTCCGGTGCACGAACCGCCCGGCCGAGATTCCTCCCGCCACGACGACCAGCGGCGCCCCGACCCGGCCGTGCAGCCGACCGACCATCTGGCGCTGGCCCAACCGTTCGCCGGACGCGAGCCGGAAGTCGGCAGGGATGCCGACCGCGATATCGATCGCGGCAGGGCCGGTGCGGGCCGGTCGTCCCGCCGGGCCCCCGGCCGGGCGACACAGCGGTTCCGGGGTTGTGGTCTGTATATCGAAGGCCATGGCGTCGTCTGAATCGTCCCGCCCAGCAAGGCTCCGGATGCGATGACAGATCGTGGAGACGTCGCCTCGTCGACGCTCCACTCATCTCTCGCGAAACCATCGAAACGGCTTCTCGCAGGAGTTGGCACCGTTCGGCTGGAAACCGATGGTTGCCCCGACGTCAAAGGGCCTATCCCTCGGTCGGTCTTGATGAGTGAAACGACGTTGCGGCCGCGCCCGGCACCGGTCAAGAGAAAAAATCTACCCTTTGACGCGCCGCGCCGGGGCTTGCTGTGGCGCAAAGGTCTGTTCGGAGGCTTCCAGCGCAAAATTAGTGCACAATCCGGGTTGACGCCGGTCGTTCCAGCCGACACCCTGAGATCAACGCCTTTCCACCCAGGTCCCGCCCGTGTCCCGTTCCGGCCCCATCGCCGTTTCGACCTCGACCGCCGCCCTCGCGGCGCGCGCCGTGGCGCTCGCGACCCTCATTTCGACCACCACCGGTATGACCACCACCGGCCCCTCGCGGGCGGGAACAGGTTAGCGCGCGGGATCGAAAGACCTTCAGCCAACCCAGACCCGCCCGGCCCCGGCCAGGCGGGTTTTCTCTTGCCCGAAACCCGAACCCAACCTCCCGAACGGAACGTCCAGATGCCCCAGTCCAATCCCCGTCTCGCCGTCGTCGAGAAACCGCTCGCCGAACCCGCCCCCCGCCCCGGCCCCGGCCCTGCCGAGTTGGTGGTGCTGAAGTTCGGCAGTTCGATCCTGTGCGACCAGTCCTGCGCGCCCGCCGTGGCGTCCGAGGTCTATGGCCACGTCCGCGCCGGCCGGAAGGTCATCGCCGTGGTCTCGGCGCTCGGCGGGCACACCGACCGGCTGCTGGCCGACGCTCGGGCCATGGGGCTGGATCACGAGAACGACCTGCTGCCCGGCTATGTCGCCCTGGGCGAGGAAAAGGCGGCGGCGCTGGTGGCCATCGCCTGCGACCGGATCGGGCTGGATGCGGTAGCCCTGTCCGTGCGCGAACTGGGCATTGTGGCCGAGGGCCCGGTCGAGCATGCGCACCCCGTCGGGCTTCGCGGTGAGGCGCTGCGGCGCGCTCTGGCGGATCATCAAGTGGTGGTCGTGCCGGGCTTCGGTGCCGTGGGCCCCGGCGGCAAGGTGGTGCTGCTGGGGCGCGGCGGCACCGACCTGACGGCGGTGTTCCTCGCTGCCGAACTGGGCCTGAACCGCGTACGGCTGGTCAAGGATGTGGACGGACTCTATGACCGCGATCCCGCCACCGCCTCGGGTAAGCCGCTGCGCTATCGCCGGGCCAGCTGGGACGACGCGCGCCGCCACGGCGGGGCCCTGGTCCAGCACGACGCGATCGACCTGGGTCAGTCGCGGTCGGTCGAGATCGAGGTGGCGGCGCTGGGCCGGGCCGATTGCACGGTCGTGGGCGACCATTCCGCTCCGCCCGGACCGTCGGTGCCCGACGCCCCGCTGAAGGTCGCCATCGCCGGCTGCGGCGTGGTCGGCGGCGGCCTGCTGCAGCGGCTGTTGAAGGACAGCCGCTTCCAGGTCGTGGGCGTGCTGGTGCGCGATCCGGCCAAACCCCGTGACGTCGAGGCCCCGGCCGAGCTGTTCACCTCCGACCGCGAGGCCCTGCTGGACATGCAGCCCGACATCCTGCTCGAGGCCCTGTCCGAGGGCGGAGCCGGTCACGACCTGATCCGCGCGGCGCTCGAGCGCGGCATCGATGTGGCCAGCGCCAACAAACAGGCGATCAGCCGGGACCCGGCGGGTCTGGCCGATCTGGCCCGGGCCCGGGGTGCGCGCCTGGCCTATTCGGCGGCGGTCGGCGGCGGCGCGCCGATGATCGAAACGCTCCGTGCGGCCAGGGCGGCCGGTCCGGTGAGGGGGTTCGAGGCGGTGCTGAACGGCACAGTCAACTTCATGCTGACCCGGCTGCAGGCCGGAGCCGACTTTGCCGACGCCCTCGCCGACGCGCGGGTCGCGGGCTTCGCCGAGGAAGATCCTTCCTCGGATCTGGAGGGCCGGGATTCGGCCGCAAAGGTGCGGCTTCTGGCCTTCGAGTCGTTCGGTCGAACCCCGTCCGAGGCCGATGTGCCCTGCGCCGTCCTGTCCGAGGCCTTGCGCCCCGCCGGTCCGGTGCGCCAGATCGGGGCCTGTTTCAGGGAAGGCGACGACCTGAAGGCATCGGTTTCGCTTGACGTCGGCCTCGACGATCCGTTCTTCCAGGCTCTGGACGGGGAGCGGAACGCCTTGAAGGTTTACGGCGAGGATGGGCGGGTGTGGTCGTGCAAGGGGCGCGGTGCCGGCCGCTGGCCGACGACCGAGAGCGTGCTGGCGGATCTGGCCGATATCGTGCGGGCGCGGCACGCCTCGCTGGGGCATCACTAGCCCTTGGCCGTCTTCACTCCGGTCTCTGACGATCAGGCGACGGCCTTCCTGTCGACCTATGATCTCGGCCCCTTCCGGTCGCTGCACGCGATCGCCGAGGGGGTCGAGAACACCAACTACCGGCTGGAGACCGGCCCTGAGACGGGGGGCACCAGCCACGTCCTGACGTTGTTCGAGGCGCGGACGGATGCAGCGTCTCTGCCCTTCTGTCTGGGCCTGACCGACCATCTGGCGGGGCAGGGGATTCCCGCACCCCGGCCGGTTCGGACAACGGACGGCGGCTGGGTCGGAACGCTGAACGGGCGGCCGGCGGCGGTGATCGAATGGCTGGACGGGGCCTGGCTGCGCGCGCCTTCTCCGTCCGAAGTCGAGGCGGCCGGGGTCATGCTTGGGAGACTGCACCTAGACGCGGCGGGGTTCGCGGTTGAACGGGCCAATCCGGTCGGCCCCGGGGCTTGGCGTACGCTGGCGGACCGGTGCGCCACTGCGGCGCTGGGCGAGGACCGGGACATTCTGGTCGGCGTCGAGGCAGCGCTGGCGCGACTTGGGAATCCTTGGGCGGAGGATTTGCCGAGTGGCCCGATCCATGCCGACTTTTTCCCCGACAATGTCCTGTTCGAGGATGGCGCGGTGTCCGGCGTCATCGACTTCTATTTCGGCTGTACCGACCTGCTGGCCTATGACCTCGCCATCGCCCTCAGCGCCTGGGGCTTCGACGGCGCGGGCACGCCCATTCCCGGCGCGGGCGAGGCGTTCCGGCGCGGCTATGAGGCTGTCCGCCCCCTGACCCCGGCCGAGACCGCCGCCCTCCCGCGCCTGGGCCAGGCCGCCGCCATCCGCTTCACCCTGACCCGCCTGCACGACCGCATCTTCCATGATCCCACCAAGCTGGTGACGCCCAAGGACCCCGCGGCCTTCCTGAAGCGGGCGGCATGGTGGCGGGATCAATCCGGTGCGCCTCACCCAGGCTCGTGAGACCAGCGGCAACCGCCGCGCTCGCGAAGGGTTTCCTCTCTGAGGACTGGCGCGTGGCCGGTCGCTGAGGAGGAGATTCCATGGCAGACGCCAAACAGACCCCCGAGACGCAATCCGATATCGCCAGACGTGCGATGGAGCTGAAGGGCGAGGCCGAGACTGCCCCTCATCCCGACGGCGGGCAGACCGCCAATGAGGGAATGATCCTGAACTCGGGGTCTGGCGGAGCGCCCTCAGGTGCTTTCGATGCCGAGGGCCAGCGCCCTGTCCTGGAACGGTCCCGGAAGGTTCGCTGAAGCTCGACACCCCACTCAAGGAGAGGTTCCCCATGGAAATCCAGATCAACACCGACAACGCCATCGATGCGACGGCGGCTCAGACCGGCGAGATCGAGGCCGCCGTGCGTGACGGTCTTTCTCGCTTCGCGTCGCGCTTGACCCGTGTCGAAGTCCATTTCGCGGACGAGAACGGCCCCGGCAGCGGGATCGACGACAAACGCTGCATGATCGAGGTCCGCCCCGCCGGCCAGGGGCCCGTCGCCGTCACCGATCAGGGCGGCTCGATGGACCGGGCCACGTCCGGCGCTCTGGCGAAGATGACCACCGCGCTTGAGCGCACCTTCGGTCGTCAGACAGACCGCAAGGGTCACTGACCCCGACCTTGGACGCCGCCCTGCCCTGCCGCGCTCCGCGAAGGCAGGCTGGGAAACGCTTCTCCTCCCCGTCGCGGCGATGGGGAGGAGACAGGATCTATCCCCCAAACCCCCGCACCGCTGCCAGTGCCTCGCCCGCAACCGCCCCGATCACCTCGAACCGTTCGGCCCGGTCGCCGAGGTCGCGGATGACCCTCGGCGGATCCGGGTCGAAACCCAGCACGGGCGCAACGTCCCGGCCGAACTTGGCGGCGTGAGCCGTGGCCAGGGCGATGACGGGTCCGCGCGAAAGGTCGACCGAGCGGGCAGCCGACAGGGCCACGGCGGTGTGGGGGCAGACCACCTCGCCCCAGGTCGCGTGGGCGTGGCCGATCTCGGCCCGCGTCGTCGGTTCGTCGACAGAGACGGCGGAAACCTCGGCACGGATGGCGGCCAGCAGGGCAGGCGGCAGGGTCACCGAGCCCTCGCGGGCGAAGGTCTCGAACAGGGTGCGGGTCAGGTCCGCGTCGCGGCCCGAGGCCTCGAACACCAGCCGTTCGAAATTGGACGGGGCCTGGACGTCCATACTGACCGAGGCGGTCTCGACGGCGGCTTTCCGGGCGTAGACGCCATCGTTGATGGCACGGGCCAGCGCGTCGTTGGTGTTCACCGCCGCGACGAAACCGGCGACGGGCAGGCCCATCCTGCGGCCCGCGATCCCGGCAAACGCGTCGCCGAAGTTTCCGGTGGGCACGACGAAGACGGGGGCGCGCGTCTCGCCCAGCGCGGCCAGCTGCGACACCGCCGAGACATAGTAGGGGATCTGGCCCGCGAGCCGGGCCCAGTTGATCGAGTTCACACTCGAGAATCGGCCATGCGTGCGCAGGCTCTCATCCGCCAGCAGCCCCTTCACCAGCCGCTGGCAGTCGTCAAAATCTCCCCGGACCGCGAGGTTCAGCACGTTCGGCGCATCGACCGTCGTCATCTGGCGGCGCTGGACCGGGGAAACACGCTCGTGCGGGTGCAGCACGATCAGGCGGATGCGATCGGTATTGGCAAAGGCGGCGACGGCGGCGGCACCGGTGTCGCCGCTGGTCGCCGTGACCAGGGTCAGCCGTTCTCCGGACGCCTTCAGCGCCTCATCGGCCAGCGACGCCGCCAGCTGCATGGCCAGATCCTTGAAGGCCGCAGTCGGGCCGTGGAACAGCTCCAGCATGAAGAGCCCGTCCTCCAGCCGGATGAGCGGGGTCACCTCTGGCGGTGCGAACCCTGCGATCAGTTGCTCCAGCGCCCGGTCCAGGGCACCGGCGGGAAGTGCGTCGCCGATGAAGGGGGCCATGGCCTGCGCTGCGATCCGGCCATAGCCGCGACCGGGGGCCCAGGTGTCAGGGCTCAGGGTCGGCCAGGTCGCCGGCACATACAGGCCGCCGTCCGGGGCCATGCCGCGCAGCAAGGCCTCGGCGAAGTCCGCCACAGGGGCGTCGCCACGGGTGGAAACATAGGTATCAGGACGCTGGGCCATCGCTATTCTGGTTAGCCAGCAGTGGCGGGACCGTCACCCCCTTTCTGGCTCTGGCACGCGGGTTCTTGTCCGTCGTGACGAACCCATCCGCCAGTGCCGGAGTGCGACGGTCAACGGGACTGAGCTTCGGTTGATTGCGGACGACTGACCTGCCCCCCTCCGATCTGATCTGCTCCCCGGTGCTGAGATTTCCCTCGCCGAGCCGCGCGAAGAGATTCGAACGCTCGATCCCAACCTTGACAACCGGAAGACGGAATTCTCGCCGCCGTCTATGATTGCCGGATATTCCGCAGACACTGTCCAATATCACAGCAATCATCGGCCATGCCGACGAGCCGTCGATGCCTCGACCACGCCAGATGGCCTCCGGAATACCCGGGGTGGATCATCCCGATCCGGAGGCCGATCCCTGTTCCGCTATGAGCGAAGCCTTCAGAAGCGTGCGGTCAGGCTGACCGAGGCGCTGGAACCGATGTCGTAGTTGTTGATCCGGATCTTGTTGCCCAGTTCCTGGAACTCGTCGAAATCGGTCGAAAGCAGATTGCGGAGTTCCAGCGCGAAGCCGAGGTCCCGACCTGCTGCCGTGAAGTCCTTGCGATACACGAAGTCGAGGAAGACGCCCGGGTCCTGGATGTAATCGGGCTCGCGGCTGCCGCCCACGCCGGCCCCGCGCGCGGTGATGCGCTCGGAGACGTAGTTGACGATGATGGTCGCCTGCGACCGGGCCGTGTCGTCTTCCCAGCCCAGTTGCAGGTTGGCGACGTGTTCGGACTGGCCCTGCATGCGGCTGCCGTCGGCGATGAAGAAGGCCGCGCTTTCGGGTGTGCCCGCCCCGCCCAGGGTCAGGACGGTGTCACCCGCATCCACCGTGACCTCGGAGTTTGAGTAGGTGTAGTTGGCCTGCGCCAGCCAGCGCTTGTTGGCGACGAAGGACATGCCGTTGTCGGGGAACTCGAAATACTTCTTGGCCTCGATCTCGGCCCCGAAGATGGTCGCCTGGGGCGCGTTGAGGAAGGACTGCTGGCGCTGGTTGCCGACGTCGACGATGATCGCCTCGACCGGCTTGTCCAGGTCCTTGTAGAAGACGCCGGCCGTGATGAACTGCTGGCGGGCGAAATACCATTCCCAGCGCGCGTCCAGGTTCAGGATCTCGGTGTCCACCAGGAACGGGTTTCCGATAAAGGTCCGGTCGCTTTCCGGATCCGTATAGGATTGCGGGGCCAGTTCGCGGAACTGCGGCCGGCCGATGGTCTGGGAGGCACCGAAGCGGAGTTGCATGTCCTCGGCGAAGTTCCAGGTCACCGTCCCTGCCGGGAGGTAGTACTGCTCTTCGAGGCGGGTCGAACCGAATGTGGCGGTGCCGCCGAACAGGTCGCGCGGGGTCACCGACTGCTCGGCGTCCTCGAAACGAACGCCGACCGTCAGGTTGACCAGGGGAACGATCTCGGCCTCGACCTGACCGTAGACGGCGTTGACGACCAGTTCTGCATCATAGGCGGCCGCGCCGTTCGAGCCCGTGATCTCGTTGAGCTGAAGCACGGTGTCGTTGATGTTGAAGTCCGAGAACAGGAAGTCTACGCGGCTTTCGGTCTGCTCTGTGGTCAGGCCGGCCGGCGAGATGAAGCGCAGGTCACGACGCTGAGAATCCCGGGTGTTCTCGTAGAGGGCGAAGCCGGCCGAGAAGGTGGCCTCGCGATAGTCCGACAGCGGGATGGTGTAGGCCAGGTCGGCCCCACCCGAATAGACGTCGTCGCTGAGCTCACTGAACGAGATCAGGTTGCGTTCGATATCGTGGATGAAGTCGCCCGAGGCGTCCTGGCCGTAGCCGAACCGGGTCTCGTAGGGCGCGTCCCGCGAGGTCGTTGAATAGTTGGCGCGCCAGTCCAGGTTCAGCGACCCGTCCATGAAGGCGTGTTCGCCGGCCAGCTGGGTCGAGAACAGCTCGCGCTGGAACCATTCAGTAAAGTCATCGCGCAGGATTGATCCGCCGGCGTCGAAATCCGGTCCGGCGCGCGTACGCGCCTCCTTGGTCGTGTTGCGGACGTAGAGATTGGTCCACTTGACCTCATGGTCGATGCCCGCGAGGGACAGGCCGCCGAGGAAGTTCAGCTGCACGTCGTTCTGGGTCGACAGGTAGCGATAGCTGGTGGCGGCGATCAGGTCGCTGCCCGAGAACTGGGCCTCTTCCTGGAAGCCGGCCCGGGTGCGCCAGCTGTTATCATAGCCGCCGACGAGGATGACTCCCAGGGTACCGATCGGGGTCTCGTTAGAGAAGCCGCCCGAGACTTCCAGCCCCACATTGACCGGGATGTCCTCGGTCTGCAGCAGGCGCAGGGGCGCATTGACGAGTGACTGTCCGATGCGGCGCAACTGGGTCGCATTATAGTTCGGACCCGCCTGGATCTGGTTGCCCGAGGCGAAGGCCAGCGCCAGTTCGTCAGGGATCTCGCGGGTGCCGTCGTCAAAGCCGAGGAAGTCGGTGCGACCGCCGTAGTAGACGCGACCCTTCTGGGCGGTCGTTTCGGTATTGCCGCCGAGCGAGGTCGAGACGGTGAAGAAGGGGTCCGCAGGGGCGTCGATGGTGCGCAGGTCGATGACGCCACCGCCGAACTCGCCTGGATAGTTGACGGAATAGGTCTTCTGGACGGTCACGCCCTCAAGGATGGACGAGGGGAACAGGTCCAGCGGCACGACCCGCTGCAGCGGCTCGGGGCTGGGCAGGGGCGAACCGTTCAGCAGGGCCGAGGAATAGCGCTCGCCCAGACCGCGGACATAGATGAACCGGCCCTCGACGATCGACAGGCCGGTCACGCGGGTCAGGGCTGCGGCGGCGTTGGAATCGCCGGTTCGGGCGAGGTCTTCAGAAGTCAGGAAGGCGGCGACCTCGGGGCTCTCGCGGTTGGGTTCGGGAATGTAGCGGCCCAGGACGACGATCTCCTCGACGTCGGTGGCCTGGTCTTCGGCGGCGGGCATGGCCTGTTCAGCGGGGGTCTGTTCCACCGGGGCTGTCTGGGCATGGGCCAGGCCGGGCGCGATCAGCGCGCTGGTGGCCAGGAGGACCCCTGTCAGGGTCAGAGTAAGCTTCTTCATGATCTGCGCCTTGAAGGGGTTCAACGGAAAGCAAGAAAGTCGGCGACGGCCCGGTCTGGACCGCCGCCGCGCTTCCGTCATCAGCAGGTCGTGTTGCCCGACAGGCCGCAGGACCAGCCAGCATACCAGGTGTCGGCGGCGTTCTGGACGGCACCGATGTAGGTCGTGGCCGTAAAGAACGGGAAGACCGCAGGGGCGTTGACCGGGGTCACTGCGGTTTCGTTGGCACCGTTGATGAAGGTCAGGACCTGGTTGGTCAGGGTGGTACCGGTCGGAGCCGTCAGGGTCGAGGTGCCCGTCGCGGTGTTGCCCGAACTCGGGGCCGTCGTGAAGGCCGCCGTCGAGAGGGCGACGTTCGACGGCCGATAGGGGATCGGGCAGGACATGAACACCGAGTTGAAGGTCACGCCGCTTGTGGCCGTGTCAGCGTCGGCGATCGCGAGGCAGCCGGCGAGCGAGCCTGGCGCAGCGGTGAACACCGAGTTGATGATCGTCGCGTCCGTGCCCGTGTCGAAGTGGGCGACGGTGTGGGCGTCGGTCGGCGAGTTGCGGCCGACCAGGGTGAAGTTGGCGATCCTGGGCTGCGAGACATAGCGCGAGGCCAGCGGCGTCGCCGCCGGGGCCGAGGAGAACTCGAAGCCGGCCGAACGGCTGGTCGAGTTCGGGGCGCGTTGCGTCACGATGCCGAACTGGGCTCCACCGCGCCAGCCGGTGTCGGTGTCCAGACCGTCGTCGTCGGCACCGGTGATGACGACGCGACGCAGGTTGACGTTACCGCCGAAGATTTCGATGCCGTCGTCCGACGAGTTGTGGATCTGGACGAACTCGACCGTAGTGCCCGAGCCGACGCCGGCCATTGTCAGGCCCTGCAGTTCGTTGCCGGTCGAGATCTCGAAGCCCGAGAACTTGATCTGGACGTAGCGGATACGGCCCGAGTTATCCGTCGCGGTGTTGCCGCCGTAGAAGGCCGAGGTGCCCTCGACCTGACCGGTGCAGGTCACCGGAGCGGTCAGCTGGCAGTTGGCCTGCGGCGCGCGACCGACGAGCACCAGCCCGCCCCACTGGCCCTGCGAGGTCAGGGTGGTGGTGCCTTCGATGTTCTGGCGGCTGGTGAAGATGATCGGATTGGTCGGGGTGCCCTCGGCGAAGATCTGGGAGCCGCGGTTGACGATCAGAAAGTCCGAACCGCCGGAGGCGAAGACGCGCACGCCCGGGTCGATCGTCAGGATGCCCTGCGAGCCGGTGGGGGCGGCGGGGTCGATGCCGCGGTCGATACCGACCTGGGTGCGACCGGCGATCGCATAGACGGTGCCGGCGCGAGCCGACAGGGTCAGGTTGCCGATGATGTCCTGGGGCAGCTGGCACGCGCGCAGGGTGCCGCCGGCGACCAGGCCGATGTTGGCCAAGCCCGTCGGGCAGTCAGCGGCGGGCGTGCCGGCCGTCGGCGTGGTGGGCGTGGTGGGCGTGGTCGGCGTGGTGCCGCCGCCGAAATCGCCTTCACCGGGCGAGGCGACCTCGGCCGAGCCACAGGCGGCCAGCGCGAGGGCGCTGGCGGCAACCGTCAGGAGGGTTGTCAGTCGAAAGCCGGTCATCATGTCCACCATGTCTGATCAATGTTGCGACAGGATAGTTGCGAGGCCTCATGCCGCGCGTCCGACGATGCTTCGCCTCCACCTGCCCGGTGCCTTACCTAGCGAGGGTCTGTGACGGCGTCCGCGCCGAACCGTGACGGTTCCGGCGCGAGTTTGTGAAGTTGCCGTTGCCGTTTGATGAAACATCGTCCCTGTACGGTGTCGATCCGCCCGGGGCTGGATATGTCATTGGCTGGTGCTGTAAGACGCTCGACACAGGTCTTCGCGAGGGATGCCGACAGTCTGTGGCCGCGACGGATTTTGACGTTGCTCCGGGACTGTCCGCGGCTGGATCATCAGAGGCGGTCGCCCGGGTGGAAGGTCAACCCGCCATGCGCCGACGCCCGGTCACGACCACATCCACGACGCCCGGACTGCGAACACGGGACAGGCGGCTGTCCAGCACCTGGGTGACATTGCCGACGGTGACGGTGGTGACGACACGGTAGTGGTCCGAGGTGTAGCCGGTGCCCGGCAGGGGCGGGGCCCCCTCCGCGGCGAGGTCCACGGGAAGCAGAAAGCCGCGCTCGTTCCGCTTCTGCACCAGGCGGCGCGCCACCTCCGGGTCGCCCGCCATCAGCGCCAGCAGGGGCTCGTTGACGGTGTTCAGGTTCACGCCGGTGGTCGTGGGCAGCACCGTGACAAAGGCCGAGAGCCGGTCGAGGTCGGCCCGGGGCACGCCGGCGGCGACGATCAGGCTGTCGTCAGTCAGGGGGCCGGCGACGCGCGCCACCGTGGCGATGCGGATCAGGGAGGCAGGATCGACCTCGAGCGCCGCGCCGATGCGCTGGAACAACGCGATCGGGCCGGGGTCGCCGGTCTGCAGGGCGTTCAGGTTGAAGCGCGCCTGCTCGTCCTCGATGGCGAGGGCGAAGCGGCCGTTCGGAACAGCGATTTCCTGCTGGGACAGGGCCGCCCACGGTTCGGACAGGTTGTCGGTTCCCGCCGCGGTCAGGCCATCACGGCGCAGGACGGTGACGGCCGAAAGCTCGCCCGCCCGGGCAAAGGCCGAGGCCTGGGCGGCGTCGCGCAGCCGGGTCGAGCGCTGCACCTCAATGTCCTGGGTCGAGACCATGATCAGCACCGCGACGCTGGCCACCGCCAGCACAAGCAGCACGTTCAGCAGGATCATGCCCTCGCGGCGGGCAAGGCGCATCATGGTGCGGTCACCGGCGCAGGCGGGTCCATCAGCGGGATGGAGGCGACGCGGCGCAGGGTGGCTCCGGTGCGGCCGTCGAGCCCGGCCAGGGTCAGGTCCAGCGCGACGGCGGTGACGCCTACGTGGGGTCTATGCGTCCCGGTCATAGGGCCGGCCGGCGCGCCCGGTGGAGACGGAGGCGCGGAGACAGGCGGTCCAGGCCAGACCTCGAGCCAGTCGCCCCGGCGACGGTGGAAGGTCCAGCGCACCGCCGAGACGTTGCCGATCAGGGTCTGGGTCCTTTCCCCGCCGGGCCCCGCCACAGTGCGGGTCAGGGTCGTGCCCGCCAGATCGTAGCGGACGTTAACGCTGCCGCCCGACAGGTCCGTCTTCTGCAGGGACAGGGCCGCGCCGGAGCCGGCCAGACCGCCGGTGATCTGGTCGAGGTCGGAGGAGACCACCAGCATGGCGCGCTGGATTTCTGCCATCCGGGCCAGCCGCGTCTCGGTTGAGCCCTGGGTGCGCAGCACGCTGTCCAGCAGGGTAAAGCCCGCCACACCGATGAGGGCGAACAGCACGAGCGCGATCAGTACCTCGATCAGGGTGAAACCTTCGCGACAGCGCTTCGCTTCAGGAGCCGTTATGGTATCTGCGGCGCGAAGCCGGAGAGACGCCCATGCTGAAGATCTGGAGAACACGGGACGGCGAGGGTGGCCGGGCGGGGGGGGCATTTCAGTTCGAGCGGCTGACGGTGAAGGTGACCCGCTGGCGCGTGGTGCTGGCGGCCGTCGGGGTCACGACATATGCGCTGGGACTGATCGTGATGGCACCGTCCGAGATCGTCGTGCCGCGCTCCTCTAACGGGGAGCGGCAGGCGGTAGGCACGGTCTGGGCGGGTGAGCGGGCGCTGCCGGGCGGATTCGCAGCCGGATGGGCGCTGGAGCCCCTGTCGTCGATCCTGCACCTGTCGGCGGCCGAGCGGCTGAGCGTGCGAGGGCCCGATACGGCGCTGGCAGCCCAGGCTCTGGTGCGCCCCGGGCGGGTGCTGGTGCGCGATCTGGAGGGCGCGGCCTCCATGCGGCTGATCAATGCCATCGCGCCCGGGTTGCCGTTCGCCTGTTCGCCGGTGATGCGGGTCAATGTGCCCCGGCTGTCGTTGCGCGGCCGGCCCGAAGGCGCGGGCGAGATGACCACCACGCCAGGCGAATGCGCGTCTGTGGGCGGGGGCGGGGCAGCGACGCCGCTTCCGGCGCTGGCCGGGTCGGTCACGGCCGACGCCGCGGCGACCACTCTGACCCTGACCCGGGCGGCATCGGGCGACGCGGTGCTGCGGGCGCGGGTGCAGGCAGACGGCGGCCTCACGGCCTCGGTCGAGCCGGGCGGTGTCGGCCTGTTGCCGGGCATCGGCGCGCCGGTCTCGATCGAGACCAGTCTGTAGCGCGCCGCCGTCACAGCCCGGCGAGGTTGTTCAGGTTGACGATCGGCAGCAGGATGGCGAGCACCATCAACAGGACGATGCCGCCCATCAGCAGCAGCACGCCCGGCTCGACCAGCGACACCAGCGCCTGCACCAGAGAGTCCAGTTCCTGCTCCAGGTCCTCGGCGGCACGCTCCAGCCCATGACCCAGCTTGCCCGACTGTTCGCCCGCCGCGACGATGGCCAGCAGCAGGGGCGGAAAGACGTCGGCCTCGGCCATGGCGCGGCGCAGGGACGAGCCCTCGCGCACACGGGCCGCCACCAGCAGGGCGCGCTCGCGGGCATAGCGGTTGGGGGTGACGGCCGCTGACGCCTGCAGGGCCTCCACGAGGGGAACATCGGAGCGCACGAGCGTGGCCAGGGAGCCGGCAAAGCGGGCGGCGTTCATATGGCGGGTGAAGCCCGAAAAGGGCGGCGTCTTCAGCAGGAATTCGGCGAAGCGGCGGCCGTTGGCGGGGACGGCCAGCCAGCGGTTCCAGGCGATGCCAGCCACGGCGAGGGCGATCAGCACATAGGTACCGAAGCTCTGGACGAAGGCCGAGAGTGCGATCAGGGCGCGGGTCAGGAAAGGTAGCGCCGCGCCGCGCGAGACGAACACCTTCACGATGTCGGGCACCACATAGATCATCATCAGGGTGATCATCAGCAGCGAGACCCCGGCCAGCAGGGCGGGATAGAGCAGGGCCAGCTGCACCTTGCGACGGGCCTTCTCCTGATTGCCGACGAACTCGGTCAGGTGGGCCAGCACCGTCGACAGCTTGCCCGACTGTTCGCCGGCCGCGATCGAGGCGCGGTAGAACTCGGGGAAGACCCTGGGGTGGCGCGCCAGCGCCGAGGCGAAGCTGCGGCCCTCGAGGATGGCGGTGCGGACGTCGGTCAGGACGATGCCGATGGGCTGGCCCTCGGTCTGCTGGGCGGCGATGCGCAGCGCCTCCTCGATGCGGATGTCCGAACCGATCAGGGTCGAGAGCTGGCGGGTCACGGCCGACAGGGTTTTCGAACTGATCCCGCGCTGGAAGATCACGATCCCCTTGGACAGATCAGTCTTGCGGCGCTCGCCGGACAGGACGACCTGGGTGGGCAGCAGGCCCCGGTCCCGAACCAGCTGGCGGGCCCCCACGTCGGAGGCGGCCTCGATCACGCCCTTGTGGGGCTTGCCGTCGGCGTCCACAGCTTGAAAGGCGAAGACCGGCATCAGATATCCTCGCGCACGACGCGCGCGACCTCCTGCACCGAGGTTTCGCCGGCCAGCGCCTTGGCCGCCCCGTCTTCCAGCAGGCCCGGGCCCCGCCGTCGGGCGAGGCGGACCAGCTCGCTCTCGGCGGCCCCGTCGTGGATCGCCTGCTGCAGTTCAGCGTCGATCTCGATCACCTCATAGACGCCCAGCCGGCCCTTGTAGCCCTCGCCCCGGCAGGCGGGACAGCCCACCGGCCGGAACACGCGCGCCCCGACGGGGATGGCCCCGCCGGTCATTTCGGAATCGGCAGCGGTGGCCTCGGCCGGGGTCTTGCAGGCCGGGCACAGGCGGCGGACCAGACGCTGGGCCGCAAGGCCGGTCAGCATGGGGGCCAGCAGATAGCGTTCGACGCCCATGTCGATCAGGCGAGTGACGCTGCCCACCGCCGTGTTGGTGTGCAGGGTCGACAGCATCAGGTGGCCCGTCATGGACGCCCGCACGGCGACCTCGGCGGTCTCGTGATCGCGGATCTCGCCGACCATGATGACGTCGGGGTCCTGGCGCAGGATCGCACGCAGGCCGCGCGCGAAGGTCAGGTCGATGCGGGCGTTGACCTGCATCTGGCCGATGCCGTCCAGCGCGTATTCGATCGGATCCTCGACCGTCATGATGTTGCGGCGGCGGTCGTTCAGCCGCGTCAGGATGGAATACAGGGTGGTGGTCTTGCCCGAGCCGGTCGGGCCGGTCACCAGGATGACCCCGTGCGGGCGGGCGATCAGCCGCTCGAAGGTCTCGAGATCACGCGCGCTCATGCCCAGCTGGGCGAGGTCGAGGCTGGTCGAGCCGCGATCCAGCAGGCGCAGTACGACCCGCTCGCCATGCTGGGACGGGATGGTGGAGACGCGCACGTCGACGTCGAGACCCCCGATCCGCAGGGTCACCCGGCCGTCGTGGGGTACGCGCTTCTCGGCGATGTCGAGCCGTGCCATGACCTTGATGCGGCTCACCAGCAGGGGGGCCAGGGCGCGGGCGGGCTCGAGCACCTCGCGCAGCACGCCGTCGATGCGGAACCGCACGACCAGCCGCTTCTCCTCGGCCTCGATATGGATGTCGGAGGCCCCGTCGCGGATGGCCTGCAACAGAAGGGCGTTGATCAGCCGCACGACGGGTGCGTCGTCGCGGCTGTCCAGCAGGTCATCGACGGCTGCGGCGTCCTCGGCGAGGGCGGCAAGGTCGTCTTCCGAGGCGGCATAGTCGGCGGCGGGCGCAGCCTCGCCGCCGGTCTGTTCGCGCAGCAGGGCGTCGAACCGGTCGTCGTCCACGGCCTCGAAGGCGATGTCCGAGCCGTTGACGCGCCGGACCTCCAGCAGGGTCTCGAGGGTGGCGGAGCGCCGGTGCAGGCACAGGGGACGGTCGCCGCCGCGCAGGATCATGGCCCCGCGCCGGCGGGCGAAACCGTAGGCCAGGCCGGGAACCGGCGGCAGGGCGGGGATATGATCTTCCGCCAGGCTCATGGTTCGACGCGCAGGAACAGGTTGACGAGGCCCGGCTGGTTGCCGCGCTCAATCCGGACCGAGGACAGAGACGCCCCGGACGCCTCCAGCGCCGCCAGCCAAGGCGCTAGACTGTCGTAGCGGGCCTCTGTGACCGTGACGGCGACGGCGTCCCCGTCGGACGTGACGGTCGGGACGATGCCAAATGTGGCAGCCTGGATCGGGATGGCGGTCTCCAGCGGGCCGGTCAGGGTCTGGGCCATGGGGCCGGCAGTCCCCCCGGCGGTGCGAACCCGGACCATGACAGTCTCATAGGCGGCGATCCGGTCGACGGCCGTGGTGCGGGCCTCCAGCAGCGGGCGCAGGATCAGCAGCCAGAGGGCGGCGACGGTCACAAACCCGCCGAGCACAGCGATCAGGATCTGCTCGCGCCGCGACCGGCTGGCCATCCAGCCGGCCGCAGAGGCGAGGGCCGGGGACGCACGGTCGAGGACGGCGGGCGGCTTCATCGGGCCCCTGCCGGGGTGATCCGCAGGGTCGCATTCAGGCCGTTGGTGGCCGTTGCCGGGTCGACGCCGGACGGGGCCCCCGTCGCGCTGAGGCCCGAGGCGTTCAGCGCGCCGACGGCGCGGTCCAGAGTCGCGGCGTCCGAAACTGCCACGCCAAGATCCAGCGAGCCGGGTGTCCAGGCCAGGCTGTTGAAGGCGACCGCGCCGGCACCCGGCAGGGCCGCCGAGGTCTGGGCCAGCAGGCGGGTGAAGGGCCGTCCTCCGCCGCCGGCGGAGGGCAGGATGCGGTCGACGGCTTCCACGGGATTGTCGGTCAGGCCGATCTGCGGCGCGACCGACTGGAGCAGGGTGCGCGCCTCGGCTTCCTTGCGGTCGGCCATCCGGTCCAGCAGGAAGGCGTCCGTGGCCAGGATGGCGATGTGGGCTATGACGCCGATGCCGGCGACGAGGGCCAGGCTCCGCAGCACCGAGGGCTCGCCCGAACGGGTTGCAGCGTAAGGCCCCTGACACAGGTCGAGCGGTGGCAGCAGGGCGACGGCCTCGCCCTGACCGTCGACCAGCGCGGTTTCGGACTCGATGCCCTCGGCGAAGATTGCCGGTAGCGGGGCTCCCAGCGGGATCAGCCGGGGCCGGCCAGCCGCGCCCCAGGCCGATTCGAGCATGGCGACCGGCAGGGCGAAGCCGGCACCGTTGTCGGTGCGGACCAGAGCGCGGTCCCCTTCGGTCCGCACCGCCCAGACGCCCGCCGACGGCAGGGGCAGGGTCAGGGCGTCGGGCACCAGGATGGCCGGATCCAGATCGGCCTCGGCCAGTATCGCCAGCCAGGACTGCATTCGCGCGTGGCGCACGACCCCGGCGATGTGGCGGCGCGGGGCCATCTCCATGCCGAGGGCGAAATGCAGAGTGGCCAGAGGCTCGGCCACCGCGTCCTCGACCGCATAGGGCAGGTTGGTCAGGCGCTGGGCACGGGTCGGGAAGGGCAGGTCGACCGTCAGGGTCAGGACGTCTTCCGAGGGCACCAGAACCATGGTCGGCCCGTCCCAGGCGCGGTCGACTGCTATGATTCTGTCATCGACGATGCGCCATAAGCCCCGGCTTGGAAGGTTCGATCTGGCGGGTCGACCGAGCATCGGCGGAACTCAAAGAGAATGGCGTGGTCGCGCGGACCGCCCCGGTCTATAGCAGCGAAAACAAGCCTGTCGCCACTGCTGCGCCGTCGAGAAAAAGTGTCATGATTACTTTGTCCAAGCGTCACAAGCGGAGCCAAAGTCTTGCCTCGCGGCGCGCGGGCCTGACCCTGGTCGAGATGATCGTCGTGCTGGCAATCATCGCTGTGGTCGCCGTCCTGATCGTTCCGAACGTGATCGGCCGGCCGGATCAGGCGCGCGTGACCGTGGCCAGGACCGACCTGAAGACCATCGCCACTGCGTTGCGGGTCTATCGTCTCGACAATGGTGACTATCCGACGACAGCCCAGGGACTGCAGGCGCTGGTGGAGAAGCCGACCAGCCCGCCCGAGCCCGTGTCATGGGCGACCGGCGGCTATCTGCCGGAACTGCCCGCCGATCCCTGGGGCAAGGCCTATGTTTATCGCAGCCCGGGCCGGACCAGCACCTATGACCTGATCTCCTATGGCAAGGACGGGCGCGAGGGCGGCGAGGATCTGGACGCCGATCTGACCGACAAGACCCGCTGATGCGGTCGGCGCGGGACACCATTCGCCTGGCCCGCCGCGAGGGCATGACGCTGGTCGAGATCCTGGTGGTGCTGACCATCGTCGGGGTGATGGCCGGGGTCGTGACCCTGGGCGTGGGTCTCGGTGATAGGGGTTTGGGTGTGGAGAGCGAGGCCAACCGTCTGGCCGACCGGCTGCGGCTCGCGGCCGACGATGTGCTGGTGACGCGGCGGCCGCTGGCGCTGGCATTCGACGGCGAGGGCTACGGGTTCGTGCGGGGCACGGATCAGGCGATGGGCGTGACCGACGCCCTGGCCGAACGGCACAGCCTGCCCGCCGGTATCCGGCTGGTGGGGCTGGGCGTGTCCTCGCCGCTGGTGATCGACCCGGACGGGGCGGTGCCGATGGCCGCCTTTGGCCTGGCGAAGGGCGATCGCCGCTGGCGGGTGGAGTTCGACGGACTGAACGCGGTCGCGGTGCCTGTGACCGGGGAGACGGCGTTGTGAGACGCGACGGCTATTCCCTGATGGAGGCGCTGGTCGCTCTGTTCATCCTGGCCATCGCCACGGTGGGCCTGACCCGGGCGACCCAGACCCATGTCGACGGCGTTCGCGGGCTGGAGCATCGGGTGGTGGCGCAGTGGGTGGCCGAGAACCGGCTGGTGGAGCTGAACCTCGAAGGCGTGGCGGCCGGCCCCGACGTCTCGACGGTGCGGATGATGGATCGCGACTGGTCGGTGCGGGTGGCCCGGCACGCTACCGACGACCCCGATTTGATCGCGGTGGACGTATCCGTGGGCCCGGCCGGATCGACGGCAGAGAGGGCGTCTCTGTCGGGCTTCGTCGATCGTCTTGCGGGAGGGGGGGCATGACCCCGGAGCGCAGGGACGAACTGGCGCTCAGGGCAGTGAGCGTGGTGGTCGTGGGTTCGTTGGCCGTGGCGCTGGCGGGGCTGACCTGGCGTCTGACCGGGTGGGATGACGGCCGCTCGGAGGTCGCCGTAGCCGAGACCCTGCCGCCGTTGGGCGTATCCACGGGATCGACGGGCGGCGACGTCGACGTGGCGCGCATCGTCGGCCTGGCACCGTTCGGCGGCGGGGCAGCGGGCATCGGCGGTCTGCCAGGCTCCAGTTCGGGCCTGGTGCTGAAGGGCGTGCTGATGGCCAGCCCGGCCTCGGCCTCGACGGCGCTGATCGCCGTCGGCGAAGGCCCGGCGGCCCTGTACGGGGTCGGCCAGGCTGTCGCGGACGCGATGATCGAAGCCATTGCCGTGGACCATGTGATCCTGGTCGTCGGTGGTGCGCGACAGCGGCTGGACTTCCCCGCGCCGGTGGCGGGCGTCGCGGGCCCGGCGGCTGCCGTCCCGGGCGCAGGCATCACCGTGACGACGCCGGGGCCGCCGCCGCCCTCGCCGGCCGTGGCGGCCGCCCTGGCCGCTTCATCTCCGGTCGCGACGGCTGCCGCAGCCGCTGCGGCGGCGTCTCAACCCGCGCGGCCCGGGCTGGATCGCGGTGCGACAGCCAATGTGACGTCTGCCGCCGGGACGCTCGGCGTCGCCGCCTCGGCAGAAGGCTATCGCGTCGGTGACAACCCGTCGGCCGAGCTGCGCCGCTTCGGGTTGCAACCTGGCGACGTGATCGAGACCCTGAACGGCCAGGCCGTCGGCAATGCCGCGACCGACCAGCAATTGTTCGAACGCGCCCGGTCGTCTGGCCAGGCGCGCGTGGTGGTGGTCCGGCAGGGCCGTCGCCTGACCCTCAACTTTCCCCTTCGCTAGGAGCCCGGCGTGACCAAGTTTCTCCGCCTGTCCACCACCAGTGTGCTGGCCCTGTCGATGATGATCGGTCCTGTGGTTCCCGGTGCCACCCTGGCCGCCGCACCCCAGACCGTCGCGCCTCCGCCACAGGCCATGCAGGACGTGGTCATCAACATGCGCGGGGCCGACATCAAGGACGTGGCCGAGCAGGTCTCGCGCATCACCGGCCGCACCCTGGTGCTCGATCCGGCCGTGCAGGGGCAGGTGAACGTGGTCTCGGCCGAGCCACTCAGCCGCGCCGGCGTGTGGGAGCTGTTCCTGTCGGTGCTGCGGACGTCCGGCTTTGCGGCGGTGCGCAGCGGCAACCTCTGGCGGGTGGTCCCCCAGGCCTCGGTGGTGCAGGGCGGCGCGTCCGAGACCGGACCGGCCAGTTCGAACCAGCAGATCGTCACGCGGCTGGTGCGGTTGCGCAACCTGCCCAGCGATCAGGCGGTGCGCGCGCTGCGCCCGCTGGTCTCGTCGTTCGGTGCCATCGAGGCCCTGACCGAGCCGAACGGCGTGGTCGTGACCGACTACGCCGAGAACATCCGGCGGGTGCAGCAGCTGGCCGCCACCCTGGATCAGGGAGGCGGCACGGCGTTTGACAGCATCGCCCTGCGCCACGCCTCCGCCGTCGATGTGGCCGCCTCGGTCAGCGCGCTGCTGGGTTCGGATGCCGGCGGGCCGCGTGTGACGGCAGACGAGCGGTCGAACGTGCTGCTGATTCGCGGGGATGCGGCCGATCTGGCTCAGGCCCGATCCATCGTCGCTGCGCTGGATACACCGGGCGGTGCCACGCCGGTCACGCGCGTTGTCCGGCTTAGAAACTCCGACGCAGAATCGATTACCGAGATCGTCCGCGGCCTGCTGGGCGGACAGCCGTCGGCCACCAACCCCGTGGCGCGGTCGCTGCGCAACGACACAGGTCTTGCCAGCCTCAGCGCCTCGAATCGGGACATGGCGGCCCAGGCCGTCAGCGCCCTCTCGTCCCCGGGCGATGGCATGGCAGGGGCCGGGGCGGCCTCGGGCGCGGCCGCGCGACCAGCCAGCTTCACCCTGGACGGGGTTACGGTGCAGGCCTCTCCCGAGCTGAACGCCGTCGTCATGCGCGGCGCGCCGGCGACGGTGGCGATGCTGGAAGACCTGATCAGCCAGCTCGACCTGAGACGCGCCCAGGTCAAGATCGAGGTCGCCATTGTCGAGATCACCGGCGAGCTGGGCGAACAGATCGGCGTGCAACTGGGCTTCGGCGGTGCCGTGCCCGAGGAAGGCATTGCGGGAGGATCGTCATTCTCAACGGCCGGGACGGCGATCGCGACAGTGCTGACGACGCTGGGCTATCCGACCGGCCGGCTTCTGGGTGAAGGCCTGTCACTGGCGGCCGGGTCCGAGGGCGATTTCGGACTGTTGCTGCAGGCGCTGGGCACCAACAGTGCGGCGAACCTGCTGTCATCGCCCAGCGTGACGGTTCTGGACAATCAGCCGGCCGAGATCGTTGTCGGCCAGAACGTGCCCTTCCGGACCGGCAGCTTCGCCACCGACGGCAACTCGACCAATCCGTTCACGACCATCAGCCGCGAAGATGTCGGCCTGACCCTGCGGGTTGTGCCCCGGGTGCATGAGGGGGACGTGGTCAAGCTGGACGTCAGCCAGGAGGTGTCCTCGCTCGTTACCACGACGATCTCCGGCGCGGCGGATTTGATCACCAACCGACGCAGCATCCAGACTTCGGTTCTGGCCGACGACGGTGAAACCATCGTGCTCGGCGGACTGGTCACAGACGACCGCCAGACAGCAAACAGCCGCGTCCCGGGGCTGAGCAGCATTCCGGGGCTCGGCAGCCTTTTCCGCTCGCGGCGCGACAGCCAGACGCGGCGGACGCTGTTCATCTTCCTCAAGCCCACAATCCTGCGCGACAGTGCTGCGGTGGCCGCATCGGCCCAGGAAAGCTATGACCGGCTAAGGCGTGTCGAGCCGGTGCGGATCGATCCCACGCGACCGCAGCCGATCGCCCGTGATCCGCGTTTGCAGCCCGACGTGGACGACGTGTTCTGAAGCGGAACTCCCGAAGGCCGGCGCTCAAATCCGGGGAGAGCGGGGGCGCTACGGCGCGCGAGGACCTGCATCGAAACGGGGTATGACCAGATCCGGATCGGCGGCGGCAGCGTCCGGCGGCCAGTCCGACGGAAGACGCTGATCGGTCAGGCGCAGCGGGGGCGCAGCCAGCCGTGTCCGCGCCTCTGCGCTACGATAGACCGTCTGGCCACCGAACAGGGCTGCGCCGCCTGCCAGCACCCCGGCGAAGAAGACCAGCAGGGCGGCGAACGCACTGTCCCACCAGCGGTCCCGTCCATAGACCACCGACGGTCCGGCCGTCGCGGCCGGCGAGGGCGGGGTCGCGAAACCCGGCTCCGGCAGCGTCATCAGCACCCCGCCGCGCGCCAGCATCATCGGCACATTGACGCGCGGGATCAGGACATAGGCCCCGACGCCGATGCGCATCAGGGCGATGTCCTCATCCAGCAGGGCGGAACCGAATTCGTTCAACAGGGCTTCGCCGCTGGACCAGCCCTCGGCGCGGAAGCTGACCACGCCTTCCACGGCCGGGTCGATGGTCAGCTCATAGGACAGGGCCCCGCCGACAATATCCTGGGCGGCCTCGGCAACCGGGGTGTCGTTCAGGCTGAAGACATAGAGACGCATGGAGTCGGGCGATGCCGGGACCGGCGTGGCCGTGGCGCGAATAGGAGGCCCGGCAAGCGCGGAAGGGCCCGGCACCAGGGTCAGGCCGAACAGGAGAATGGCGCAAGCCCGGGTTAACATGGAAGCCTAAATATCACGCCAGACGGATGGTGGGGTGCTTTGGTCGGTCAATGTTTTCAACGCTCACGACGAGCGAACGCCTGTGGATCGGCGTCCAAAAGGGGATCATGCCAGCTTTGTTCAAGTTACTGATCCCAAGCGATTTTCGAGCGCGAGTTATCGTATAATCGCCACCACCCGGGACCCCACCCCAGACGGGCCTTCTGCAACGTCGCCAGTTGCTTACCGGCGCTACGGCGGGGGTCTCGTTTTGGACGCCTATTCACAGGCTGACCGCGCTCATGTCTTCGATGTGAAGGTCGATCAGTTGTCCGAACGTGCGTATACGAGAAATCCGGGCAGACTCGGGTGTTTCTCCTTGATCAATCTGACGTTCAGCATCCAAGGCCCAGCGCTTGGCGTCCTCGTGCCTGAGAAAGGTCTCGCTGACATAGCAACCCTTCCGACGACCTGGGCTCTCCGGGACCCTGATTCGAGTTTCGTAAAGGCGGCCATTTTCGTGTGCGCAACGTGTGCAATGGAGGGGCGTAGCGTGGCGAATAGCGTCGTATCGCAGAGTATTCTGACGTAGGCGATCGCTCGCTTGGTCATTGAACAGTAATCAAAAAATGACACCATATCAATCACATAGATTTTCAATCGCCCCGATGATGGACTGGACCGATCGGCACTGCCGGGCGTTCCACCGTGCCCTGACGGCGCGGGCCCTGCTCTATACCGAGATGGTCACGGCCCCGGCGGTGATCCACGGCGATAGCGAACGGCTGCTGGGGTTCGGCGCCGTCGAGCATCCGGTGGCTCTGCAGCTGGGCGGGTCGGACCCGGATCAGCTGGCGCAGGCCGCACGCATCGGCGCGGCCATGGCCTATGACGAGATCAACCTGAACGTCGGCTGCCCGTCGGACCGGGTCCAGTCGGGCCGGTTCGGGGCCTGTCTGATGCGCGAGCCTCAACTGGTGGCCGACTGTATGGCGGCGATCGGCGAGGCGGTGACCATTCCCGCCACGGTCAAATGCCGCATCGGCGTCGATGATCAGGACCCGGCGGTCAGTCTCTTCTCCACGGTCGATGCCAGCGCAGCGGTTGGCGTCACCACCTTCATCGTACATGCCCGCAAGGCTTGGCTCAGCGGTCTGTCGCCCAGGGAGAACCGCGACGTGCCGCCGCTGGACTATGGGCTGGTGCGACTGCTGAAGCGCGAGCGCCCGCATCTGACGGTCTGTATCAATGGCGGTATCGGCTCGCTGGAGGCAGCCGAGGCGCATCTGGACGACGCCGACGGCGTCCGCCTGGACGGGGTCATGCTGGGTCGCGCCGCCTATCACGAGCCCGCGCTTCTGGGCCAGGTCGACCGGCGGCTGTTCGGCGCGGACGGCGCGGACATCGATCCGTTCGCGGCCGTCGACCGCTATCGGCCCTATCTGGCGGCGCGGCTGGCCGAGGGTTGGGGCCTGCATACCATGACCCGGCACATGCTCGGGCTCATGCACGGACGGCCGGGGGCTCGGGCGTTCCGCCGCATCCTGACGGTCGAGGCGATCTCGCCCGGCGCGGGGCTGGAGGTGGTGGATCGGGCCGTCGAGGCGGTGCGCGAGGCCGAGGCCCGACGGGAGCGCCAGGGCGAGGCCGCTTGAGAGCGCTCAGGCGCTGTCCAGGCGCCGCCGCAGGCCCGTTCGATTCCCGGCGGACAGATGAGGCCTCGCGGGCTAGAGCAGCGGCGTGACCGCCCTGCCCCTCCACGATCTGCTTCTGCTGGGTGCCGCCGTGCTGGCGGCAGGACTGGCCGGCGGACTGATCGCCGGGCTGTTCGGCGTCGGCGGCGGGACCGTGCTGGTGCCGGCGTTGTTCTATGCCTTTTCGGTGCTCGGACTGGGCGGCGAGAGCAACCTGCACGTCGCCATCGGCACCTCGCTACTGACCATTGTGGCGACGTCCTGGCGCTCGCTGGGGGCCCACCGCGCCCATGGAGCCGTGGACGAGGAGGTGCTTCGGACCTGGACGCCCTGGGTCGGGGCCGGGGCCCTGATCGGGGCGGCGGTGGCCGGCCTGACCTCCATGGAGGGACTGGCAATCGTTTACGGCGTCTGTCTCGCTATCGTGGCGGCGCAGATGGGACTTCTGCCCGAGCGGGTGACGCTCAGGTCCGACATGCCGACAGGATGGCTGCGTCGGGGAATCGGGGGGCTGATCGGGCTGCTGTCGGCGATGATCGGCGTGGGCGGGGGCAGTTTCGGGGGCATGCTGATGACCCTGTGCGGTCGGCCGATCCATCAGGCGGTGGCGACGGCCTCGGGGTTCGGCTTGGCCATCGGCGCGGCGGCGACCGTGGGCTTCATCGGCTTCGGCTGGAACGCGGACGGACGCCCGCCGCTCAGCCTGGGCTATGTCAATGTGCCGGCGGCCCTGGTCATGGGGGTGCTGACGACCCTGATGGTGCCTTTTGGCGCGCGGCTGGCGCACCGGCTTGACCGCAAGGTGCTGCGCCGGGCCTTCGCCGTCTATCTCCTGGCGACGGCGCTCGCGATCTTCGTGAAGGCGGTTTAGGGCCGGAGCGTCAGGCCCGTCGGCCGTGCCTCGAAGGCGGACAGACGGCCCAGATAGCTCATGCCCAGCAGCGAGTGGGGCAGTCCTGCCTCGATCACCAGCGCGCTGACGTTCTCGACGCGCGCACCGGCGACGGCAACGTGGCTCAGTTCGACGGCTGCGGCCTTGACGGGGCCGGAGGCGGTCTCGACCGTCCGGGTGAAGTCGGAGCCCTTTAGGCTCAGTCCGAGGCGCAGGGCGTCCTCGCGGGTCAGGGCGACGAGACTGGCACCCGTGTCGACGAGGACC
>JBBSCK010000018.1:0-28369 GCA_038250335.1 Caulobacterales bacterium
GATGCGCCCCATCCGCACATCCTGCAGCAGGGTCGGCCCGCCTATTGAGGGGTCCAGTTGGTAGTTGCGGCGGACCGCTTCGACCGGCCCGCCTCGGGCGCGGGCGGCGCGCGCAGCGCCCAGGGCGGGGGGCTGGGAGAAGCCGAGGCCCATGGCCACTTTGGCACCCGAAGGAATGAGGGCCACCGCTTCGGCCGCCGACATCTGCCGCTGCCTGTAGAGTTCAATCGACATCGAACCACCGCTGAGTGACCAAGCCGGTTCCACCGGCCGCATCCTCCCTACACCCGGATGACAGGCGAAGGCGCGGTTTGGATCAGATTCCCCTAGGCCAGCCTCCTGCGCGGCTCAGGGCGCTGGGGGTCGGGCGACCGATCCGCGCGCCGATCCAGCGGGCCGTGTCGATCAGGGCGTCGAGGTCGTAGCCGGTCGAGAACCCGGCGCGCTCCAGCATGTAGACGAGGTCCTCGGTCGCGACATTGCCGGTCGCTCCGGGCGCAAAGGGACAGCCGCCGATGCCGCCGACCGAGGCGTCCAGCACATCGACGCCCGCCTCGACCGCCGCATAGGCATTGGCCACGCCGGTGTTGCGGGTGTCGTGGAAATGCAGGCGCAGGGTCGCGTCCGGGGCGGCCGTCCGGGCCGCCTCGATCTTCCTTGTGACGGCCCAGGGATCGCCCGCGCCGATCGTATCGGCCAGACCGATCTCGGCGACCCCGAGGGCGGCGAGTTCAGCGACCAGATCGGTGACCTGCCGGATCGGGACCTCGCCGTCGAAGGGGCAACCCCAGACGCAGCTCAATGTGACCGACAGGGCGGGGACGGGCGTGTCCGCGCCGTCCGAATTGTGCCGCCGGGCGAGGATGTCGGACAGCATCGCCACCTGGTCGCGGACGGCCAGGCCCTGGTTCTTCAGCCCGAACCCGTCGGTTACCGACAACGAGACATTGACCTCGTCGACCCCGGTCCCCAGCGCCCGGTCATAGCCCTTGCCGTTGAGGACGAGACCGATGCGGCTGCGGCCGGGCGCGGAGGGCAGGGCCGCCATGACCGCCTCGGCCTCGGCCATCTGCGGCACGAGGCGGGGATGGACGAAGCTGACCGCCTCGATGCGACGGGCGCCGGCGGCCTCAAGCCGCAGCACCAGTTCGGCGCGGACGGCGGGGTCGAGAATCGCGGCCTCGTTCTGCAGCCCGTCGCGCGGGCCGACCTCGACGATCCCGATGGGCCGGCTCACCGGCGCGGTTCCCGGACGATGGGCGCGTCCGGCGGGGCGTAGACGGTCAGGCGCACGTCATCGCCGCTGGAGTAGTTGTGGCCTGTGACCACGCCGACGGCGCGGCCGGGGACGCCGGTCCGGGTGGTGGCGAGGCGGAAGGCCTCGGCGTCGCGGGCCTCGACGATGGCCGGACGGCCGTTGGCCAGCGCCCGGGCGGCCCCTTCGGCATCGGTCAGCTCGGTGTCCTTGCCGGTCAGGAAGACGAAGCTGGGTTCGTGGAAGGTGGTGATGGCCACCGGGCCAGGGGTCAGGCCCTGGCGGGGTGCGAGGCCATTCTGCGCCAGGGTCTTTTCAAGCCGCGGCGCGATCGACAGGGGGCGCAACTGCCGGATCGTTCCCGCCAGCGCCGCATGGGCCACGACGCCGAAGGCAAGCGCGATCAGGATGCCGGTCACGGCGGCGCGGTTCAGCAGAAGAAAGCCGCCGATCAGGGCTGCGGTGACCGCCGAGACGATGGTGATCGTCGCCCAGGTCTGGGCCGTCGAAGTGCCGAAGGCGGTCAGGCCATAGACGGCGATCCCGCTGATCACGACCGCTGCGACGACCGCCAGGCCCGCCCCGGTCCAGCGCGAAACCTTGCCAACCGGTCGCGTCAGGGCGGCGGCCATCAGCAGGGCCAGTGCCCCGAAGGTCGGCAGGGTGTAGTGCCACAGCTTGGTCGGGGCGATCTCGAAGATCAGCCAGGCCGGAACCAGCCAGCAGACAAGGAAGCGGATCGCCGGTTCGGCGCGGCGGCTCCAGCCGGTCGAAAGGGCGGCCGGCAGCATCAGGGTCGCCGGGAACAGCAGCAGGGGGGCGAGCAGGGCGTACATGCCGGGCAGGCCGCCGTGGCTTTCCTGGGCCCCTGTGATCTTGGGAGCCAGGTCGCCGCCAATGGCCTCGCGCCAGAAGCCGCCATCGGTGGCTATGGTGACCGCGATGGCCCAGGGGCCGACGATCAGTGCCACCAGCGGCAGGCCCCAACCCCAGCCCAGTCGCTTGAGCCAGGCCCAGTTGCGGTCCCACAGCGACAGCATCAGCACGGCGGGGACGATGACCAGCAGACCGATCGGCCCCTTGATCAGGATGGACAGGCCGAGACCCAGCCAGACCATCAGCTTCCAGGGTCGCTGGGACGGATCGCCCTGGATCAGGGTTCCGGCCCGTGAGGCCATATAGAGGCGCGCCAGACCGGCCATGGCCAGGGTGACGGCACCGCACAGCATGGCGTCGGTTTTGGCGATCCCGGCCTCGGAGGACAGCAGGAAGGTCGCGCCCAGCATGGCCCCGGCCAAAAATCCTGCCCGTGCGCCGAACAGGGCCGACCCTACCCAGGCACAGGCCCAGGCCGCCAGCATGGCCCCCAGCAGCGAGGGGATGCGATAGGGGGCGATGTCGCGGTTCTCGACCGCCGAGGTCAGGCCGACGGCGGCGGCCTGCATCCAGTAAATGCCGATGGGCTTTTTCCAGCGCGGGTCGTCCTGGAAGCGAATGTCGACGTAGTCGCCGCTCTCCAGCATCTGGGACGTCGCCTGGGCATAGCGGCTTTCGTCCCGGTCCAGCGGGGGCAGCAGCAGCAGGCTGGGCAGGCCGGCGATCAGGGCGACGAGCGCCGCCAGCAGGGGGCCGCGCCAGCCGGCGAGATGGCGATCCAGATTCGGGCGCGTCATGGGACGGTTCCTAACACGGCGATGGCGCGGGCGTCAGCGGCTCGCGCAGCCGGGGACCGTGGCGCCACCCCGGCTTTTGCGTCTAGAGAGCGAGGATGCAGATCAAGGCAACACCGGACATCTCGATCGTCGTCCCCGTCCATGACGAGGCGGGGGCGGCCGGAGCGCTGGCGCGCGAGATCGCTGCGGCCTTCGCTGGTCGGGCGCACGAGATTATTTTCGTCGATGACGCCAGCCGCGATTCGACGCTCGCCGAGCTGCGGGCCCTGGCCGCCGAACTGCCCTCGCTGCGAATCCTGTCGCATACGACCAACGCCGGCCAGAGCCGGGCGGTACGGACCGGCGTTCTGGCGGCGCGGGCCCCGATTGTGGTCACTCTGGACGGCGACGGCCAGAACCCCCCCGCCGATGCGCCGCGCCTGGCCGACGCCCTTATGGCGGCACCGCCCAGCGTGGCCCTGATCGGCGGCGTGCGCCAGAAGCGACAGGATTCCGAGGCCAAGCTGCGGGCCTCTCGCTGGGCCAACCGGATCCGCAAGCGGCTGCTGGGCGACGACGCCGATGACACGGGCTGCGGGCTCAAGGCGTTCCGGCGCGATGTCTTCCTGCGCCTGCCCTACTTTGATCACATCCACCGCTATCTGCCGGCCCTGGTCATCCGGGAGGGTTACGAGAACCGCTATCTGCCGGTTGGGCACCGGCACCGCGGGAGCGGCCGGTCAAAATACACCAACTGGGGCCGGCTGCGTGCCTCGGTCTCGGACCTTCTGGGTGTGATCTGGCTCAAATCCAGATCCCGCAGACCCGGGTCCGTATCGGAATACTGAGCTCCGGGGCCCCCGGGCTCAGGCAGTGAGCTGCGGCGCGGCGCGCGTTAGCCCCCGGGCTCAGGAAGCAAGCCGCCGCGCGGCGAGCGTTAGCCCCCAAAGACTCTCCAGCATGGCGGCACCGCCCGAACCGGGGTATGTCATGGCTAACGACCGCGGCCGTTTCAAAGCGAGACCCAGACCATGCTGATCGCCCTGCCTTTGCTGGCCATTCCGGTCCTGCTCTACAATATCATCATCCTGTTCGGTGCCGGCAACGGAGGCATGGCCGTCGCTGACGAGATCCTCGGTCAGGTCATGTTCTCGATACCCATGGCGTCGGGGGCCAGCTGGAATGTGGGGATCGGCGACCTGATCCTGTTCCTGTCGCTGATCCTGCTGTTTTTCGAGCTGCTGAAGTCCACGTCCAGCCAGAAGGTCGCGATCGTCAACCACGCCCTGTCGATGATCCTGTTCGTGGTCTGCCTGGTCGAGTTCCTGCTGATCCGCGGGTTCGCCACCTCGACCTTCTTCCTGATCGTGTCGATGGTGATGCTGGACGTCCTGGCCGGCTTCATCGTCACCATCATATCTGCCCGCAGGGACCTCGACCTGAGCGGCGGGGCCTGAACCCTCCGCGCCGTGGCGCAGGTCAGGTCAGATCAGGGCTGCGAAGATCAGGGAAACGACGATCACGTCAAACGTGCGGGCGGCGAAGGCGAGGGTCATGGCGGCGTCCTGAAGGCACAAACTCACCTGTCGGTCTGCAAGCCCCGGGCCAGTCTGCCGCCGTTCAGAGTTCGGTCTTGCGGATCAGTCCGGCGGGAGGACGGCGGTCTTTTTCTCCGGAGTATTCGGCGCCGAGATAGGTTGAGCGTGCCGCGTCCAGCACGGGCGGGCCGCCCTTCAGGCCTTTCCTCTGCCCGGTCTGGCCCATTACCTGGGCAGCGAAGGCCGCAGCCGGGTCCAGCGGCGCGTTTGAGGCGGCAGGGCTTGCCGGGTCAGGAATTTCATCGACCACCTCGCCGACCGGGACCAGTTCGCGGCTGGCCGATCCCGCTCGCCGCTCGATCTCGCGGCGCTGCGCGGCCCGGCGGTCGCGCCCTTCCACCGGTCCGACGGGGCGCACGCCGTCGGTCATGGCTTGGTGACGCCCGCGATCCGGTCGATCTGGGCGCGCATCTCGTCCATCTGGCGACGCATGTCGTCCAGAGCCGTGTCGGGAGATGCGCCGGGTTCGGCGGCCCGTGACGGCTCGTCTCCGGTCCGCCCGTAGGCGAAGGGGGGGAACATCTTCATGGCGTTCTGGAACATGGCCATGTTCTGCTTGACCGCTGCCTCCATCAGGCCGCTGCCGATCAGGCCCGAGGCCGGCGTGGTGCCGAACGTCCTGGTCATCTGGTCGCGGAACTGCTCCTGCTGGCGCGAGAAGTTCTCGAGTGACATCTCCAGATAGCTGGGCAGGACCCCCTCCATCTGGCCGCCGTAGAAGCCAATCAGCTGGCGCAGGAACTGGACGGGCAGCAGGGCCTGACCACGGCTTTCTTCCTCGAAGATGATCTGGGTCAGGATCTGGCGGGTCAGTTCCTCATTGGTCTTGGCGTCGAAGACAACGAAGTCGGTCCCTTCGCGCACCATCCGGGCCAGATCCTCGAGCGTGACATAGGCTGAGGTCGAGGTGTTGTAGAGCCGACGGTTAGCGTACTTCTTGATGACGACGACGTCCCCGTCCTTCGTCTTTCCGCTCGTAGATTTGCTATCGGCCACTGCAGTGCCCCTGTTGCTGTGCAGCGGTTATCCC
The DNA here is from genome assembly GCA_038250335.1 of Caulobacterales bacterium. GTDB lineage: Bacteria > Pseudomonadota > Alphaproteobacteria > Caulobacterales > Caulobacteraceae > Brevundimonas. Next base: position 5,536 of record JBBSCK010000018.1, read on the forward strand.
GCAGCGCGAAGCGCAGCGCCAGTGGGTCTGTGACGCTTGCGCGTCAGCGCTCAGGCGAAGTTCGGGGCGAGAACAACGCCGACCAGCACAGCGGCCCAGTGCACCCCGGCACCGGCGACCACGAACCCATGCCAGATGGCGCGGCGATACTTCACGTTGGGGCTGATGAAGACGAAGACACCCGCCGTGTAAATGACCCCGCCCAGCACCAGCAGGCCGAGCGCGATCGGATGGACCGTCTCCATCATGGGTTTGAGTGCAACGACGGCCAGCCAGCCGAAGACGACATAGACCCCGCTCCAGAAGGCGTCGGAAATCCGCGGCGCGACAAGCTTGGCGGCCACGCCCGCGAAGGCGATGGTCCAGACCGCCAAGGTGAAGCCGATGGCCCAGCCGCCCTCGAACCGCTGGGTGGTGAAGGGGGTGTAGCTGCCCGCAATCATCAGGAAGATCGCGGCCTCGTCGAGCCGGCGCAGCACCGGCCGGGCCTTGCCCGGTCGGGTGAGATTGTAGACGGTCGACGCGGTCAGCATGGCCAGCAGGCAAAGGGCGTAGACAGCGGTGGCGGTTACCGCGCCTACTCCGCTGTAGATCGCAGCCAGAACGGCAAGGACGATCCCGCCGACGGCCGCGAGGGTCAGGCCGACGACATGCACGACCAGATCCGCCGTATGTTCGGCGCGCGTCTGGTAGTGTTCGGCCAGATCGATCTCGTCCGGCGTGCAGAGCCTTTCGGCGTGGCGTCTCAGCGTGTTCAGCATCGTCCCACCCAACCCGGCGCTTGTGCCTGTGGTTCCCACATATTGGTGATTGGAGATGACTTTCCCCTGAACGGCCCCGCAGCGCGTGACGAATGCCGCCGGATGCGGCAGAAACGCCACGCAAAACTTCCCCGCGGCCTGACGGGCGACACGCCCCGCAGGATCCGATCAAGGATCTCCTCATGACCGACGTCGTCATCGTCTCTGCCGCCCGCACGCCGGTCGGCTCCTTTCTGGGCAGCCTGTCGTCGCTGCCGGCTTCCAGCCTCGGCGCGATCTCAATCCGGGCGGCGCTGGAGCGGGCAGGGGTGGCGGGGGATGAGGTCGATGAGGTGATCCTGGGCCATGTGCTTCAGGCGGCCGCGGGTCAGGGACCGGCACGTCAGGCCGCGATGGCGGCCGGCATTCCGAAAGAGACCCCGGCCTGGAGCCTGAACCAGATCTGCGGATCAGGGCTTCGGGCCGTCGCCCTCGGCTATCAGCAGATCGCCCTGGGCGACGCCCGGATCATCGTCGCCGGGGGGCAGGAGAGCATGAGCCAGGCCCCGCACGCCCAGCAGTTGCGCACCGGGACCAAGATGGGCGATCTGTCGTTCATCGACACCATGATCAGGGATGGCCTGTGGGACGCCTTCAACGGCTACCACATGGGCCAGACGGCCGAGAACATCGCGGAGCGCTGGCAGATCAGCCGTGCCGACCAGGACGCCTTTGCCCTGGCCAGCCAGCACAAGGCCGAGGCGGCCCAGACGGCGGGCCGGTTCGACGACGAGATCGTTCCGGTTGTGATTGCGGGCCGCAAGGGCGACGTTACGGTCGACCGGGACGAATTCATCCGTCACGGCGCGACCCTCGAATCAATGGAGAGGCTCAAGCCGGCCTTCACGAAGGACGGCACCGTGACGGCGGCGAACGCCTCGGGGCTGAATGACGGGGCTGCGGCGCTGGTGCTGATGTTGGCTGACGAGGCCAGGGCGCGAGGCATCGAGCCCCTGGCCACGATCCGATCGTGGGCCACGGCCGGCGTCGATCCTGCGCTGATGGGCACGGGACCGATCCCGGCGTCGAGAAAGGCGCTGGAAAAGGCGGGCTGGACCGTCGACCAGCTGGACCGGGTCGAATCGAACGAGGCTTTCGCAGCCCAGAGTCTGTGCGTGATCAAGGAGTTAGGGCTCGATCCGGCCCGAGTGAACGTCAACGGGGGTGCCATTGCCATCGGCCATCCGATCGGGGCCTCCGGGGCCCGTATCCTGACTACACTGCTGTACGAGCTGAAGCGCTCGGGCGGCGGCAAGGGCCTGGCGACCCTGTGCATCGGCGGCGGCATGGGCGTGGCGATGTGCGTCGAACGCGGGTGACCACACGCAGGCGGGTGGCGGACCCTGTGAGCGACGAAATCGCACGGGTGGCGTCCAATCGCTTGGCAACCCGCAGGCGGGGGGATATGGACCGCGCTTGTAAACGCCCGAGCCCTCCCCAGAGCCTTGGCGTGGCCGAGTGAAACCGTCGCGACGGCCGGATCGACGACTTTAATGAGGATTTCTCGCATGGGACTGGGCACGCGAGCCCTGAGCACCGCCGGGGGCATGATCGCCTCGGCCTCGCTCGCCGTCTTCTTCGCTACCCCGACATGGGCGCAGGATCTGATGGGCCAGCCAACGCCGGGCGGCATCGGCCTGCAGCCGGGGGCCTCGCCGCTAAAGCATGAGGCGACCTGGTTCCACAATGTGATCCTGATGCCGGTCATTGTCGGCATCTGCCTTCTGGTGCTGGGTCTGCTGGCGTGGATCGTGTTCCGCTATAACGCCCGCTCCAACCCCACCCCGGCCAAGTGGAGCCACAACACCCTCGTCGAGATCGTCTGGACGGTGCTTCCGGTGATGATTCTGGTGGGCATTTCACTGTTCTCGTTCCGGCTGCTGTTCGCCTATCACGACATGCCGACGCCGGACCTGACGGTGAAGGCCACGGGCAACCAGTGGAACTGGGCCTATGAATACCCCGACCAGGCCGTGCCGGAGTATATCTCCAACATGCTGCCGGAGGACGAGGCCCGGGCGCAGAACGTTCCCTATCGCCTGGCGGTCGATGAGCCGATCGTGGTCCCGGTCGGCAAGACTGTCCGCGTTCTGGTGACGGCCGCCGACGTGATCCATGCCTTCGCCCTGCCGGCGTTCGGCCTGAAGACCGATGCGGTACCCGGGCGGGTCAACGAGACGTGGTTCCGCGCCGAGCGCACCGGCATATTCTACGGCCAGTGCTCGGAACTGTGCGGTTCGGATCACGCCTTCATGCCGATCCAGATCAATGTCGTGACCGAAGCCGAGTTTGCGGCCTGGGTCACCTCCAGAGGGGGGTCGATGACCCAGGCGACTGCGGCCGAGGCCCCGGGTGGCACAGCGGCCCAGATTGCGGCCGGCGATGCCATGGCACCCGCCGCCACGGACGCCGCCACGCCGGTGGTCGCCGCCGGTGTGCCCGCCACCGACCCAACGTCTTCCGCTACCGTCCCTGCAGCGACGACGGCTCCCGCCGTCGCCGCCCCGGCCGCCCAGTAATCGCGAGCCCGAGACCGAAATGGCCACTGACATCACCGCCGACACCCATACCGCCCCCGGGCACGACGCCCACGCCGAGCATGACCACAAGCCGGGCTTCTTTACCCGCTGGTTCCTGTCGACCAATCACAAGGACATCGGCACCCTCTATCTGCTGTTCGCCATCATGGCGGGTCTCGTGGGCGGCATCCTGTCCGGCCTGATCCGGCTGGAACTGGCCGAGCCCGGCATTCAGTATTTCGTCGAGGGCGGCATCATCCAGCAACTCGGCTTCGTCGAGGCCTCCAAGCACGGCTACAATGTCACCGTAACGGCCCACGCCCTGATCATGATCTTCTTCATGGTCATGCCGGCGATGATCGGGGGCTTTGGCAACTGGTTCGTGCCCATCATGATCGGCGCGCCCGACATGGCTTTCCCGCGCATGAACAACATCTCGTTCTGGCTGCTGGTTTCGGCGTGGGTACTGCTGTGCATCTCGATGTTCGTCGACGGCGGACCCGGGCGCGGCTTTGGCGGCGGCTGGACCATCTATCCCCCCCTGTCGACCATCGGCCACACCGGCCCGGCGATGGATCTGGCGATCTTCTCGCTGCACGTGGCGGGTGCCTCCTCGATCCTGGGCGCGATCAACTTCATCACCACCATCTTCAACATGCGTGCACCCGGCATGACCCTGCACCGGATGCCGCTGTTCGCCTGGTCGGTTCTGGTCACGGCCTTTCTGCTGCTGCTGTCGCTGCCCGTCCTGGCCGGTGCCATCACCATGCTGCTGACGGACCGCAACTTCGGCACCAGCTTTTTCGACCCCGCCGGTGGCGGCGATCCGGTCATGTTCCAGCATTTGTTCTGGTTCTTCGGTCACCCCGAGGTCTACATCCTGATCCTTCCGGGCTTCGGCATCATCAGCCACATTGTCTCGACCTTCTCGAAGAAGCCCGTGTTCGGCTATCTCGCCATGGCCTACGCCATGGTCGCCATCGGCTTCGTCGGGTTCATTGTGTGGGCCCACCACATGTATACCGTCGGGATGAGCGTGAACCTGCGCGCCTATTTCATCGCCGCGACCATGATCATCGCGGTGCCGACCGGCGTGAAGATCTTCAGCTGGATCGCCACGATGTGGGGCGGTTCGGTCAGCTTCAAGACGCCCATGCTTTGGGCCATCGGCTTCATCTTCCTGTTCACCGTCGGTGGCGTCACCGGCGTGGTCCTGGCCAACGCGGGCATCGACTACACCCTGCATGACACCTATTACGTCGTCGCCCACTTCCACTATGTGCTGTCTCTGGGTGCCGTGTTCGCGATCTTTGCCGGCTTCTACTACTGGTTCGAGAAGATGTTCGGGGTCAAATACAACGAGTTTCTCGGCGCGACCCATTTCTGGATCATGTTCGTCGGCGTGAACATCGTGTTCTTCCCGCAGCACTTCCTCGGTCTCCAGGGCATGCCGCGTCGGTACATTGACTATCCCGACGCCTTCGCCTTCTGGAACCTTGTGTCGTCGTGGGGGTATGTCGTCACGGTGGTCGGGGTGCTCGTGTTCCTGGTCATGCTGGCCGAGGCGGCGATCCGTCGCCGCGCCGGTGTCGCAAACCCCTGGGGCGAAGGGGCCACGACGCTGGAGTGGACCCTGTCCTCGCCGCCGCCGCATCACCAGTTCAACGAACTGCCGGTCGTGAAGGCCGACAGCCACTAGGCCCGTTCCTCTCGTGATAGGACGAGGGCCGTCCCCCGGCTGGGGGGCGGCCCTCTCACATTCAAATGACCCAGACCCCAGTGACCTCCACCCCCACCGTATCGACCACCCAGCCGGAGGACTTCTTCCAGCTGTTGAAGCCGCGCGTGATGTCGCTGGTGATCTTCACCGCAGCCACCGGCCTGGTGGTGGCCCCGGGATCCGTCAATCCGCTGGTCGCCGCCATCGCGATCCTGTGCATCGCTGTGGGTGCGGGGGCTGCGGGGACGTTCAACATGGCTCTGGAGGGCGACACCGACGCGCTGATGCGACGCACGCGGGGAAGGCCGGTTGCGGCCGGGCGGCTGAAGAAGAACGACGCCATGGCGTTCGGCGTCGTCCTGTCGGTGTTCTCGGTCATGCTTCTGGGCATGAACACCAACTGGTTCGCGGCCGGGCTGCTGCTGATGACCATCGCCTATTACGCGGTCTTCTACACCCTGATGCTGAAGCGCCGGACGCCCCAGAATATCGTCATCGGAGGGGCCGCCGGTGCGTTTCCGCCGGTGATCGGCTGGGCCGCCGTGACCGGTGATGCACCGTGGCAGGCCTGGCTTCTGTTTCTGATCATCTTCCTGTGGACCCCGCCGCACAGCTGGGCGCTGGCCCTCTATTCGACAGGCGATTACGCCAAGGCGGGAATCCCCATGATGCCGGTGGCCCGCGGGGCGCGGTCCACGCGGCTGCAGATCCTGCTCTACAGCCTGGTGTTCGTACCCAGTGCCATCGCACCGGGCCTCGTGGGTATGGGTGGGCCACTCTATCTGGCTGTGTCGATCCTCGGGGGGCTGATGTTCCTGGCCCTCGCTGTGCGGCTCTGGCGCTCGCGGGCGGGCGACGCGCCGGACGGGATCGGCCGCGACGGGACCGAGGTCGTGGGGCGAGAGGCCGCATTGTATGATGTCCGCGTCGAGGCCAAACCAGCACGTAACCTGTTCGCCTTCTCGATCCTCTACCTGACAGTCCTGTTTGCGGCCCTTCTGGTCGAGAGCCTCGCGTCCTTCGGAGTAGCTTGATGAGCCTCTATCTCACGTCTGAACAACTCACGGCGCGAAACCGCCGCAGCCAGTGGATTGCGGTGGGGCTGGTGGCTTTCATCGTGGTGATCTTTCTCTCCACCTTCCTGCGGATGCAGCGCAACCTGGCGGAGCGCACGGCCCAACTGCAGGCCGTGGCGGAGATGTCGCGCTGATGGCTGGTACCAAGCGTTCTTCAAAAAAACGGATCGCGCTGATCTGCAGCGGGGTTGTGCTCACGATGACCGGTGCGGCCTTCGCGGCGGTGCCGCTGTATCAGCTGTTCTGCCAGGTGACCGGCTTCAACGGCACTGTGATGCGGGCCGACGCCGCGCCGACACAGAGTCTCGACCGGATGGTGTCGGTACGTTTCGATACCAACGTTCGCAACCTGCCCATGACCTTCCGTGCCGAACAGGTTAGCCAGCGGGTGCGTGTCGGAGAGACCGGGCTGGCGTATTTCGATGTCACTAACACGTCGGACAAGCCGATCATGGCGCGGGCCTCGTACAATGTCGTCCCTGTGCAGACGGGTGCTTATTTCCAGAAGCTGCAGTGCTTCTGCTTCGACGACCAGACCATCGCCGCCGGCGAGACCCGCCAGTTCCCGGTGCAGTATTTCGTCTCCCCCGAAATGGTTGACAACAGGGAGGTCGACGGAGTTGAGGAGATCACCCTGAGCTACACCTTCTATCCGGTGTCGGAGGATCAGCCGACGACCCTGGCCGCAACTGCCGTCGCCACGGCCACTGGCGCGGGCTGAGTCCCGGCGCTATAGCCTGCCGCACGCTCTTCCCGCTCTACGATTCAGAGATCCGACGCATGGCCAACGCCGCACCGCAGCACGACTATCACCTCGTTGATCCCAGCCCCTATCCGCTGGTCTCCTCCATCGCGACGACCATCATGATGATCGGGGCCGTGGTCTGGATGACGGGCCTGTTCGGAATCCCGGAAGGCACTTCGTGGCTGTTCTTCGCGGGTCTGGCGGGCGTGCTCTATTCGGCCTTCGGCTGGTGGGCAGACGTTATCAAGGAAAGCCGCCGCGGCGACCACACGCCGGTCGTTTCGCTCGGACTGCGCTACGGGATGGTTCTGTTCATCGCGTCGGAGGTCATGTTCTTTGCGGCCTTCTTCTGGATCTTCTTTGAGATGGCCATCTTCAACGAGGCTCGCGCGCAAATCCCCGAAATCGCGAACTGGGCCGATACGGCTGCCGCCTGGTCCACCTGGCCACCCAAGGGCATCGAGGTGCTGGATGCCTGGCATCTGCCCCTGCTGAACACCGTGATCCTGCTTCTGTCCGGCACCACGGTGACCTGGGCCCACCATGCGTTGCAGGTCGGTGACCGCGCCGGTGCCCGCCTGGGGCTGATCATTACCGTCGTCCTCGGCGTTTTCTTCACGGCCGTACAGGTCTACGAATATTACCATATCCTGCACGACAACCTGTTCTTCAACGAGGAAGCCATTAACTCGGGCCTGTACAGTTCGATTTTCTTCATGGCGACGGGTTTCCACGGCTTCCACGTGCTGCTGGGCACCATCTTTCTCGCCGTCTGCCTGGGACGTCTGCTGGTGGGTCATTTCACGCCAGAGAAGCATTTCGGCTTCGAGGCTGCCGCTTGGTACTGGCATTTCGTGGACGTCGTCTGGCTGTTCCTGTTCGCCTTCGTCTATGTGACGTTCGGCTAGGGCGCGATTGACCGAAGGCCCCCTTCCTTCCGAAATGAATGCACCGGCGCGGATCAACCCGATCCGCGCCGGTCTGCTTTGCCGGTGCCCCAAGTGCGGCAAGGGGCGGCTGTTTTCAGGGTTCCTGAAGGTGGTGGACCGTTGCGCTGTCTGCGGCTTCGATTTCACCCATCTGAATACGGGCGACGGAGCGGCGATCTTCGTCATGCAGATCGCCGGCGGACTGGTGGTGTTCACGGCGCTGTTCGTGGAGATCGTCTATGCGCCGCCGATGTGGGTCCATCTTGTGATCTTCCTGCCTCTGGTCCTCGGCCTTTCGCTGGGGCTGATGCGGCCTGGCAAGGGGGTCATGATCGCCCTGCAGATGCACAACCGGGCGGCACAGGCGCGCAGCGATGACTGACGATCCCGCCGCACGGCGCCGGTTCCCGCTCCTGATCACACTGTTCATCACGGTCTGCTTCGCCCTGCTTAGCGCCCTGGGCCTTTGGCAGGTGCAGCGGATGCAGTGGAAGAGTGGACTGATCGGTCAGGCCGAGGCCGCGGCGCTGCTGGCACCGGCACCCCTGAGCGAGGTCCTGGCTGCAGAGGATCCGGAGTTCCGCAGGGCGCTGGTCGTCTGCCGCGGCCTGGCGACGGCACCGTTTGTCGAGTTGCAGTCGATCCATGACGGCGAACCCGGTTCGCGGCTGATCTCCGCCTGCATCCCCGAGGGCGCGAACCAGACCTTCCTCGTTGATCGAGGCTTTGTGCCGGCCAGTGTGTCGGCGCGGCCCCGGGTGCTGACCTCCACCCTGCCGCTGGCCATGGCCGTCGAATTGCGACGGTCGCCGGCACCTTCCGCCATGACGCCCGGGCCCTCGCAGGGCAGGTTCTACGGCCGCGACAACCCGGGCATCGCCAAGGCCCTCGCCGCCGGACCGCCGTCGGAGTTCAGCCTGTTCGCCCTGACCTCACCCAATCCGGAACTGGGCGCGCTGGTCGCCTCGGCCCCGCCGGCGGCCTTTTCGAACAACCACCTCGGCTATGCCCTGACGTGGTTCGGACTGGCGCTGGCCCTCCTGGCTTTCTATGTCGCCGGGCTCATCCGCCGCTATCGAAGGCCTGCCCCCTGACCGCGACCGTCCATACCCTGTCCAACGGCGTCCGCGTGGTCTGCGATCCGATGCCGGGCCTGCGCACCCTGGCCCTGACCGTGGCGGTCCGGGGCGGTGCCCGGTGGGAGACCGAACGCTCCTCGGGATGGTCACATCTTCTCGAGCATCTGGTGTTCAAGGGTGCCGGTGACATGGGTGCGCGCGACATCGTCGAGCGGATCGAGGCCGAAGGAGGGTCGATCAACGCCGCTACCGGCTATGAGCGTACCAGTTTCGAAGTCCGTGCTCTGCACGGGTCGCTCGGACTGGCCATGCAGGTGGTGTCCGACCTGGTGTTTCGCCCCACCCTGGATCCCGCCGAGATCGAGCGCGAGAAGGATGTGGTGGCCCAGGAGATCGCCGAGGCCTTTGATACGCCCGACGATCATGTGTTCGAGATGGCCCAGACGATGGCCTTCGCCGGTCAGCCCCTGGGGCGACCCATCCTCGGTTCGGTCGACAGCCTGCGGCCGGCCGATCGGGCGGGCGTGGTCGCCTGGAGGGAGCGACTGTATTCGCCGGACCGGATGGTGGTGGCCGTATCCGGCGCGGTGGACGAGTCCGAGTTGCTGACGCTGGCGCAGCGTTGGTTCGGAGACGCCGTAGTGGCCCCCGCAGACCTTCCGGCCCCGGCGGCGTTCAGCGGCGGGGCGGCAACCCTGTCGCGCCGGATCGAGCAGGCCAATCTGGTGTTCCAGATGCCTTCGCTGGCGGCCTCGGACCCGGCCATGCCGGCGCTGCGCCTGTTCACGGAAATCCTCGGCGGTGGAATGGCCTCGCGGCTGTTCCAGAGCGCGCGTGAGGATCGGGGCCTCGCCTATGCGATCGACGCCTATCAGGAGCCGTATGACGACGGCGGCGTGCTCGGCATCTATGCCGGTGCCGCGGCGGACCGGGCAGTCGAACTGGCCCAGGTCTGTGCCGACGAGATTCGTGACCTGACCGACAAGGGACCGACCGGGGCTGAACTGTCCCGGGCTAAGGCCGTTTTGAAGGGCGGGCTCTGGATGTCGGACGAAAGTCCCGCCAGCCGCGCCGGCCGCAATGCCGCCCAGACCCTGATGTTCGGCGCGCCCGTTCCGTCCGACGAAACGGCCCGCCGCCTCGAGGCGGCGACGACAGACGACCTGCGTTCGGTCGGCGCGCGCATCCTGGCACCCCGGCTCACGGCGACTGCTGTCCTGGGGCCCAGGGCAGCAGCCCCGGCGGGCCGGGCGTTCGCACAGCGGGTCGCCGGATAGATCCCCAGCGACCGATGTCGCCGCATCAAGTCGGGGGATGACGACGCAGGGACTGACGCGTTAGTCTGTCCGCCATGGCGTTGCTCGACTGGATGACGGACGCGACCGGTCCCGTGGTCGAGGGAAGCGGCGTGCTGCTGCGTCCGCCGCGGGCGGGCGACTACACGGCCTGGTCCGATCTCAGGGCGCAGTCGCGCGATTATCTTCAGCCATGGGAGCCGGCCTGGCCGGACGACGACCTGACCCGGGCCGCCTATCGCCGCCGTCTGGGCGTCTACGCGCGCGAGATGGAGCTGGGTCACGCCTGGCCCTTCTTCATCCTTGATCCCGCCGGGCGAACCCTGCACGGCGCGATCACCCTGTCCAACGTGCGCCGCGGCGTGGCGGAAACCGGCACGCTGGGCTACTGGATCGGCCAGCCCTATGCCGGGCGAGGCCTGGCTACGGCGGCGGTCCGGGCCTTGGCGGGCTTCGCCTTTCGATCGGCGCGGCTGCACCGGCTGGAAGCCTCCTGCCTGCCCGGCAATCTGGCGTCCCGCCGGGTGCTGGAAAAGGCCGGGTTCCGCCAGGAAGGCGAGGCGAAGGCTTATCTTAAAATTAACGGCGTATGGGCAGACCATATCCTGTTCGGTTTCGTGTCGGACGAACTCACCAGTCCCTGAGGAACGTTCCGCCGTGCAGCCGCGATCCAGAACCCTGGCCTGGGATGCGACGACGGCGATCGAGGCCCTCGCGGCCGCCGATTCGGCGCTGTGGATCTGGACGCCTGCGGACAATCAGATCCGGTTCACCGGCGCGACGCGATCCCTCGGCCTGGGCCCGCTGGCGCCGGAGTGTTCGGGCGCTGCCTTTGTCGCCCTTGCCTTGCCGCAGGACCGGTCTCTGGCGGAGCGGATCCTCAAGCCCGCCGCCGAGGGGACGGAGATCGCCGTCCGCCTGCGGATGCGCGAAGCCGAGACCTGCCTGTGGCGCGGGGTCTGGCTGGAGGACGGGCTACGGGCCGCCGGGATGGTGGCGCTGGAAACCAAGATAGCGGGCGGCGACAAGGACCCGCTCACCGGGCTGCTGGACCGCCGCACCTTCCTGGCGCGGGCCGCTGATACCCTGACCGTTCCGGGCCAGTACGACATGGTGATCGCAGACATTGACCGCCTGCGCCGCCTGAATGAAGCCCTCGGCCATGAGCGGACCGACATGGTCATCTCCGCCCTCGGGTCGCGCATGGCTGCTGCCTTTTCCCATGACGCCTCGCCCGCCCGCATCGGCGAGGACGAGTTCGCCGTGTTGACGCCGCATGGAGCGGGGAACACCTGCGATCGTCTGCGTGAGGCGCTGGAGCAGCCGCTGCGGGTGGCGGGGTTCGACATCTATCCGACCGTTTCGATCGGTTCGGTCACCTTTGAGGGCGGGCCGGACGCCCCCGACGCAGCCGAACTGCTGCGGCGGGCCGAACTGGCGGTAGGCGCAGCCAAGAAGGCGGGGCGGAGCGGTGCCGCAGCCTACGGCCGGGGGCTGGAAAGCGACAGCCTGTCCCGGCTGGCGCTGGAGGCCGATCTGCGCAACGCCTTTGTGCGGGGCGAGATCGAACCCTTCTTCCAGCCGATCGTGAACCTCAACACCGGCGCGGTGGCCGGGTTCGAGGCCCTGGCCCGCTGGCGCCACCCCCGGCGCGGTCTGGTGCCGCCCGACGAGTTCCTCGGCCTGTCCGAAGAGATGGGCCTGATGAACGATCTCGGTCTGATGATGATGACCCAGTCGGCGCGTCAGCTTGCCGAATGGCTACAGCGGCACCCGAGGGCGGGCGCGCTGTTCTGCAGCGTCAATCTGTCGGTCGGGGAAATCGAGCGGCCGAACCTGGTGGAGGACGTCGCCAGGGTGATTCGCGAGACCGGCCTGCCCCGGGGTGCGCTGAAGCTGGAAGTGACCGAAGGCGACATCATGCGCGATACGGCCTCGGCGGCCGTCATCCTGCAGAAGCTGAAGGATGTCGGGGCCTCGCTGGCACTGGATGACTTCGGCACCGGCTTTTCTTCGCTGTCCTATCTGGCGCGGCTGCCCTTCGACACGCTCAAGATCGACCGCTATTTCGTGCTGACCATGGACAAGGACGAAGGCTCGGCGAAGATCGTCAAGTCGGTCGTCAACCTGGGGCGCGACCTGTCGCTGGAGGTCGTGGCCGAAGGGGTCGAGAACGCCGGGCTGGCGGCGCTGCTGCTGGACGCCCAGTGCCACTATGGCCAGGGCTTCGGCTACGCCCCGGCCCTGCCGGCGCAGGAAGCCGAGGTCTATCTGAACGAGAGCCTGTCCGACGGCACGGCACCGCTGAAGGCGCGCTCGGGCTGATTCGTCAGGCGCGCCCGCTCTGGCTGGACAGCCGCGCAGCGTCGACGCCGAGGCCGGCCAGGGCGCGGGTCCATTTCGTCTCGAAGTCGGTGTCGAACAGCAGATCCAGATCGACGTCGGCGGTCAGCCACACATTGTCGGCCAGTTCTTCCTCCAGCTGACCCTCGCCCCAGCCGGCGTAGCCCAGCAGCAGGGTCGAGCGACGGGGGCCGGCGAGGGGATCGGTCATGGCCGCCAGCGCCTCGCGCGTCCCTGTCAGGGCCAGACCCTCGCCGAAGGGCGAACTGGATCCGTCGGCCATCCAGTCGTCGGTGTGCAGGACAAAGCCGCGCTCGCGCTCGACCGGCCCGCCGACCAGAACCGGTCGACCCCGGGCGGGTTCGGGACTGGTGACGTCCAGTCGGCTCAGGACAGCGTGGAGGTCGACGCCGGGCGCAGGGCGATCAATGCGCAAACCCATGGCGTGATCGGCACCGTGGGCGCAGACGAGGATGACCGCGTGTTCGAAACGTGGATCTCCGATGCCGGGCATGGCGACCAGCAGGTGTCCGGAAAGGGATTCGAAATCGACCATGTCTTGATGATCGGGACGAAGCCGTCGTGGCGCAAGGCCGTCGTCTGAGTCAGATCAGGCTTGGCGACGGGCGATCGTCCGCCTATCTGACGGCGTCGGCGCGGTTGCGTCATCCCTGCTACCCGGAGCCTCCCATGACGATCCAGATCGGTGACCGTATCCCCTCCGCCACGCTGGCGACCCCGACCGCCGAGGGACCGCGGCCGGTCCAGACCGACGAATTCTTCAAGGGCAAGACCGTCGCCCTGTTCGCCGTTCCCGGGGCCTTCACCCCGACCTGCTCGGCGCGTCACCTGCCCGGCTTTGTCGACAACAAGGCGGCCCTGGCCGGCAAGGGTGTGGACGTCATTGCCTGTCTGTCGGTGAACGATGCCTTCGTGCTGGCCGCCTGGGCCGAGAGCCAGAGCCTGACGGCCGATGACGTGGTCATGCTGGCCGACGGCAACGGTGATTTCACCCGCACTCTGGGCCTGACGCTGGATGCCAAGGGGTTTGGCATGGGCGAGCGTTCGCAGCGCTATTCGATGCTGGTCAGGGACGGGGTGGTCGAACAGCTGAACATCGAGCAGGGCGGCGAGTTCAGGGTCTCGTCGGCCGAGCATCTGCTGGCGCAGCTCTAGAGCTTGGTCGTTTGAGGTGGACCCACTTCGTGGGTCCGCCGAAAGCGTGAATCAGGCTCCAGGTATGAGTCGCGCAGGCCGGATCAGGCGGCGACCGTCGCCGCTCCGGCTTCCGTTGCCTCGCCCGAAAGCACATGCTGAAGCGCGCCCAGCAGGGTGGCGGGGGTCAGGGGCTTGGACACGAAATAGGTCATGCCCGCCGCCATACAGGCAGCGACGTCGTCCGGCGCGGTGTCTGCAGTGACCGCAATCACGGGAACTGCGACGTTCGGTCCACCCGCCGCCCGGAGCCTGCGGGTGGTTTCGCGGCCATCCAGCTCCGGCATGCGGACATCCATGAAGATCACATCGAAGACCGTGCGTTCGCACTGCGCCAGGGCGAGCAGTCCGTCGGCGGCGGTGGTGATGTCGCAGCCAAGCGGGCTGAGGATCAGCTCGACGGCGCGGCGATTGATCTCGTGATCGTCGACCACCAGAACCCTGAGCGGACGCGCGCCGTCATCGCTGTCTGGTCCGGCGATGGCGACGTCGTTCGGCACCGGTATCGGCATCGGCGCCGGCCCAGGCACGGTGGCAGGTGCCGCAGCAGGCCCTGACGCCGGAGCGGCCGCAGGCCGCGGGGCGAGGCTGCGCAAGATGTCGCCCCGCCTGTCGTCTCCGAACGCGCCCGGCCCGGCCACTGCGGTCTGACCGCGCGGGAGGATGAGCGACAGGGTGAAGGCGGCCCCCTGGCCCGGACGGCTGCGTGCTGTCAGCCGACCGCCCATCAGTTCGACGAGGTCGCGGCTGATGCTGAGGCCGAGGCCGGTACCGCCATGGCTGGCGCTGATTCCGTCGGCGGTCTGGTCGAAGGGGGCGAACAGCCGGGCGAGTTGTGCCTCGGTCATGCCGGGACCCGTGTCGGCGACCTCAATCAGAAGGGCATAGTCCGACGGTTCCTCGGGCCAGGCTGAGAGGCGCAGGGTTACCGAGCCTGCCGTCGTGAATTTCAGGGCGTTGGACATCAGGTTGTTCAGGACCTGGCGCAGCCGCATCGGGTCGCCCCTGACCGAGGCCGGCAGGCGGCCCGCACCCTCGACTCTCAGTTTCAGCCCCCGGGCCCTGGCCTCGCCCTGCCAGAACATCAGCGTCTGGGCGATCAGGCTGCGCAGGTTGAAATCTGTCGTCTGGACCGTCATCCGGCCGGCGTTCAGCTTGGCATGATCCAGAAGGTCATCGAGCAGAGCCTTCATCATCACGCCGGCGTCGGAGATCAGGGCCGCCTGGGCGCGCGCGGCGCTGTCGGTGGCTCCGCGCTCCAGTTCGGAGGCTCCGGTCAGGATGGCGCTGATGGGCGTTCGCAGATCATGACCGACGGCGGCGAGGAAGGAGGCCCGGCCAGCCATGGCGCGCTCGGCCTCGACCCGGCGCGCGTCCGCATCCAGACGGGCGGCGATCTCGGCGTCGGCGGCCTCGTTCACGCGCTGCCAGGTCGAGAGGCAGTAGGCGCCAAACACGGCGAAAGCCACAGCGGCGGCCGTCACGAAGCCGGACGGGGCCCCATACCAGGACATCCAGAACGGCGTCGCCGCCATGTAGAGAAAGTGGGGTGTCAGGGTGACCGCGAGGACGAGCCTGGACCGGGGGGAGTTGATCACCCCGTAGATGGCACCC
Source organism: Caulobacterales bacterium (assembly GCA_038250335.1). GTDB lineage: Bacteria > Pseudomonadota > Alphaproteobacteria > Caulobacterales > Caulobacteraceae > Brevundimonas. The sequence continues at coordinate 20,871 of JBBSCK010000018.1, forward strand.
GAGGCGCTGAGCACCGCAGCGCAAACGCCGCCCATGGGGCCGCCGGTCAGCCAGAGGGGAATCGCCAGGCTGCCAAAGGCTGCGGCGTTGAGGAAAAGCAGGGCCCCGCCGGCGACGGATCGCATCCGGCCCATACGCTCGACACGACCGCTGGTGATGGGCGCGAACAGGACCAATTCCAGAATCTGGATCAGGAAATACGCGGTCACCCAAAGGGTGCTGAAGGCCCAGCCGAACAGGGGGCTGAACACCATGGCCGTGGCGGCACCCATGCCGAGACGCTGCAGCAGGGCGCGGCGACGACGTCGGATCGCTGGAGCCCAGGTCGGCGCCGTCTCTATGGTGGCCTCCGACATTCGCACCCTCGACTGAAAAGGCGGTGTTGGCCCCGCGTCGAGAGAGAATGGCACTTCGCCCCTAACGCTCCGTCAACGGGCCGGCGGAAATCGCTTCGGCGATGGAGTTCAGGCCGTCCGACCGAAGGCGGGCGGCAAGGTCGCGCTTGATGCGTCTGACCAGGCCCGGGCCGTCATAGATGAGGGCGGAATAGACCTGGATCGCGCAGGCCCCGGCGCGGATCCGGCGATAGGCGTCCAGTCCCGAGCCGATACCGCCCACGCCGATCAGCGGCAGTCGGCCTGCGGCGGCGCCGGCCGCGTCCCGCAGCGCCGCCAGAGCCCGGCCCGCCAGCGGTGCGCCCGACAGGCCGCCGCTCTCCTCGCGGTCCCCGGCCACCAGACTGGCGGGCCGGTCGAGCGTCGTGTTGGAGACGATCAAGGCATCGATCCGGTGCGCGAGGGCGGCCTCGACGATCATGGCAATCTCGCCGGAGGTCAGGTCGGGCGCGATCTTGAGGAAAACGGGCGCGGCGGTGGTCCGAGCCTCGGCGACCCGACCCAGCAGGTCGTCGAGGGCGTCGCGCCCCTGAAGCGCGCGCAGCCCAGGTGTGTTGGGCGATGAGATGTTGACGGTGAAATAGTCCGGGAGGCCCGCCAGCCGCTTGAGGCCGGCGACATAGTCTGCGGCGCGATCCTCCGTCTGCTTGTTCGCCCCCAGATTAGCCCCGACCATGGCACCGGCCGGGCGATGCGCCAGATGGGCGGCGAACGCCTCGAGCCCCGCGTTGTTGAACCCCATCCGGTTGATGATGGCGCGGTCTTCGGACAGGCGGAACAGCCGGGGTTTCGGATTGCCCGGCTGGGCCAGGGGCGTCACCGACCCGCACTCGATAAAGCCGAAGCCGAGCCGCGAGAGGCCGCGCAGGGCCTCGGCGTTCTTGTCGAACCCGGCGGCGAGGCCGATCGGGTTCGACAGGCTCAGGCCTGCGATCCGGGTCGCCAGGATGAGGTCGTCGGCAGGGGCGGCGGGCAGGGGAAAGGTCTTCAGCGCGGCGATGGCCAGGCTATGCGCCGTCTCGGGATCGAGCCACCGCAGGGCCGAAGCGCCGAGGTCGGACAGCATTCAGATCTCCCCTGACGGCGCTTCGAAGGCAACCGCGCGGAGTACCGCGCGCACCGGCAGGGGGCCATAGATGTGAGGGAAAAGGGCACCGGCGCGCGAGGACTCCCAGACAACGGCATCGCCCACCGCCGCCAGATCGACCGTCAGCAGCATCAGGTTCTGCCGGCCAGCGTAGTGTTTCCTCGCCGTCTCGCCCAACTGATCGGCGGTTGAAAGGTGGATATAGCCGTCGGCGAGATCCACGGCCGAGCCCGCATAGCTGCCCTCGGCCACAGCCTCACGCCACTCGGCCGCATCAATGATCTTGTAGGCGCTCGTCTGACTCATTCGTCAGCACCCCCGCCGAAGGCCTTGGGCGCCAGGAAGCCGTCGTAGACGCAGCGGCCGGCCACATCGACCTCGAAGATCGCCGCCGCGCCGGTGGCAAAGCCCCCCGCCATCCGGTCCAGAACGGACGGCGAGGCGGCGCTTTCGGTCAGATAGTCGAGCGCCAGCAGATGGACGCCCGGATTGTGGGCCATGATCAGCAGGCAACCCGTCTGGTCCTCTGCGTCCTGAATGAAGCGGCGGATAACATCGGGGGCGGCGTCGTACAGCCGCGTCTCTATCCGGACCTCGACGTCGCCCAGGGCGTCCTGCATGGCCTCCCAGGTCTGGCGCGTCCGCACGGCCGGCGATACCAGCGCGAGGTCGGGCCGCAATCCCTTTTGCGCCAGAACCGACCCCATGAGCGCAGCATCGGCAAGGCCGCGTGGCGTCAGGGCGCGGTCGCGGTCGAGGCCGGTGTCAGCCGTCCGTTCGGTCTTGGCGTGGCGCATCAGGATGAGACGGTGCATGGCTCCGCGCTTAAAGCGGTTCGCGGTTCGCATCCACCCCGCCGCGCCCCGAAGACCGGTGGGCGGGCTGCGGGGCCAGGCCGCGGGCGTTCGCGCGGACGCGCTGGCCGGCCCCGGATGGCCGGACGCGGGCATAGGCCTGCCGGGTGGCTTCCAGCAGGATGACGCCGGCTGTGCCGGGGGCGATCCGGCGGCCGACCTGCTCAAAACCGTCGGCCAGACCCAGTAACGGCGTCCACGGCGGGACATACAGGGTCTGGGACCAGGCCGTGGGCTCCAGCCCGGCCTCGCGCACCAGCCGCTCCAGCTGGCCCCGGGTAAACGGCCGGCCGTGGCCGAACGGGGTCGCCTCGGCTCGCGCCCAGAGGCCGCCCCGGGCTGCTGCGGCCAGGATGATGCGACCGGCGGGGGCGAGCGCCCGCACCGCCTCGGCCAGAAGCTGGGTCGGATCGTCGGCCTCTTCGAGGGCGTGGACCAGCAGTACCCGGTCGAACGATCCGGCGGCGAACGGCAGGCGCCGGTCGTCCACCAGCAGGGTGCGGTTTCGGCCCGCCGCAGGCCAAAGCTCGACGCCCTGGCCCGAGGGCATGGCGGCGATGACCCGCCGCGCCCCGACGAAGGCGTCCAGCCACGGCGTGGCGTAGCCGATGCCCAGCACGTCGCAGCCCACGGCCTCGCCCCAGGCATCGTCCAGCCGGCGGGCCAGCAGCCGGCGCACGAGGGCCCCGGTCGGCTCGCCGTAGAAGGTTCGCAGGTCTTCGATGGCGCGGCGCATGATGGGCACTATATGGCGATCAACCCCGCCGCACCAAGGACGACCGATGCCCCTGACCGTTCACCTGTTTCCGGCAAGGACCGACAACTACGCCTTTCTCGCGCGGGACGAGGCGACCGGGACGGTGGCGGCGGTCGATACGCCCGACGCCCAGGTGGTCCTCGACGCGGTCCGGACGCTGGGCTGGGGCCGGCTGGACCGGATCATCAACAGCCACTGGCACCCCGATCACACCGAAGGCAACGCGCGCCTGAAAGCAGAGACCGGCTGCGACATCTGGGGCCCGGAGGAGGTGCGCCGGGTCGCGCCCCTCGATCAGGTCGTGGAGGAGGGCGACGTGGTGGAAATCGGCGCGACGGCCCTGCATGTGACAGCGACGCCGGGTCACACCCTGGGCCACGTGGTGTTCCGCTCGGTCGCCGACGGGATCGCCTTCACCGGCGACACCCTGTTTCCGCTGGGCTGCGGGCGACTGTTCGAGGGCACGCCCGAGCAGATGTGGGACAGCCTCAGCCGCCTTATGGCATGGCCCGACGAGACGGTCATGTACGGGGCGCATGAATACACCGCGGCCAACGCCCGGTTCCTGCTGAGCGTCGATGACCGGCCGGAGACCCGGGCCCATGCCGGGGCGATCTTCGCAGCGCGCGAACGGGGCGAACCGACGGTCCCGACGACGATGGGGATCGAGCGCGCGCTCAATCCGTTCCTGACGGCGGGCGATTCGGCCGGCTTTGCCCGCCGGCGCGCGGCCAAGGACGTCTTCGCGGGGTAGTCAGTCGCCGGTAGAGACGGCGCGGATGATGCGGGCCGAGGATGGTCGACCTGCCAAGCCCTGGTCGCCGACAACCAGAATGGTCAGGGTGCCGTTCGAGAACGTGACGGCGGCGCGGTTGCTCTCCTCGATCTGGACGAGGCGCACCTGCGCGACCTGGCCCCGGACGGTTGCAGAGCGCGCCATGCGCAGGACGGCCTCGGTCACGACGCTGATCGTCTCGGCGACTATGGGTTCCAGTCCGGGGCGGTCGAGTTCGATGTTGACGGCTACAAGATGGCCGAGGGCCGCGCTCATGCGGCCGCTCTGCTGGATCGAGAAGGTGATCAACTGGCTCGGGGTGATCTGCGGCAGGCTGAGCGGTTCCGCCGACCCTGCGGCCGAGGCGGGCGAACCGCTGGGTGCGCGGGTGGTATAGAGGGTGACCCCGCCCTCCGGCGTGACGCGCAGAATCTGGGCCCCGGCGTCATTCCGATAGATGATGTCGCCCCGGGGTGCGGGGGAGGTGCGCAGGACCCAGGTCTCGTTGCGCCGTTCGAAGCGGAACAGAGGCCGCGCGCCGGACCCGTCGAAGATGAAGGATTCACCGCTTTCGGACACGTAACGTCCCGACGGAGGCACACCCCGGACGGCGGAGCTGCCGCCAAGGGCGCGGCTCTGTTCGGCCTGGGCGTTGCTACGGACCTGAGCCGCAGCGTGGGCAGGGGCGAGCAGGGTCGCGAAGGCGACCACGGCGACCGCCATTGCCACCGGGATCGGCGACCGCGCCGTCTCGACCTTGACCCATGAACTCATGGGGCAAACGAATGCCCCGGGCGCGCGGCGGATTTTGGGCAGCGGCGGGTCAGCCGACCAGGTACTGACCGCCGTTCAGCGACAGGGTGCAGCCTGTGACATATCCGGCACGCTCTCCGGACAGCCAGGACACCATGTCGGCGATCTCCTCGCCCTTGCCCAGACGGCCGACGGGGATCTGGGCGACGATCGCGGCCAGCACCTTCTCGTCCATGGCCCCGACCATCTCGGTGTCGATATAGCCCGGCGCGATGCAGTTGACGGTGACCCCCTTGCGGGCGTTCTCAAGGGCCAGGGCCTTGGTGAAGCCGATCATCCCGGCCTTGGCGGCGGAATAGTTGGTTTGCCCGATCTGGCCCTTCTGGCCGTTGATCGAGGAGATGTTGACGATGCGGCCAAAGCCCCGGTCGCGCATGCCGTTGATGACCTGACGCGTCATGTTGAAGACGCTGTCCATGTTCACGCGGATGACGTCGGACCACTGGTCGGCGCTCATCTTGTGGAAGAAGCCGTCGCGGGTGATGCCGGCGTTGTTGATCAGGACGTCGATGGGGCCGAGCTCGGTCTCGACATCGGCCACGGCGCGGGCGCAGTCGTCATAGGAGCCGACGTTGCCCTTGACGACCATGACTCCCAGCTCGCGGGCCGTGGCCTCGGCGGCCTCTGCATTGCCGGAATAGCCGCAGGCGACAGCCAGGCCGTCCTCCTTCAGCCTCTGGGCGATCGCCTTGCCGATGCCGCGGGTTCCACCCGTGACCAGTGCCACTCGAGCCATGTGCGTGTCTTTCCCTGACGGTCCCGTCTGGCGCGGGTCCTGTTCCGGGAGAGGTGTAGCGGGCGAAGGGTCGAGGGTCGAGGGTCGAGGGTCGAGGGTCCGGTCGAGAAAAGCACAGCCGAGGCCGACGGTCGGCGTTGTTCCGACGCTCGATCCCCGACCCTTACAGCTGCGCCATGTCCAGCACGAAGCGGTAGCGCACGTCGGATTTGCCCATCCGCTCATAGGCCTCGTTGATGCGGTCGGGAGCGATGACCTCGACGTCGCAGGCGATGGCGTGGGTGGCGCAGAAGTCCAGCATCTCCTGGGTCTCGCGGATGCCGCCGATCAGCGACCCGGCGACGCTGCGCCGGCGCCACAACAGTGGCAGGGCATAGACCGGCATGCCCTCCGTCGACAGGCCCAGCATGACCATGGTGCCGTCGCGGGCCAGCAGCTGGACGTGGCTGGAGATCTCGTGGGTGGCGGACACGGTGTTGATGATCAGGTCGAAGGTCTCGCCCGCTGCGGCCATGCCGGCCTTGTCCGAGTTGATCAGGAAATGTTTGGCGCCCAGTCGCTCGGCGTCGGCCTTCTTGCGATCCGAGGTCGACAGGACGGTGACCTCGGCCCCCATGGCGGCCGCCTGTTTGACCGCCATATGTCCCAGCCCGCCCAGGCCGATGACGGCGACGCGCGAGCCGGGACCGACCTTCCAGTGCTTCAGCGGCGAATAGGTGGTGATGCCGGCGCACAGCAGGGGTGCTGCGGCGTCCAGCGGGATCGAGTCCGGGATCGACAGGACGTAGTTCTGGTCCACGGTGATGTGGTCGGAATAGCCGCCCTGGGTCACGGTCTGGCTGACCGGTCCGCCCTTGGGATCGGGCGAGCCATAGGTCTGGGTCATGCCGGGGACGCAGTATTGTTCCTCGCCCTCCTGACAGGAGGAACAGACCCGGCAGCTGTCGACCATACAGCCGACGCCGACGCGGTCGCCCACCTTGAACCGTGTCACGTTCGCCCCAACCGCCGAGACGACGCCGGCGACCTCATGGCCCGGGACGATGGGGTAGCGTGTGTTGCCCAGGTCATTGTGCGCCACGTGCAGGTCCGAATGGCAGACGCCGCAGAATTTCACGTCGATCGCCACATCCTCCGCACCCGGATCGCGCCGGTCGAAGCTGTAGGGCTCCAGCGGCCTGTCGGCGGCGACAGCGGCGAAGGCGCGGGTGGCGATGGGCATGGGGTCAGTCCAGGTTGGCAGCGGGGCCTTCAAGATGTGATCGGCGGCGATCCGCCGCAAGGCGAAGTGGACTCCGAAAAACACAGTCCACTGAGTCCACTGAGTCCACTGAGTCCACTGAGTCCACTCAGTCCACTGGGTCCACTGGCTCCACCGGGGTCACCCCTGCATCGGGCCGCGTCCGACCCCCAAGGTCACCCTGGCACGGCCCTGCGTCAGAATCGGACGTATCCGCGCTGCCTCAACCCGGCTTTCCGATCGAGGTCCGCGCTGCGGCCGGGTTGTGGACCCCGGTCCCGGCGATCACAGGCGAAGACCGGGCCCCCGCGTCTCCAAGGAGCGGACCTTGGGAAGGTCTGTTCGGGGTGGAGAGCCGACATTTCGTCAGAAGGGAACGCGCAGTTAGGGGTTGTCCACCTCAAGCACGCGCAGTGCGCCGTCCACTCGATCCGCCGCACGCTGTGCTGCCTCAAAGTCTGAGCGGGAACCGTTATGTTCGGCCTTGGACATGGCTGCACGAGCGTCCGCGTTCAGCCTTTGAACCTCGGCGAGCCGCCTCTCTTCGCGCTTGAGGCCCGCATCCTCCTTTCGGTCCGTTCTCGCGTTGGTCACGAGAACCAGTATGGAGGTTATAGCGACCGCTCCCAACGCGAACTTCTTGTAACGTTCTTCCATGCCGTGTTTTTGACGGAGGCTATTGGGCTCGTCAAGACGACGGCGGGGCTAACTCCAGCCGACCTGAGCAATGTCTGCAACGGGTCGGACTACGACATCGGCTCCGGTCCCGGAAGCGGTCATTGGCCGTTTCGCCTCAAGGCGGACATCTTGGCCGAACGCCAGGGGTGGGGAGCGGACGTTCA
>JBBSCK010000019.1:0-28138 GCA_038250335.1 Caulobacterales bacterium
CCTATCCGTTCGCTGCGGCCTAGAGACCCGGCCGAAAAAGGCGTTGGCCATCCGGACTCCCGATTCGGGGCAGCCGGGTGAGACGGGTAGATGCCGACACGACGGTGCGCTGAATGTCCGGGTACCGGAACGATTCCAGTTTCGGTTCACGACCCTTGGCGGACCTCATCCGCGCGGACTTTCCTGCTCGTCGCCAGAATAGTCGGACGGAACCAGCCCACCCCGGCTTATTGCAAGCTCGCAGCCAGCCCTGACCTTATCCTCGGTGGTGGAGGCGGCTATCCCAAGGGAGATGATCCAATGCAGATCTACAGAAGCCGGCTTTCTGACAGGTCCAAGGCCAGATCGTGCAGGTTCGCGGGCGAGCCTTCTCCGATCAGGACGAATGACTGACCCTCTATCTCCCAGAACGCCAGGGTCTCCCCGTCACGGCGGACGACGACCGGCTGGAAGGTGTTGACCCCGGCGGTGTGGGAAGAGAACAGCGACACCGGCCCCTCGCCGCCGGTGTCGATCAGCAGCTGGGCGCTGGGCCCCTCATCGGAGGGGAAGACCTGAACGTCGATCAGCCGCCAGTCAGGGGGAAGGACGGGCAGACGGATGCGAATGCTGGTCCGTATGTCGCCCGGGCGCATCCATGGCGTCTTCGGCCGCGAACTCATACCGAGCCTGATCAGGCTGGCTTCCCGCGATTGAACGGCGTCGTCCAGATAGGCCGGATCGCGGCTCAGCAAAGGCCTTCCGAAAGGCTGGTCGCTGACGGTCCCAAGGACTACGCCTGCTGCTACAACCGCAGCGATCGCAGCGATGCGTCGCCACGCTGGACGGCGCACGCCAGGGCGGTCGAGCGCGAAAGCAGAAAGGGCCGGTGAGGGCGTGACCCACACCTCGGCAAGGGCCAGTCGCAAAGCCCGCCTGTCGCTGAGGTCCCGCATAACCCGGGCCGCCTCGTTCGGTCGTTCGGCGAGCCATGCCTCGATCTCCATCCGACGCCGGTCATCGACCTGTTCATCGACAAAGGCGAGCAGGTCCAGCTCATTGATCCGGTCGTCATGCATCGTGGTTGCTCACCAGTTTGAGGTGGCCTGCCGTTTTCGGCGTCGCAGGTGAACGGAGCGATTGGCGCGCGCGGCTCAGGCGGGACATCACGGTTCCGATAGGCGTCCCGAGAATCTCGGCGACCTCTGAATAGGACCCGCCTTCGATGACGACCAGATGCAGCACCGCTCGCTGTTCCAGCGGCAGGGCCTCAAAGGCCTTCAAGGTTTCGCGCAGCATGGCCGCGTGTTCCTGATTGGGTTCGGCCTCGGCCTCTCTGGCGAGGATCATCGAGGACACGGCACTGTCTTGGACGCGCCGTCGTCGCAGGCCATCCACGAACAGGTTGTGGGTCAGGGCGAAAAGCCATGTGCGGTAGTTTCTGGATGCGTCGAACCGATCGTGACGTTCCAGCGCGCGAACGATCGTGTCCTGAACCAGATCCTCGGCCGCAGAGGCGTCGCGGGTCAGCGACTGGGCGAACCGCAGCAGGGCGGGCAGATTATCAGCCAGAGCGAGCGAACGGGTCATCATGGCATCTACGGCTCAGGGGACTTTTTATTCCATCGCGGGAATAAACCGCAGGCGGGAACGTAAACTCAACATGACACAGCCTCGACCCGTGCCTGCCGTGATGCCGTCGGTGCCCCTGTCGGAGGCGGTCTCTTGCCGCTGACGATAGGGGCTGGAGCGCCGATTTTTCAAGCCCGGACCCACGCGCGTCCTGACTACGCCTTCGGAAGCCTGGGCGGATTCTTCATCCTGTTGGCCTTCCTGCCCAGGCCTGGGCCAGCGCGCGACGCGGCCGACCGGGCGCTGGCCAGCCACCGGGGTCTGTTCGACGATCGCAAGCGGCTTGTTTTTAGCGTTGTCCAGGGAGAAGCAGACTTTATGGGCCTGGAGCCCCAAATGCCTGGGGTGAGGCACTTTCATGATCCTGACGGATCTATCGCCCGGAGCTACGGGCTGATCGAACCGGCGGGCGATTTTGTCCCGCAATGGGTTCTCGTCGATCCGATGATGCGGGTTCTGTTCTCTTATGGGATTGATCAGACCGAGCGAGCGTTCTCGGAGTTGCAGTCGCTCGATGATCCGGAGACGCATGCGGGAACGCCGATGCACGCACCGGTGCTGATTGCTCCTCGGGTTTTCGAGCCCGAGTTCTGCCGCAAGCTGATCGACGTTTATCTAAAGGACGGTGGGGGCGTCTCCGGCGTGATGCGGGATGTCGGTGGCAAGACCGTCGGCGTGGTCGACGACTTCAAGAAGCGTAGGGACGCCACGATCCATGACCCCGACCTCATGGAACAGATTCAGCGCAGGATCAGCGCGCGCCTGCTGCCCCAGATCGCCAAGAGCTTTATGTTGAAGGTGACGCGAATGGAGCGCTATATCGTCGCTCGCTACGATTCAGCCGACGGAGGCTATTTCAAACCGCATCGCGACAACACAACTCGGGCCACAGCGCATCGACAGTTCGCCTGTTCGATCAACCTAAATGCCGAGGAGTTCGATGGCGGGGACCTTAGGTTTCCTGAGTTTGGTCAGAAGACCTATCGCCCGCCGACGGGCGGGGCCGTGATCTTTTCGTGCGCGCTGCTGCATGAGGCTACATCGGTGACGCGGGGAGAGCGCTTCGCGTTCCTGCCGTTCTTCTACGATGATGCCCATGCCGCGATCCGCCAGGAAAACATGAAGTTTCTCGATGCAAAGGCCGAAACCGCAGATCGAGATGAGCCGGCGGGGGTTCCAGCGGAGGCGGCGGCCTGAACCCTGTCTTCGGCGAGGACCGCTGGCCGGTCGGGGCAGTCGGATCGCCGACGCTCGCCACCCCGAACAGCCCTTGGCAGCTTCCGCTTGTTGGCAATCAAGCTTATGTCTGGTTTCGGGCAGAAAGCCAATCGCCGGGTACGACCCGACCCCGGCATTCGCACTGACCGCCAGCCGGTCGGGAAACCTCCGCCAGACCCCTCCCCCCCTAGCCGTTTGAGAAGCCGAACGGGGCCGAGGTCTTGCGGATGTCGTCGGGCAGGATCTGGCGGCCGATCGGCGGGGCCGAGCGCGCGGTGCATTCGGTGCGGTGGCACAGCCGGCAGGTCACGCCGATGGGGGTGGCGGCGGGGACGGCCCCTGCTGCGTCACTGGCCTGCTGGACATAGATCAGCCGATGGGCGTGCTCGGCCGCGCAGCCAAGGGCAATCGCCCGGTCGACGCGCGGCGCGCCAAACCCGCCCCCGCCGGCCGTGACGGTCCGCACGATGGAGAAGAACCGCTGCCCGTCCGGCAGTTCCAGCCACTGGGTGATGATTTCCCGCGGCGTTCGGAACGCATGATGCAGCGACCACAGCGGGCAGCCCCCCCCGTGCCGCGCGAACGGAAACCCGGCCCCGTCCAGCCGCTTGGACACATTGCCCGCCGGATCGACGCGAATGAAGAAGAAGGGCACCCGCTCCTGGCCGGGCTTCTGCAGCGTGGTCAGGCGGTGGGCGGTTTGTTCGAAACTGGTCCCGAACTGTCGCGACAGGCCCTCGATGTCATAGCGCCGCGCCTCGACGGCTCGGGCGAACGCGCCATAGGGCATGACGATCGCTGCAGCCGCATAGCTGGCCAGCGCCCGGCGCGTCAGCCGTTCGCCGCTCTCGGTGGCGAAGACGCCCGCGCTGCAGACGGCGGCCATGTCGTCGGCCCTCTCGAGGTGGGCGATCTGCTGCGCGATCTGGAACTGGCGGCTGGCGGCGTCCAGCGTGTCGTCGAGCAGCAGTTGTTTGCGATGCAGGTCGAGCCGTCGCACCGACCCGACCATGACGTCCGGTGGCAGCCGCCGCAGCGTCAGCCCGTGCCGGGCAAGCAGATGTCGCTCCAGGCCTCCGGCGGCCTCGATCGCCTGGGCGACCCGTTCTGCGGCATCGTCAAGGGTCGGGAAGCTGTTGCGGCGGGCGGCGAGGAACCGGCGCGACTCCGCCACCGGGTCAGGGGCCCCCTCGTCCCCGTCCAGCCTCTCGGCGCTGCGATCGGCAAGAGCAAGGTGCTCCTCCTGGTAAGCCGTATGAAGTCTCAGCAACGCCTCGGTCACGCCCGGGAAATTGGCGGCCAGATCCGCATTCTCGAGCGGCGGCAGATCGATGTCGGAGAACATCGGGTCCTTCAGCACCGCATGCAGCCGGGCCGTGATCTCCGACCCGTCCGATCGGGCCAGCGCCGCCATGTCGATCCTGTAGGTCTGGGCCAGCCGCAGCAGGACATCGGCCGTCAGCGGCCTGTGGTTCCGCTCCAGCAGGGCGATATAGGAGGCCGAGACCTCCAGATCGGCGGCCATGTCGGCCTGGGTCAGGCCCAGGTCACGGCGGATCCGGCGCAGCGACGGTCCCACGAACAGACGGCGAGGCGTCACCATGACCAGCGTTCTCCCGGCCGGATCGACCAACATGACAACATTACAACATATTTCTGTAAGGATTGACAACTCGACCGCGCGCAATCTTCGCATCCGCAACAACGGGGCCTACGCGTGATGTTGCAGTCTTCTCGAACCCTGGGAAATCCGATGTCCTATCAAGACCATATCCGTCAGGTCGGTGCCCTGATCGACTCCAGGGCCGGGCCCTGGAGCGGCATCAGCGCGGAGGCGGTCGCCCGGATGCGGATGCAGAACCGGTTCCAGACCGGCCTCGACATCGCCCGCTACACCGCCGCCATCATGCGCCGGGACATGGCGGCCTATGACGCCGACCCGTCGAAATACACCCAGTCGCTGGGCTGCTGGCACGGCTTTATCGGCCAGCAGAAGATGATTTCGATCAAGAAGCATTTCGGCACGACCGAGCGGCGCTACCTCTATTTGTCGGGCTGGATGATTGCCGCCCTGCGCAGCGAGTTCGGCCCCCTGCCCGACCAGTCGATGCACGAGAAGACCTCGGTGCCGGCCCTGATCGAAGAACTCTATACCTTCCTGCGTCAGGCCGATGCGCGGGAACTGGGCGGCCTGTATCGGGAGATCGACGCAGCCCGCGCAGCGGGCGAGACCGTCCGCGAGCAGGAACTGCTCAAGGCCGTGGACAGCTATCAGACCCATGTCGTGCCGATCATCGCCGACATCGACGCGGGCTTCGGCAATGCCGAGGCGACCTATCTGCTGGCCAAGAAGATGATCGAGGCGGGGGCCTGCGCCCTGCAGATCGAGAACCAGGTTTCCGACGAGAAACAGTGCGGCCACCAGGACGGAAAGGTCACGGTCCCGCATGAGGACTTCCTGGCCAAGGTTCGCGCCTGCCGCTACGCCTTCCTTGAGTTGGGCGTCGAGGATGGCATCATCGTCACCCGCACCGACTCACTCGGGGCTGGCCTGACCAAGCAGATTGCCGTCTCGAACACGCCCGGCGACCTGGGCGACCAGTACAACAGCTTCCTCGACTGCGAGGAGATCACGCCGGCCGACCTGAACAACGGCGATGTCGTGCTCAACCGTGGCGGCAAGCTGCTGCGGCCGAAGCGCCTGCCGTCCAACCTGTTCCAATTCCGCGCCGGTACCGGTGAGGATCGCTGCGTGCTCGACAGCATCACCAGCCTTCAGAACGGGGCCGACCTGCTTTGGATCGAGACGGAAAAGCCCCACGTCGAGCAGATCGCGGGCATGATGGACCGGGTCCGCGCCGTGATCCCGAACGCCAAGCTGGTTTACAACAACTCGCCCTCATTCAACTGGACGCTCAATTTCCGCCAGCAGGTGTTCGACGCCTGGCAGGGCGAGGGCCGGAACCTGTCCAACTATGACCGCGCCCGGCTGATGAGCGTCGACTACGACGGGACGGATCTGGCCGACGAGGCCGACGAGCGGATCCGCACCTTCCAGGCCGACGGGGCAAAGCGGGCGGGAATTTTCCACCACCTGATCACCCTGCCGACCTATCACACGGCGGCCCTGTCGACCGACAATCTGGCCCGGGAGTATTTCGGCCGCGAGGGGATGCTGGGCTACGTCAAGAATGTGCAACGCGAGGAGATCCGCCAGGGGATCGCCTGCGTGAAGCACCAGAACATGTCCGGTTCGGACATCGGCGACGACCACAAGGAGTATTTCGCTGGCGAGGCGGCGCTGAAGGCCGGCGGCGCGCACAATACGATGAACCAGTTCGGCGAGGCCGCCTGACGCCGTTCGGGCGGGTTGAGCGAGTCCGGAGCGCCCGTTAACGCGGTATCCACGGCACCTGTGCAGGATGCCGGCCATGACGAACGCCATGGATCTCGGCCGCGAAACGGCGCTTCCGGACGCCCTCGCCGACCCCGGGCGTCTTGACGCGCCCGCGCTCCAGGCGCTGGCGGTAAGTTCGATTGCCGCTCAACCGGAGGAGGGTTCGGTCCGGCGCGGCCCGTTCCGACCAGAGGTCTGGCTCAATGCGCGACAGCGCCACGCCTCACGGCTGGCGGTGCACTGGTTCCGAAGCGCGGATGTCGCGGCGGTCGGCATAATTACCCTCGTAACTGCCTGGGCCATGGCTCCGGCCGGCATCCTGACCGCGCCCCTGTCTGCCGCGCTCCCGCTCGTGACGGGGGCCGTCGTCGTGCTTGGCCTGATGCAGTCTCTGGGCCTCTACAGATTCGCCCGAGGTCAGCAGGTCGCGCTGCACCTGTCGGCCGTCGCGGGGGTCGCGGTGCTGGGCGGGGCCTGTGCCGTCCTGCTGGACCTCCTGCTTGCAAACGGGGCCTCGGCACCGGCCTATGTCATCTGGACCGGCCTGGTGACGCTCAGTCTCTACGCCCTGCATATGGGCTGGAGCGAGTTGGTCGGGCGCTGGCGGCTCAACGGGGCCCTGACGCCGAACATCGTGCTGGTGGGAGCCACGCGCCATGCGGAGCAGTTGATCTGCGACGCCCTGCAACGGCGCGACATCAATGTACTCGGTGTGTTCGACGACCGGCTGGCGCGCTCGCCCGACAGTCTCGTCGGCGTTCCGGTGCTGGGCGATGCGGCCGCCCTGATGACGCATCGAACGACGCCCTATGTCGATCGTATCGTCCTGGCCATCGACCCGAAGGCCGAAAAGCGCGTCCGCGAACTGACCGCCCGGCTGTCCACCCTGCCCAACGAAGTCACCCTCCTGATCGATCCTGTCGACGCCGGGGAGCGCGGGGCGGCGCTGGATCGGCTGGCTCAGGCGCCGCTGGCCGCGCTCGGCGGCCCTGCCGACCCCGATCGCCGGGCGTTTCACAAACGGCTGCAGGATCTTCTGATCGGCACCCTCGCCCTGATGCTGCTGTCGCCGGTCATTCTGCTGACCGCGCTCGCCATCCGCCTCGACAGCCCGGGACCCATCCTGTTTCGCCAGCGCCGCCACGGCTTCAACCACGAAGAGGTCGTGGTCTGGAAATTCCGCTCCATGCGACACGAGGCCGCCGACGCCACGGCAAGCCGCCAGGTCACCAGCGACGACGACCGCGTCACCCGGGTGGGCCGGATCATCCGGTCGACCAGCCTCGACGAACTGCCGCAGCTGTTCAACGTGCTGAAGGGCGAGATGTCGCTCGTCGGGCCGCGCCCCCATGCCATCGGCATGAAGACCGGGGCGGTCGAGAGCGCGCAGCTCGTGGCCGAGTACGCGCACCGCCATCGGATCAAGCCCGGGATGACCGGCTGGGCCGCGATCAAGGGCTCGCGCGGGCCGCTGCACAGCGCCATGGACGTGCGCCGCCGGGTCCAGCTGGACGTCGAATACATCGAGCGCCAGTCCCTGTGGCTGGATCTCTGGATCATGGCGGTGACGGTTCCGGTCCTGCTGGGCGACCGCACGGCGGTACGCTGATGTTCTGGCGCGGGGTCTGGGGCTACCTGCCGGCCAACATCATCCAGGGTCTGGTCGGGTTCGGGGCCATCGTGGTCTTCACCCGGCTTCTGTCCGCCGAGGATTTCGGCCGCTACGCCATCGCCTTCTCGATCATGACTCTCGTCCATGTGGCAACCTTCAGCTGGCTGGAGGCGGCCATGGCGCGCTTCTGGGCCGCCGAGCGGGGCCAGACCCTGGCCGACCATTTCACCACCCTGTACCGCACCGCCGCAGTGGTTACGGCGCTCGCCTCGGCTCCTGTGGCGCTTCTGGTCTGGGTCCTGCCTGTTGGGATGGATCTGAAACTGGCCATCGCAGCCGGCCTTGCGGGCATTCCGATCCGCTGCTTCGCCAAGCTGGCCCAGGAACGGTTCCGGGCTGCGGGCGAGGTCAGCAAGTCCGCCACCATGGACATCGCCGTCTCGCTGGGTGGTTTCGCTATCGGTGTGGCGTGCGCGCTGGCCGGTCTGGGAGCCGCCTCGCCCCTGATTGGACTGGGAATCGCGCCGCTGCTGACCCTCCCGTTCGTTCTGCCCGGGGAACTGCGTCAGGCGCGGGGCGGCACCCACTATCGGGCGCGCATGACGACCTACGCCCGCTACGGCTATCCGATTGCCGCCGGCCTCGGTCTGTCGCTGATCATGGCCTCGACGGACCGGTTCCTGCTGGAGGTCTTCATGGGCCCGGCAGCGGTCGGTGCCTATCACGCAGGCTACAGCCTTGCCAGCCGGACGCTGGATGTCCTGTTCATCTGGCTGGGTGCGGCCGGCACGCCAGCCCTCATAATGGCCTGGGAGCGCGGCGGTCGCGACGCCTTCCGGGCGGCCGGTCGCGAGCAGGCCTCCACCTTCATCCTGATCGGGCTGCCGGCCGCTGTGGGGCTGGCTCTGGTCGCAAGGCCACTGGCGGACTTCATGATCGGCGAGGATCTGCGCGCTGCTGCGGCCTCGGTGACGCCGTGGATCGCGGCGTCCGCCCTGCTGTCCGGTGTCACCGCCTACTATCTTAGCCAGTCCTTTGTGCTGGGCAAACGGACCGACCGGCTACTACTGACCCTCTGCATCCCGGCCGGGGCCAATGTCATCCTGAACCTGCTGCTGGTGCCGGCCATGGGCGTCGCCGGCGCGGCCATCGCCACGACGACCAGCTTCGCCATCGGGGTCGTGGCCTCGGTCGCCATGGGTCGCCGGATCGTGGCCATGCCTATCCCGTGGGAAACCATGGCGAGATGCGGCGTGGCCAGTGCCTTGATGGCGGCGGCAGTCCTGGCCCTGCCGGCGGCTGGCGGTTTCGTCGAGGTGATGCTGAAGGCCAGTGTCGGGGCCGGTGTCTATGCGGCGGCCGTTCTGGTGCTGAACGCTGCGGGCGTGCGCCATCTGGCGCGCCGCCTCTTGGAACGCCGCACCGGTTCGAGGATGACAGCATGAGCCGGCCCCTGATCACCGACAACGCCGCCCGCCGCAGGGCAAGGCCGGCCGTCTCGGTCCTGATTCCCTTTCTCAGGGACGATCCGTCGGACCTGTTGCAACTGCTGGACGAGGAAGCCGGTGCGGTCGACCGGGCGGTCGAGATCGTCGTCCTGGACGACGGCACCAACGATCCCGACCTGACAGTCCGATTGCAGGCCCGAATTCGCGGCATGGCGCTACCGGCCCGTCTGATCTCGCTGGCAAAGAACGAAGGGCGGTCGAAGGGTCGCAATCGTCTGGCCGGTGCGGCGCGAGGCGGCTCGCTGCTGTTTCTCGACAGCGACATGCGCCCGGATCACCGGCGGTTCCTGTGGACCTGGGCCGATCTGGTCGCCCGCGAGGACCCGGCAGTGGCGTTCGGCGGCTTCTCCCTGTTGCAGGCACCGACCGACGCTCGGTTCTCGGTTCACCGGGCCATGGCGACGCGAGGCGAGTGCGTGCCGTATGGCGAGCGGGCGAAGACGCCGGAGAAATACGTCTATACGTCCAACCTGCTGGTCCGCCGGGACGTGTTCGAGGCTGAAGCCTTCGATGCCGACTTTACCGGCTGGGGCTGGGAAGACGTGGAGTGGGCGATGCGCGTCTCGCGCCGCTTCCGGGTGGTGCACGTCGACAACCCTGCCACCCACATGGGTCTGGACACCGTCGAGGCGCTCGCGGGCAAGTACGAACAGTCGGCCGGCAACTTCGCCCGCGTGGTGGCACGTCACCCCGACATCATCGGCAGCTATCCCAGTTTCAGGGCGGCGACGCTGCTGAAGCGGGTTCCCGGGCTGGATCGCATCCGCCCGTGGATGAAGCGGACGGCGGTGGCGGGCTGGATCCCCACGGGCCTTCGCGCCTTCTCCCTGCGCCTCTACCGCGCAGCCCTCTATGCCGAGACTGTGTGAAGATGACCGACGTCGCGGTGATCGTGCCGACGATGCGGCGAACCGACAGCCTTGAGCGGGCGCTGCGCTCCCTGTTCGGGCAGACCGGCGTCGCGGAGCGTCTGGTCGCGATCGTCGTGGTCGACAATGATCCGGCGGGCACGGCCGCCACGACCGCGAGCGCGCTCGCCCCCGAAAGCCCCTGTCCGCTGATCTATCGCCATGAACCCCGCCCCGGCGTGGCGACGGCGCGGAACGCCGGTCTGGCGATGACCGACGCCCCGCTGATCGCCTTTCTCGACGACGACGAGGCGGCCTCGCCCGGCTGGCTTTCAGCCCTGCTGGCCGGTCTGGAACAGACGGGCGCGGATGTGGTGTTCGGTCCGATTGCCGGTCGCGTGCCGGACGGCACCGGCTGGCCGACCCCCTATCTGGAGCGCTTCTTCGGGCGCGAGGGGCCGCAGCGGACCCAAGTCATCGACCATGCCCACGGATGCGGCAACTCCCTCATGGTGCGCGCGGCCGCCCTGCCCGGCCCGGCCCCGTTCGACGCGGCGGCGGACCAGAGCGGGGGCGAGGACGACGCCCTGTTCGCGGCGCTGAAGGCGCGCGGCGGACGGTTCGGCTGGGCTGCCGACGCCTGGGTCGAGGAGTTCGCACCACCGCACCGGGCGACAATGAGCTACGCCCTGTCGCGCGCCTTCGCCTATGGTCAGGGCCCCAGCCAGACGGCTGCGAAGGCGGGCGATACAGCCGGCGTGCTGCGCTGGATGGCGATCGGTCTGGCCCAGACGGGGCTGTGGGCACTGGCGGCGCTGGTCCTGACCGTGGTGGTCCACCCCCGACGCGCCGACCTGATGGACCGCACCGCGCGCGGGCTGGGCAAGGTCTTCTGGATGAAAGGATTCGAGCCCCGGTTCTACGGCGCGCGCGAACTGGCCCGGCTGGACCGGACCGCGCCGGTCAGCCCGTCAGCCGCCTGAGGAAAGCCGGAGGCTGATAGGTCGAGCGATTGACCACCACGCCGGCGATTCGCCCCCCAACCGCCTCGATCTCGTCGCGCAGGATGACCGGCTCGTTCGGGGCCGTGCTCTCGGCCGCGACGACCAGCACGGTCGCATCGACATAGGGGGCCAGGGTGATGGCCAGATCGCTGCGGTCGGCGGCCGGGGCGTCGATCACGACCGTGTCGGCGTGTCTGCGCATGGCGTCCCAGTAGCACGGGTCCGGCAGGGCCTCGGCGCGCTGGCCCGAGCGCAGGATTTCGGCCCGGAAGCGCGTGACCCACAGGCGACTGCCGAGGCAGGGCCGCGCGGTCATCAGTCGGGCGGACGATACCGGCTTGCGGTCCCTGCCCATCACCGGCGGTGTGACGGCAAAGAAGCCGGTTCCGTTGGGCGAGGAGGCGGCGGCCGCGCCGAGGCGTCCGTACCGCTCCGGGTCGGCTGCGACGGCTTCCTGCTGTCCGGGCTGGGCGAGGTCGGCGTCGATCAGCCAGACGGGCTTTCTAGCCCGGACGGCGGCCAGCCGGGCGAACTCACGGGCGACGGTCGAGGTGCCCTCCCCCGTATGCGCACAGGCGAACTGTATGACCCGTCCGCGATGGGCGGGGGCCGGTCCAAGGGCGGCCCAGAGACCCGCCATTTCGGATGTGAGATCGACCATCGAATCGGCTACGCGCTGACCATTGCCGGTGAGGCTACCATGGCGCGAAGGCCACTCAGTGCGCCTTCATCGGGGCCACGGCGAGGACCGGCATGTCCAGGGTCCGGCCCACGATGCCCGGGGTGGCGAAGCCGCGGCGGGTGAAGACCCGGAGCAGACCCACACAAAGGGCAGTGAAGCCGGCGAACAGGATCACAAGGACCAGCATCGGCAGCTTCAGGCTGGTTCCCCGGGTCGGGGCGGCAGCGCGCTCGATGACGCGGACGTTGTCGGCCCCGGCGCGGACCAGACCGTTGTCGGCCCGGCTCTGGGTCTCGCGCTGCTGGAACTCGCGGATCGAGGCGGTCAGAACGTCGCGGTTGGAGGCCAGGGTCGCGTTCTCGGATTCCAGCCGGGTCATCCGGGCCTGGCGTTCGAGGATTTCGGCCAGCTGGCGGTTGACCGAGGCCAGCCGGGCGATGAGCGAGTCGCGCTCCGCCCGGGTGGTGATCCGGGTCGATTCCAGTTCGGTCCAGACGGGGTTGGGGCCCAGTCGGACCTCCTTGGCCCCGACGGTCGTACCACTGGCCACATAGGCCTGCAGGCCCCCGATCCGCGCCTCGATATCGCGCACAGGCTGGCTGTCGGGCTGGTAGCGGGCCAGGAGCTGTTCGCGCTCGGTCCGCAGTTGCAGGATCTGGTCCTGGGCCGAGACGTTGAGGTCCTGCTGCAGGGTCACTTCGGCGGGGGTCATGGCCTGCTGCGCCTCAAGGGTCTGGAGCCGGCGGGCCGCCTGGTTCAGCTGGTTTTCGACCGACAGCTTTTCGGTCAGGGTGGTCTGATAAACCGTGGCAAGGGCGGTTTTCGAGGCCGCGAAATCGCCGATGTCGTTGGACGTCAGGAAGGTCTCATAGGCGGTATCCACATCGGCCAGTTCGTCCTCGAACACCCGGCGCTGGGACTGGATGGCGGGGGTCGAGCGGTCCTGAAACACCTCGCGGCGATAGATCAGATACTGGTCGAGGATGGCGTTGAGGACGGCGGCCGACTTGTCGGCGTTGTCGCTCTCGAAGCCGAGGCCGACGATGGCGCTTTGCGGGGCGGTGGAGATCGACAGGCCGTCGTTGATGAACTTGATGGCGTCGCCTTCCTGTTTGGCCACCGTGTCGGTCGAACCCTTGTCCGGCTTCTGGAAAAAGGTCAGGCCCAGCGCCCGGACGGCGCGCAGCTTGACCTCGCGGCTGCCGATGATGGTGGCCTCGGACTGGGCGACCTCGCCCGGCGCAGGTGGCTGGGACTGGCGGTCGGTCATGCTGCCGACCCGGGGCTGATAGACATATTCCTGCCCGGCCCCGACGAACAGGCTCGCCCCGGCGCTATAGGTCTTCTTCAGCATCAGGACCGCCGCCGTCCCGATCGCGACCAGCACCAGGAAAATCACGACCATCAGCGTCAGCTCGCGGAACAGCAGGCCGACGACGTCGACCAGCCCATAGCGCGGGCGGGCCGGGACATAGGCTGTCGAGGAGGCCGACGAACGCATGGGAGCGGGCGAATCCGGAATACAGTGAACCGTCTGCGATCCTTCGCTGCTCGGCGTTAACCATCCATTACCCATGACCGGCGAGGGTCCGTCCCATGTTCGATCGGCGCCAGATACTGTGGACGCTCGGCGCTGCCCTCGTGGCCGCGCCGGTGTCCGGCTGCGCCTCTGGACAGGCGGGGCCGCGAGTGCAGAGGGTCCGGCGCGCCGACTTTGCCGACATCGGCTTTGCCGACTGGACCGAGGCCGAGCCTGAGTATCTGCTGTATCCCGGCGACGAGATCGAGGTGGCGACGCCCACGGCCACCGAGCTGACCCGGACGCTGAAGGTCGGGCCGGACGGACGGATCGCCCTGCCCCTGATCGGTCAGGCCATGGCGGCGGACCGGACCCTGTCGGAACTGGAATACGCCCTGTCGGAGGCCTATGCGGCCGAACTGGTGCGGCCGGTCGTCGAGGTGACCCTGAAACAGGCCGGGCCGCTGAAGGTCTGGGTGGCCGGCGAGGTCCGCACCCCCGGCGTTTATGACATGCCGGGCGACATTGACGCCTATCAGGCCATCGTCATGGCCGGCGACTTCCTGCCCAGCGCCCGGTCGGGCGTGGTGGCCCTGATCCGGCGCGGACCGGGCGGGGTGCGGATGATGCGGCCGGTGGACCTGCGGCCCCGGCGCGGCGAGGTCGTGGCCCTGCGGCGCGGCGACATCCTGTTCGTGCCGCGCACGACCCTGGGCGAACTGGCCAACTTCTTCACCCAGGTCCGCAACGCCCTGCCGATCGGCTTCAACTATTCGATCAACGGGCAGTTTCAGCAGTTCTAGGGACGCTGACGCTTTCAGAGCGCTATCGCTCGCCGCGCGGCGGCTCGCTGCTTGAGCTTACCCCCTCCCCGTTCATCCCGGCGAAAGCCGCGATCCAGTGTTTTAGGTGATCGATTTCGACCTCTGGCGACGTCCACGATCCGACGCAGACGGGGAACGAAAGGTCTGGATCCCGGCTTTCGCCGCGATGAGCGGGATCCTCGGTCAGTCACACCGCCTCGCTGCCTGAGCGCGCCGGTCTGTCCGTGGGCTTTTCGTCACCCCAAACGAAAACAGCATGACATAATCGAGGGTGACAAAACGAGTAGTCCTTGATGTTAAAGTCTTTTATCGATGGTGTTTTTGTCACCGTGACGTGATTATCGGAAATTTGAACCGGCCGCCCAAGGGCGGACTGGCGAGATGCACGTGTCAAAGAACTTCGAAGATGTGGGCGGACGATGCGGTGGCCGCAAGGGCGAGTGCGGAATTTATTCCTGCGCCCTGGCTCCAGCCGGGTGGTTTGCGGCCGACACAGGCGTCCCGCGAACATCCGCATCCCGGCACGATCCCGATTGCGATGCACGACCCGGGGCCGTCGTTCCTGCTGCGACTGATAGGTTCTCAGAAGCAGTCACTAGCCGGCGACTAATTTCAGGCTTTTGTCGCCGATTTCATCGGAAGTCCTCCTGCCATTCTTGGCGTTCTGTAAGTAAGCTCCCAATGATTTGAACTGGGATAACGCACCCTGGATGGGCGGCCCTCGGCTCTCATTCGGCGATCAGCCTCCAGCCACTCGGGCACGGAGGCGTCATCCTGTAGCCAGTGCGCCATGCTGGCTTCGTCGCACCAGTCCAGCAGCCTTGGCATCGCCTCAATGTGGGCTCCGCTCGTCATATAGCGCCGCATATCATTCTCTTCGCGCCAGAGCGTCATCGTCCAGAATGCCAGCTCTCTGTCGGCCAGCAGGGAGCCGCCGAGGTAACCGCCAGCACTTTTCACCTGCTTTACCGTCCGTATCGTGTGGACGATGAACTGCGGCATGAACCGAATGGAACGAATGCGCAGGCGTGTGATGCTGGCGAATATCATGGGGGTCCGATACTGAGAACGTCGGTGTCGCTCAACATTTTCAATGTCGGCTTGACACCCCTTGCACCCTGAAACTGCCAGACCGCTCCCCACCCGACACCGTCTTCGGAAGGTCCGCTCGCCGAATGGAAACCAACACACCCAGCCCGCTCGGGGCGATGGCGAGGATGGTCTCGCGACCCTCGAGGATCCGGGACTCGGCCGCGCGCACCCACCAGCCGTTCACATAGTCAAAGACCGACATCGCCCCCGCCCGGACGCCTTGAGGCCGTGGCGCCGGTCCGCGCAAGTTCGGGGTGGGTCGCGCGGGCCGGACGATCGGTCCTCGGGACAGACCCGAGGACGGCGACGTCCGTCAGGCCGCCAGTTTGACCACGCCGGCGTCGATGTAGCGGCGGGCGGCGCGCTGGGCCTCGGCGATCTCGTCGCGTTCCATCTCTTCGGACATCTCGCGGCGATAGACGCGGGCTTCGATCGAGCCCTTCATGGCCGCGAGGTTGAAAATCATATGGGCCGAGACCCGGTCCATCGGACAGCCGCCCGACCCGGAAGAATACATCATGCCCAACCGGAACAGGGCGTCGCCGTCCATGTCGGCCGTCGGCAGGGGCAGCGGTGCCGCCTCGGCTTCGTTTTGCAGGTCCGGCGCGGTTTCGTGCGCGTTCATCAGCCTATCCTCTGCGAAGGCAGACGTCCGTTCTGGACCCGCCCTTCGAGATACGATCAAATACCAGCGGTTTGAAGTTAAAGTTAACAGCGCCGCGAGGTTGAAATTCTTTTCAGTAAAGGGGAAATGAATACTGGCTGGCCGATTCACACGTCGGAAATATACCATCAACGGCTGGTTTACCCGGCGTTCCCAAAGTCCTAACGCGCGCGCTGGCCGAACAGCACTTTCCGGGCTTCCTCGGCGGCCTTTCCGGAGGCCGCGAGATTGCGCCGCAGGGCCTCGCCGACCGCGCGGCCGGCCTTGACCGCAGGGCGTGATCCGACCCGCTCCATCCAGGCAGCCAGATGGGGGAAATGGGCCAGATCCTGTCCCTGATGCTCCGGCAGGATCCACGGCCAGGCCGCCATGTCGGCGATCGAATAGTCGCCAGCCAGATAGTCGCGGTCCGCCAGACGGCGATCCATCACGCCGTACAGGCGGTGGGTCTCGTCGGTATAGCGACGCACACCATAGGCGATCTGGCGCTGATCCCTGATGATCGCGGGGGCGTACTGGCGGAAATGGTGGGTCTGGCCGGCCATGGGGCCAAGGCCGCCGACCTGCCAGAACAGCCACTGGTCCACGTCGGCGCGGGCCCGCACGTCAGTCGGATAGAAGTGCCCGGACTTGTTGCCCAGATACTGCAGGATCGCGCCGCTTTCGAAGATCGACAGGGGCTCGCCCCCCGGGCCCTCCGGATCGACGATGGCGGGCATGCGGCCGTTGGGGCTGAGGGCCTGGAAGGCCGGGTCGAACTGTTCGCCCGTGCCGATGTTCACCGGACAGACCTCATAGGCCAGACCCATCTCCTCAAGGGCGATGGAGATCTTCCAGCCGTTGGGCGTGGGCCAGTACCAGAGCTGGATCGGGGCGGTCATGGCGGCGGTCTCCGTCGGAAGGGGGCAGGCGTCTTGAGTTGGGGTCGGGGGTCGGGGGTCTGATCTGGGCGACGCAGGTCCGGCCCGCAAGGCGAAGGGAGCTGGATCGCCGCCGTCATGAAGCGTCAGACCGGCCGGGGGACCCATTCAGCCTGCATTCATGGACCGGGGCAGACCTTGATCCCGAGCCGCCGGAGACCGGCGTGCGGGGAAGACGAGACATGAAATCGATGCTGACGGCCTTTGCCGCCCTGGCCGCCCTCGCCCTGCCAGCCGGTCTGCCAACCCTGGCGATGGCTCAGGACGTGGTTGACGACGTGCCGGCGAACAACGTCGGGGCACGCTTCCAGGCGGACGGCCAGACCGCTCCGTCCGTGCAGATGGCGCCGCAGGAGCGTCCCCCGGTCCAACGGGCCGAGGACCAGCGCGGCGGGGATCGCGGCGAGCGCGGCGGAAATCGTGGTGGCGGTGAGGACGGTGCTCGCGGCGACGGTGGCAATCGCGGCGGCCAAAACGGTAGCGGCAGGAACCGGGGCGACGGACAGGGGCGTGGCGATCGCGACCGGGGCGCGGTCGATCGCCGTGCGGAAGACGACCGCTGGAACCGGAATACTCCGTCCGTGACACCCGGGCTCCCGCCCCCGGTGCAGGACGGCGGCCAGGGTCGCGATCGGGGCGGGAATGCCCGGGACTGGAATGGCGGCCGAGGCGACGGCGATCGTGGCGGCCAGGAAGGCCGGGGCGGCAACGGCGGACAGGACTGGAATCGCGGCAACGAGAGACGCGATCGCGAAGGTGGGCGTAACGGCGGCGGTCAGGAATACACAACGTCGCAGGACGGGCCCCAGCGCGTCGCGCCGCGCGGCAGTTTCGCCGACAGCTGCAGCGGCTCGTATGTGAATCAGGGCCGGCTCTATGCCGACTGTCGCGACACGCGGGGCAATGTGCGCGGTACGTCCATCGAACTGGGCCGCTGCTCGTCCAGCGACATCGGAAACAATAACGGCCTGCTGGTCTGCAACAATGTTCGCGGCGACTACGAGGGTCGCGACCGCAACAACGGCGGCTGGGACCGTGACCGCAACAATGGCGGCTGGGACCGCGATCGCAACAACGGCGGCCGCAACTGGCAGGGTGATCGCTACGGCCGGCGCGACTATGGCGGCTTCCAGAACCGCTGGAACCAGAACGACTGGCGGCGCGACTGGAACCGGGGGCGCGGCAATGACTGGTGGCGCAACGATCGCGGATTCCGGGGCTATACGGGCTTCCGCTTCGGCTACTATTTCGCGCCCAACTACGGCTACTACTCCGTGCCGCGGAACTATTTCGGCCAGCGCTGGTCGGTCGGGAGCTATCTGCCGTCGATCTTCTGGCGCTACAGCCTGAACGACTATCGCACCTATGGTCTGGGCTATCCGCCGCCGGGGACCCGCTGGGTGGCCGTCGACACGACCATCTATCTGATCGACAGCTACGACGGCTACATCATCGAGGTCATCTACGACGCGTGGCGTTGGTAATCGCGGGGCGCCGGTAAGCCTGTATAGGCCGGGATCCGCCGCAGTGGACGCTGCGGAGGATCCCGGCAGCGTTATCGAAGCGACAGTTCAGCCGCAGCGGACCTGTTCCACGATGCCGGTGTCGGCGTTGTAGAAGATGTTCAGCCGGTAGGGCGAGAAGTCCATGGTCACCGAACAGGTGGTGCAGGACACGCGGCGGTTGACGACCTCGACCGGGACCGGAATCTCGTTGCGGTGCCGTCCGACGAGGGACTGAAGCTCCCGGGCCCTGCACAGGTCCTGATCGCCGCTCGGCATTCGGCTGCCGACGGGCTGACGGGACTCCGCCCGTTCGACCAAGGCCGGCGCCGGTGCACCGGCATTCTCCGGGTTGGAGGAGCAGGCGGCGAGGAGAAGCGTGGCGATCAGGCCGCCTTTTCCCAGCGCCCCGCGTCGGACTGTTTCCAGTAGGCCAGACTGGCCCCCGCCCCTTTCAGGGATGTCCAGCGTTCGCGAGCCCGATGCAGCGCGACCTCGTCCCTGCCGTCGAAAATAATGAAGCATCGCTCGAACTCCTCTGTGGGGCTCATGTCTGATCCGTCGACGATGAACAGCGCCTGAGACCCGTTCGGGTTCTCGGCACCCGCCGTCAGCAGGATGGGCTGGCGCTCGGCGTGGGGCTGGTCCGACAGGCCGTGGGCCAGGAAGCTGTCGTCGCGCCAGGTCCACAGCTGCTCGTCGATGGCCGCGCGCGCGTCGGGGTCGGCGACCCGGATGCGCGCGCGCCAGCCACGCTGAAGCGTCCTGTCGAGAAGCGCGGGCAGGACCTGCTCCAGCGTAGACCGCTCGAGGTGATAGAACCAGATGTCGCCGGTCCCGCTCACGTCGATCAGCCTTCGTAGGTGTCGGCCACCATACGGTCCAGCAGACGCACGCCCCAGCCCACGGGGCCGTCCGGCACGGTCGGACGGGTGGACTTGGTCACCCAGGCCGTCGGGGCAATATCGATGTGCGCCCATGGCACGCCGTTGGTGAAGCGCTGCAGGAACAGCCCGGCGGTGATCGACCCACCATCACGCCCGGCCGAGTTCTTCACATCGGCATGCATGCTGTCCATGATCTTGTCGTACTGGGGCGGCAGCGGCATGCGCCAGACGTTCTCGCCGACCTTGGGACCGGCGGCCAGAATGGCGTCGGCCACGTCATCCGAGTTGGAAAACACCCCGGCGTAGTCGAGTCCCAGGGCCACGATCATGGCCCCCGTCAGGGTCGCCAGATCGATCATGAATTTCGGCTTGAACCGCTGCTGGGTGTACCAGAGAGCGTCGGCGAGGACGAGGCGACCCTCGGCGTCCGTATTGATGATCTCGACGGTCTGGCCGGACATCGAGGTGACGATGTCGCCCGGACGCTGGGCGTTTCCGTCAGGCATGTTCTCGACGAGGCCGAGCACGCCGACGGCGTTCACTTTTGCCTTGCGCCCCGCCAGGGCGTGCATGAGGCCGGCGACGGCGGCCGCGCCGCCCATGTCCCAGATCATGTCCTCCATGCCCTGGGCCGGCTTGATCGAGATGCCGCCGGTGTCGAAGCAGACGCCCTTGCCGACGAAGGCGATGGGCTGGTCGCCCGGCTTGCCGCCGTTCCACTGGATCACCGCCAACTGGCTTTCGCGCACCGAACCCTGGCCCACGCCCAGCAGGACGTGCATGCCCAGCTTCTCCATCTCCTTCTCGCCGAGGATCTCGACGGTCAGGCCCAGCCGTTCCAGGTCCTTGACCCGACGGGCGAACTCGACCGGATAGAGGACATTGGCGGGCTCGGCGACGAGGTCGCGCGAGAAGCTCACGGCCTCGGCCACGGCGTTCAGCGGCTCGAGCGCCGTCGTGGCGGCGGCGACATCGGAGGTGACGATGTTGACCGTCTGGATCGAGGGGATCTTCTCAGGCTTTTCCCTGGTGCGGTATTTGGCGAACCGGTAGGCGGCCAGGCGGACCGCAAAAGCGGCGCGGGCCGCCTGTTCGGCCGACAGGTGGCCGAGGTCGATCGTCAGGCTCTCGGCACCCGACAGCTTGACCGCGTGATACGCGGCACCGGCGGCGGTCTCCAGCGCCAGGTCGTCGAATTTGGCGGGCTCGCCGGCACCGACCAGAACGATCGTGTCGGCCTTCACACCCGAGGGCGCGGCGACGATCAGGCTGGAGTTCGGGGCACCGGTGAAGCGGCTGGCGGTCATTGCGCGGGTCAGGGCACCCGAGGTCGCCTTGTCGTGGTCGCCGCCCGATCCGGCCAGCACACGACCCTCATGAACCAGCAAAGCGAGGGTCTGTGAGACGCCGGGTTCGGCGACGAAAGCGATATTCATGAACTCAAAACTCCGGCCGGGATTTCGGTCCCGGTCATTGATACTGCGAAGGTGGACGCGCCCGCCATTGTCGGCAGCGCGCCCGGACGTGTATTAGATGCGCCGCAACGTCCGCGCCCGCAACCGGGTGATTTCATCGCCCGCATGACCCTGATTCAACGCTACCTTTTTCGCCAGATCAGCCTGCCCGTCCTGGCAGCCGGTGCCTCGCTGGCGGGAATCGGCATCCTCAGCCAGACGCTGGACCAGCTGGAGGTCATCGTCGAGCGTGGCCAGAGCGTCTGGGTCATGCTGAAACTGACCCTGCTGGCGGTGCCTCAATTGTTCGCCGTGATCCTGCCCATCGGCCTTTTCGTGGGGGCCCTGATCGCCCTGACGCGCCTGCAGCGCGAGCAGGAGCTGACGGCGGCCTCGGCCAGCGGCATGACCCGGTGGCAGATGATCGAACCAGCCGCCCGGCTGGCGCTGGCGGTGGCCGCAGTGGTGCTGGTCACCAATGTCGTGGTCCAGCCCTGGGCCCAGCGGACCGCGCGGGCGCAGGCGTTCGAGATCCGCACCGACCTCGCCGCCCTGCTGGTCGAGGAAGGCCGCTTCGTCCAGGGGCCTAACGGTCTGACCGTCTATGTACAGCAGATCGAGCAGAACGGGCTGCTCAAGAACCTGTTCATCTACATCGAGGAGGGCGACCAGGTGACCACCTGGGATGCGTCGGAAGCCCGCTTCGGTCGGGTCGACGGCCAACCGGTTCTGACCATGAAACAGGGGTCGTGGCAGCAGTACAACTCCAGCGGCGTGCTGCAGCAGCTGTCGTTCGATGGCTATGTCTTCCCCCTGGCCCAGTATGTCACCGGCGACGAGCGCATCCGCTACAAGCCCGCCGATCTGTGGATGTCGCAGCTGTTCAATCCAACCCCCGACCTGATCCGCGAAACCGCCCCCCGGGACGAACTGCTGGCCGAGGCCCAGTCCCGGCTGTCGTCGCCGCTCTATGCCCTGACGGCCATTGCCACGGCGCTGGCGGCGATCCTGGGCGGGGGATTCAGCCGGACGGGCTATGGCTTGCGGATCGCCCGGGCTTCGGCCGCCTTCCTGCTGGTCCGGATCATCGGCTATGCCGTGGTCGCCGCCAGCGCCTGGAACGCATGGCTGAACGTGTTCCAGTATCTGCTGCCTCTCACAGCCGCCGCCCTGGCACTGCGGCTGATGTTCCGGACGCTGAAGCCGGGCCGCGCGTGGGCGTCGGCCCCGGCGGCCTGGTGGAAGGCACGGTTCGCATGAAAAGGCTGGGATCCGTCCTCTCGGCACCGCGCCATGTGCTGAGCGCGCTGAGGCTTGGCCGGATCGAGCGCTATGTGCTGATGCAGCTGGCGCGATCGCTGGGTGTCGCCTTCGCCGTCATCGCGGCCCTCGTCATGCTGATCGACTTCGTCGAGATCTCACGCGGCCTGGGGTCGGATACCGACCTGTCGGGACCGCGCATCCTGGGCCTGATGCTGCTGAAGTCGCCGGCGGTGATCGTCCAGCTGCTGCCCTTCGTCTTCCTGTTCGGCACTCTGGCGGCGTTCGTCGGACTGAACCGGCGCAGCGAACTGGTGGCCATGCGCGCGGCCGGTGTGTCCGCCTGGCGCTTCGTCCTGCCTGCAGCAGGGGCCGCGCTGGCTGCGGGCGTTCTGACCGTGACCGCAATCGGTCCCGTGGCGGCCTCGGCCGACGGTCTGTTCCAGCGCGAACGCGCGCGCATTTCCGGCTCCGTCCGGGGCGCAGAGGAACAGCAGGCTATCTGGCTTCGCGAGGGCGAGAACCAGCGCCAGATGGTGATCCGCGCCGGCCGGCAGGACCGGGCCAATGCCCGCCTGCTGGACGTGACCTTCTTCATCTACACCACCGATCCGCAGGGACGGCGGGCGTTCACCGAGCGGATCGATGCACCCTCGGCCAGCCTGAGCGCCGGGCGCTGGCGGCTGTTCGACGCCGTGGGGGCCCAGACCGGCCAGCGCGCCGTCCGCTACGCCACCCTCGACCTGCCCTCCGCCCTGGCCGACGAAGAGGCCTTCGAGCGGTTTGCCCGGCCGCAATCGACCCCCTTCTGGTCACTGCCTGGCCAGATCCGGCGGATCGAGGCCGCCGGCTTTTCGTCCACGGCCTACAGGCTGAGGCTGCAGTCGCTGCTGTCCACGCCGCTGACGTTCGCGGCGATGACGATACTGGCAGCCGCCTTCTCCCTGCGACTGATGCGTCTGGGCGATCTGGCGCGCATGGCGGTGGCCGCCGTGGTGCTGGGATTCGCTTTCTTCTTTCTGAACCAGTTCTCGGCCGCCATGGGCGCGGCCGAGGTCGTGCCCCCGTTCCTGGCCGCATGGCTGCCCGCGATCCTGACAGCGCTCGCCGCCTTCACCTTGCTGTTCTATACCGAAGACGGCTAAGCGGCCCCGGGCGGGGGCCTGAAGGAAACGGTTTGACGCATGAGGGCTGAAGCTGCCGTCTCTCGCAGGAAGGCCCTGCGCCTCCGGCTTCTGGCCGGCGCGGCGTTGTTCGGCCTGTCGCCGGGGGTGGCGCTTGCCCAGGCCGCACCTCCGGGGACAGCCCCGGCAGCGGCGGCGGTCGAGGCGACCGGAGCCGACGGACTCTCAGCGGACGCCCTGTATATCGAGGCAGAGAGTGCGGCCCGCGAGGGCGACGTCATCACCGCATCCGGCCAACGGGACCGCGTCTACGCCCGGTTCCAGGGCCACACGCTGCGCGGCCGCAGCATCACCTATGATCTGGCCCGGGGCGTAGGCACTGCGGACGGCGAGGTCGAGCTGATCGACCCGGCGCGCAACATCGTTTTCGCCAGCCATCTGGAGCTCGGGTCGGACCTCGAGGCGGGGGTCGTGGTCGATTTCGCAACCCGGCTGGCCGGTGGTGGCAGCCTGATGGCGGCGACGGCCGTACGACGCTCGGAGAACGTCAACGAGCTGAACTATGCCCTGTTCACGCCCTGCCCCATCTGCGACGCCGAAGGCAATCCCAAGGTGCCGAGCCTGTCGATCCAGGCCGAGAAGGCGGTCCAGGATGAGGAGCTCCGGGCCATCCTGTATCGGAACGCCGTGTTCAAACTGGGCGGGGTGCCGGTGTTCTGGACGCCGTTCTTCGCCCACCCCGACCCGACGGTTGAACGGGCCTCAGGCTTCCTGACACCGACCGTCAACTACGATCAGGGACGGGGGTTTTCAGTCGAAACGCCCTATCTGCGCGTGGTGTCCGCTTCCGAGGACTGGCTGCTGAGCCCCCAGTTCAACACCCGCGTCCTGCCGTTCCTGAACCTGCAGTGGCGCCGGCGATTTACCAATGGCACGGTGGTGGCCCGTGGTGGCTATACCTATGCCCGCAACTTCGGCGATTTTGACCTTGACGGCGACGGTGCCTCGGAAAGCAATGTCGATTTCGGCGACCGGACCAGCCGCAGCTATCTCCTCGCCCACGGCCGCTTCGACATGGCCGGCCCCTGGCGCTGGGGCTTCACCGCCGAGCGGACGTCCGACAAGACGCTGTTCGACCGCTACGACATTCAGGATCCCTATCAGGACAACGGCCTGTACTATGGCGATCAACGCCGGCTGATCAGCCAGTTGTACGCCGAGCGCCAGACCGAACGGTCCTATCTGTCGGTGGCGGCCTTCTCGATCCAGAGCCTGAGGGTTACCGAATTCAACGACATCACCCCGGCGCTGAACATCTTCGAATCCGACGATGCCCTGCCGCTGGTTGCGCCCCTGATCGACGCCCGCTGGGAGCCGCAAGGGGCGATCCTCGGCGGCCGTCTGCGTCTGAAGGGGTCTGCGGTGTCCCTGTCCCGCAACGCCTTTTTCGGCAGCCCGGTGCTTCGGCCCGAGGTGATCCCGGCCGGCTCGACGTCAGGCCTGCCGGGCGTGGACAGCCGGCGCATCAGCGGCCAGATGGAATGGCGGCGCAGCGTGACCTCGCCCGCCGGCGTCCGTTACGAGGCGTTCGTTGACGGTCGGGTGGACCTGTATTCCGTGGCCGACCTGCCGCCAGTCGGCGGCGATCGTGCCGATGAAACGATCACGCGGGAGCGCGCCATGCTCGGCCTGGACATCAGCTATCCGCTGATCCGGCGACTGAGCGACGGTGCCGATCTGATCGTCGAGCCGATGGGCCAGATTTCGGTCTCGACCGATCCCGATCTGGACGCGCGCATTCCGGTCGAGGATTCCCAGACGCTGGAGCTGGATCAATCCTCGCTGTTCAGAGTGGACAGGTTCCCCGGCTACGATCTGCTGGAAGGCGGCGCCCGGATGACCGCCGGCGTCCGGACGACACTGCGCTGGAGCGACAGCCGTACCGCCAGCCTGTTCATCGGACGCAGCATGCGCGCCGCCGAACAGGACGGGTTCCGCGTCCCGATCCCCGACAAACCCGCAGCCCTGTATGATCCGACCGGCCTGGCGGCACAGGCATCGGACTGGGTGGTGCAAGGCGATTTCCAGCCTTCCGACCGGATCCGGGGCTGGGGCCACGCCACCGTGGATGGCTCGGGCGACGTTCGACGGGCCGAGGCGGCAGTCGACGGCCGCTGGGGCCGGCGCAACCTGGCCACGGTCAGCTATATCGTTGACCGGTCCAATCCGCTGCGTGGCCCGCTCAACCGGAACTACGAGTTCGTGCAACTGGCGGCCCAGCAGTTCGTCTATGGCAACTGGGGGGTAACAGTCGCCGGGATCGCGGATCTGGAGCGGAACCTGATCACCCGGTCGGAAGTGGGCCTCCTGTTCGACGACGACTGTTTCCGGATCGAGATCGGCTATCGCCGCGACAACACTCGGGTCCGGCCGACCGGACCGTCTGACGGGGTGTTCTTCCGTCTAAACCTCGCCACTTTTGGAGGGTCAGGCTATGGCACAAACGGCCTGCGTTAGGCATGACGCGTGAAGACGTGCGCCGGCCCCATCCCCGGATGGTGGAAGCAGGCTCGAAGGAACCAGGACTGACCATGGGTTTGATGCGTTTTACGACCGGGGTCGCAATGGCTGCGCTGGTCGCGGGTTCGGCGGTCGCCCAGACCGCCAGCACCGGTCCGGCAGCCGGTATGCCAGGGCCCACCCCTGCCCAGGGCGCCCCCGCCCCCCAGCCCGAGTTCAAACTGGCTGACGGGATCGTGGCCACCGTCAACGATCAGGTCATCACCGGCTTCGACCTGCGCCAGCGGATGCTTGGCGTCATCGCAATGAGCCAGGTCCAGCCGACGGAAGAGAATATTCCGGCCATCCAGCAGCAGGCCCTGCAGGCCCTGATCGAAGAGCGGCTGCAGGCCCAGGAGATCGCCAACTACAAGACGCTGGTGGTCTCGGACGAGGAGGTCGATCGCGAGATCGCCGGCATGGCCCAGGACGCCGGCACGACGCCTGAAAACTACATGGCCTTTCTGGCCCAGGGCGGGATCCGCCCCGACGCCATGCGCGCCCAGCTTCGCACCGAGATCGGCTGGCGCGATCTGGTCGGCGGCCGCTTCAACAGCCGCGCACGGGTCAGCCGGACCCAGGTCGAGCAGGCGCTGCGCCAGTTCAACGAGGCTGCGGCCAAGCCCCAGTTTCTGGTCGGTGAAATTTATCTGGAGGCCAACCGCGTCGGCGGCCAGCAGGCGGCCTTGAACGGAGCCGAGCAGCTGGTGCAGCAGATGGTCCAGGGCGCGCCCTTCCAGGCCGTGGCACGCCAGTTCTCGGCGGCTCCATCGGCAGGGCGCGGCGGCGACGCGGGCTGGGTCGTGCAGGGCACGGTGCAGCCCGCCCTGCAGACCGCGCTGGACGCTCTTGAGGTCGGTCAGCTGTCGCGGCCGATCCCGGTCGAGGGCGGCGTCTACATCATCTACATGCGCGACAAACGCTCGGGGGCCGCGACCAGCCTGGTGTCTCTCAAACAGGCGATGATCGAACTGCCGGAAACCGCGAACGAGGCCGAGGTCGCGGCCGCATCGACACGGCTGGAAGGCCTGAGGTCGAGCCTGACCTGCGACAACATCCTGCAGCGCACGACCTCGGAGGCCGGCCTGCTGGGCTCCGACCTGGGCGAGAGCGACGTGGCCAATCTGGCACCGCAGTTCCAGCAGGTCGCCCGCTCCGCCGAGATCAACAGCATCAGCAACCCGGTGCGCACGCCACTCGGCCTGCATCTGCTGGCAGTGTGCGGACGGCGGGTCGGCGGCGCGGACGTGCCGACCTATCGTGAGGTCGAGGGCCGGCTGCAGAACCAGAACCTGGCCATGCTGGCACGGCGCTACATCCGCGACCTGCGGGCCGACGCGCTGATCGAGATGAAGTGACCGGGTGGCGGCAACCTTCGATCCGAAGACGCCCCTGATCCTGACGCTGGGCGAGCCGGCCGGTGTCGGCCCGGAAATCATCGCCCGGGCCTGGACCGCCACCACCACCGAAACACCGTTCGCGGTGATCGGCGACGCCCGGTTGCTGGCCTCGCAGGGTATGCCCGTCATCGAGATCGGCGCGCCGTCGGACGCCGCGGCCGCCTTCCGTCGAGGCCTGCCCGTGCTGCACCATCCGGCACCCGCGCCAGTCGAGCCCGGTCGGCCGGATCCGCGCAACGCCCCGGTCGTTGCCGATTGGATCGAGCAGGCCGTGGCGCTGGCCCTGGCCGGCGAGATCTCGGGCGTGGTGACCGCCCCGATCGCCAAGGCCCCCCTCTATGCCGCCGGCTTCCGCTTTCCGGGGCATACGGAGTTCATCGCCGAACTGACCGCCGGCGCTCCCTGGACAGGGACGCGGGGGCCGGTGATGATGCTGACGGCGCGGGATCTCAAGGCCTGTCTCGTGACCATCCACGTTGCGCTCGATCAGGTCCCCGAACTGGTCACGACAGAGAGAGTGTGCCGCACCGCGCGGGTCGTGCACGAGGCGATGCAACGCGATTTTGGCATCGCTGCTCCCCGTCTGGCGCTGGCGGCCCTGAACCCGCACGCGGGCGAAGGCGGGGCCCTGGGCCTGCAGGAGATCGAGGTTCTAAAGCCCGCAGTCGAGGCGCTGCGGATGGAGGGCATCCAGATCACGGATCCCCTGCCCGCCGACACGATGTTCCACGACGCAGCGCGCGCCACCTATGACGCGGCGATCTGCCTGTATCACGACCAGGCCCTGATCCCGGTGAAGACGCTGGATTTCTGGGGCGGCGTCAACGCCACGCTCGGCCTGCCCATCATCCGCACCTCGCCCGACCATGGCACCGGGTTCGACATCGCGGGCAAGGGCGTGGCGCGGCCGGACAGTCTGATCGCGGCGATCCGCCTGGCGGCCACCATGGCGGCGGCGAGGGCGGCGCGCTAACAGGAGCGGGTGACCGACCTGCCCCCCCTGCGCGAATCGCTCGAGGCCCACGGCCTGCTGGCCAAGAAGAGCTTCGGCCA
>JBBSCK010000020.1:0-28033 GCA_038250335.1 Caulobacterales bacterium
CGAGCACGGTCGGATGGATCTGGCCCAGGCCGAAGCCGTGGCGGACCTGATCGACGCCGAGACCTCGGCCCAGGCGTCCCAGGCGCTGGGCCAGCTCGATGGGGCCTTGTCCCACGCCTACGCCGGCTTCCGCCGCGACCTCCTCACCGCTCTCGCTCTTGTCGAGGCCGAGATCGATTTCCCGGACGAGGATGTGCCGGATCATCTGGCCCGCGCGGCCGGACCGGGTCTGGACCGGCTGATCCTCGATCTTCGCTCCGCGCTGTCCGATGCCGATCGCGGCCGACGGGTGCGCGAGGGCTACCGAATCGTTCTGATCGGGGAAACCAACGCCGGCAAGTCCGCCCTTTTCAATGCCTTGGTCGCCCGCGAGGCCGCCATCGTCACCGCCATCGCGGGCACCACCCGGGACGTGCTGGACGCCCATCTGGTGATCGGCGGTTACGCTGTTACGCTGTCGGACACAGCGGGCCTGCGCGAAAGCGACGATCCGGTCGAGGCCGAGGGCATTCGCCGTGCCCGCGCGCGGGCGCAAACAGCGGACCTGAGGCTATGGGTCCGCGCCCCCGGCGATCCCGAGGGCGACGCGGCGGCGTTTATGCGTCCGGACGATCTGTTGATCTGGACCAAGGCCGACCTTGGACCGCTGGCCTCCGACGCAGGGCATGCCGTCAGCGCAATCACCGGGACGGGTCTTCAGTCGCTCCACAACGTCCTGGCCGAACGCCTGGCGCTCGACCTCTCCGGCGCGGATTTCCCGGCGGTGACGCGAGAGCGGCACCATCGGCGGCTCTCCGAGGCACTTGCGGCGGTCACCACCGGGCAGGCCCGGCTGGTCGATGCGCCGGAACTGGCCGCAGATGATCTTCGCCGGGCCGCTGCCGCCCTGTCCCGCGTGACGGGGTCTATCGGGGTGGAGGACGTCCTCGGCGAAGTCTTCTCGACATTTTGTATCGGCAAATGATCCGGTTGTGTTTCACGTGAAACACCGGGTGAGTGGCGCGCGCGTCCTGTTTCGCCTATGTCCCCGCCCATGAGCGCCCTTTGCACATTCGACGTCATCGTGATCGGCGGCGGCCATGCCGGCTGCGAGGCCGCAGCCGCCTCGGCGCGGACCGGCGCGCGCACCCTGCTGCTGACACAGAAGCTCGAGACCATCGGGGAGATGTCCTGCAACCCGGCCATCGGTGGTTTGGGGAAGGGTCATCTGGTCCGCGAGATCGATGCCCTCGACGGGCTGATGGGTCGGTTGGCTGACGTCTCCGGGATCCAGTTCCGGCTGCTGAACCGCTCAAAGGGAGCCGCCGTCCGGGGGCCACGAAGCCAGATAGATCGCCGCCTGTATCGCGTGGCCATGCAGGCCGAACTGGCACAGACCGCCAACCTGACGCTTATGGCCGGGACGGCCGAGGCCCTGATCCTCAATGGGGACCGCATCGTCGGCCTCACGACAGGCGAGGGTGCCGTACTGCGGGCCGGGGCCGTGGTCCTGACCACGGGCACTTTCCTGAATGGCGTCATCCACTGCGGCGACGAACGCATCCCGGCTGGCCGCCATGGCGAGGCCCCCTCGACCGGTCTCGCCGCCGACCTCTATGGAGCCGGGCTGCAGATGGGACGGCTGAAGACCGGCACGCCTGCGCGGCTGGACGGCCGGACCATCGCCTGGGATCAGCTTGAGATGCAGGCCGCCGATGCCGAGCCCGTGCCCTTCAGCTTCCTGACCGACCGGATCGAGGTTCCCCAGATCGCCTGCGGGATCACCCATACGACCGAAGCAACCCATGCCATCATCTCCGCCAATCTCGGCGAGAGTGCCGTCTATGGCGGCCGGCTGACCGGACGCGGACCCCGCTATTGTCCCTCCATCGAGGACAAGGTGGTGCGGTTCGCCGACAAGACCTCGCATCAGGTCTTCCTCGAGCCGGAAGGCCTCGACGATCCGACGGTCTATCCCAACGGCATCTCAACCTCGGTCTCGCCGGAGACCCAGTCTGCCTTTCTGCGCACCATGCCCGGGCTCGAGCAGGTCGAGGTTTTCCGCTTCGGCTATGCTATAGAGTACGATTACGTCGATCCCCGCGAACTCACCCCTTCCCTCGAGGTCAAGCGCCGCCCGGGGCTCTATCTGGCCGGTCAGATCAACGGTACGACCGGGTATGAGGAAGCGGGCGCTCAAGGGTTGATTGCGGGTTTGAACGCCGCCCGCGCCGCCGCCGGGTCCTCTGAAATCCTTCTGGGGCGGGACCAGGCCTATATCGGGGTGATGATCGACGACCTGGTCACCCGCGGGGTGACCGAGCCCTACCGGATGTTCACCAGCCGCGCCGAGTATCGGTTGACCCTGCGCGCCGACAACGCTGATCAACGGTTGACCCCCCTCGGAATCGCCGCCGGAATCGTAGCCTCGCCCCGGCGCGAGGCGTTTGAGGCCAAGGCGGCGGCCCTTGTCGAAGCCAACGCGCTGGTTCGAGAGACCCGTTTCACCCCCAACGAGGCCCAAGCCCTGGGCATCGCCGTCAATGCCGACGGCCAGCGCCGTTCCATGCGTGATCTCCTGGCCTATCCCGGCGTCGAACTGTCCGCTTTCCAGAAAGCCTGGCCGGTCATTGCCGGGTGGAGCGCGGCGGTGCGCGAGCAGGTCGAGATCGACGCGGCCTATGCCGGCTATCTGGATCGCCAGACCGCCGACGCCGACGCGCTGCGCCGCGAGGAGGCTCTCAGGCTGCCCGCCAACCTCGACTATGCGACGATCGGCGGGCTGTCGCATGAGGTGCGCGAGAAACTGACGCTGGTCCAGCCGCGGACCCTTGGTCAGGCCGGCCGGATCGAGGGCGTCACGCCCGGGGCCCTGACGGCGCTGTTGTCCCATGTGAAGAAGGCGGCGGTTGCAGCCTGATGACGGCTGAGGAATTCCAGAGTCTGACGGGGGCTGATCCGCAGCGTATGGTCGATCTGGAGCGGTTTCACGTCCAGCTGACGGACGCCAATGCGGTGATGAACCTGGTCGGCCCCGATAGCCTGCCGGACTTCTGGAACCGGCATGCGTGGGATTCGGCCCAGCTGCTGAATCTGGCCGCAGATGCCCGGACCTGGGCCGACCTCGGCGCTGGGGCGGGGTTCCCCGGCGTGGTTCTGGCCATTCTGTTGAAGGACCGGCCCGACGCCCATGTGTGGCTGGTCGATTCGCTGCGCAAACGCTGCCGCTTTCTACAAACGCTGGTCGACGACCTCGATCTGCCGGCTACCGTCGTCTGGGGCCGCGCCGAGGAACAGGCGCTGAAGGTCGACGTCGTCACCGCCCGGGCCGTGGCACCCCTCGAGACGCTGCTGGGTTATGCACAGCCCTGCCTCTCGCGCGGTGCAAAAGGGCTGTTTCTCAAGGGAGAGAAGGCCGGGGCAGAGTTGCGGGAGGCGCAAAAGGTCTGGCATGTCGACGCGGAACTGTCGGTGTCGCGGAGCGATGCGCGCGGCCGCATCGTCACCGTCCGGAGTCTCCGTCCCCGTGGGAATCAACACCGTGGTTAGCATGACCCAGTCATCCCCGGGCGGACCGGCCTCGCCTCGCCCGGCGCGGGTTTTCGCCGTCTCCAACCAGAAGGGCGGTGTCGGCAAGACCACGACTGCGATCAACCTGGGGACCGCGCTCGCCGCGATCGGGGAGAAGGTCCTGATCGTGGATATGGATCCCCAGGGCAATGCCTCCACGGGTCTGGATGTTCCACGTGAAACACGCAGGATAACCATCTATGACGTCATCGTGGATGGCCGCTCCGTGCACGATGCAGCGGTCAGGACCGCCGTTCCCGGCCTCGATATCATCCCGGCCGATGCCGACATGTCCGGTGTCGAGATCGAGCTCAGCCAGGCCGACCGGCGCTCCTATCGCCTCCGTGACGCCCTCGCAGCGCAGGGCGGGGACGGTCAGACCCGGTATGACTATGTCCTGATCGACTGCCCGCCGTCGCTGAACCTGTTGACGCTGAACGCCATGGCCGCGGCCGACGGGGTTCTGGTGCCCCTTCAGTGCGAGTTTTTCGCGCTGGAGGGTCTTACACAGTTGATGAAGACCATCGAGATGGTGCGTCAATCATTGAACCCGACCCTGGAGATCCAGGGCCTCGTCCTGACCATGTACGATCGCCGCAACGCCCTGTCGGGACAGGTCGCCGCCGATGTCCGGGCTCATTTCGGCGAGAAGGTCTACGACGCCGTCATCCCCCGCAATGTCCGGGTGTCCGAAGCCCCCTCATTCGGAAAGCCCGTCCTGATTTATGATCTGAAATGCTCCGGCAGCCAGGCCTATCTGAAGCTGGCCAAGGAAGTGGTGGGGCGCGAGCGTCGCCGCCTCGCAGCCTGATAACGAAACGGAATCAAGAGTTTGTCTGAACGTCAACGAGGTCTGGGTCGCGGTCTGTCGGCCCTTTTGGGCGAGGCGGTCAATGAGCCCGTTTCCGTCGCCGAGGGCGCGGTCCTGCCCGCAGGCGTGCTGTCGGTGCCGATCGAGAGCCTGAAACCCAACCCGGATCAGCCGCGCAAGCTGTTCACCAAGGCCGACCATGACGAACTGACCCAGTCGATCCGCGACAAGGGCGTGCTGCAGCCGATTCTGGTGCGCAAGCAGCCCGGTGAGGACGGGCGCTGGCAGATCATTGCCGGGGAACGCCGCTGGCGCGGGGCCCAGGCCGCCCGCCTGACCGAGGTGCCGGTCATCGTGCGCGAGATGGACGATCTGGAAGTGCTGGAAGTCGCCATCATCGAGAACGTCCAGCGCGCCGACCTCAATCCGCTGGACGAGGCCAACGCCTATGGACTGTTGATGGAGCGGTTCGGCCGGACCCAGGACGCGGTCGCCGGCATCGTCGGCAAGTCGCGCAGTCATGTGGCCAATACGCTCCGGCTGGTGCACCTGACACGGGGGGCCGCCGATCACGTCATGGAGGGTCGACTGACGGCCGGCCATGCCCGCGCCCTGTTGACCGCGAAAAATCCTGACGCCCTCGCGGATCTGGTGGTGGCGCAGGGGCTGAACGTCCGTCAGACCGAGGCCCTCGCCCGCAAGTCGCAGCAGGAAAACCGGCCCACCACCGGCGGCAAGGCGTCGTCCCCACCGGCCACGCCCTCGCCGGATATCGCCGCCCTCGAACAGGACCTGGCCGATGCCCTGGGCCTGAAGGTCGGTGTGGCCGATCGCGGCGGCAAGGGCGAACTGGTCCTGTCCTATGCCAGTCTGGAACAGTTGGACGACCTCTGTCGGCGGCTGATGCGGGGCTGAGCGCCTGACTGTGCTAGAATAGTGTAATGACCGACACGCCTGAAACCGCATCCCAAGCCCTGAAACGCGTTCTCGCCGCCAAGAAGGCCAACGCCCCTGCCCACGCCGGCATGAGCGGTGGCAAGGCCGACGAGCGCGCCGTCGCCGCCCGAAGCGCCGCCCTGGCCAAGCCGGCGTTCCGCAAGGCCTCCAAGCGGGGTTAAAGCCCCAGCCGTCTGGCCCGGGCCGCGATCTCCAGCAGCAGCCGTTCGGCGAGCAGATGTTCCGGCAGGCCCGTGGTCTTGGTGGCCACGTCAGCGCTGTTGACACTGTCCTGAACCACGTCGAGGTCTTCCAGCCGCCAGGCCCGGGCCTGACGCAGCATCTCGGCCTCCTGTTTCCAGAACACGCCGGCGGCCTTGGCCGCCTCCTTGGCCCCGGCCCCGGCCTCCTGCAGTACCTTGATCCGACGCAGCCGGCCCAGATGAAGGGCGGCGGAGCGCACCGCCGTGACCGCGCTCTCGCCTTCGGCCAGGGCCCGCCTGAGCCCACCCTGCGCCAGTGCGGGCCGTCCGCCGAACGCCTGCAGCGCCGCATCGGTCAGCGAGGCGTCCGCCTCGACGCCCAGATGCGCCTCCAGTTCCTCGACATCGATCGTCCGACCGGACCCGGGCCCCACATAAAGGGCCAGCCGCTCGATCTCCTGCCGCATCAGGCCACGCTCGCGCGGCAGGCGGGCGACGAAGGCGGCGAGGGCGTCGCTGGTCAGTCCGACCTTGTCAGCCGCCAGCGCCTCGCGCGTCATCCGGGCGATATCTCCCGCCTCGTCCTCGTAACAGGCGATCCCGACCGAGGCCTTGCCGGCCTCGGCGGCCTTTCTCAACGCGGAGTCGCGCCCGAGCGCACCGGCCTCGATCACCAGCATGGCGTCGGGGTTGTAGCCCCCCTCGGCGTGGGTCTTCAGCGCCGCAGCCAGCAACTTGTCGATCGACGTCTTGTCGCCGCCCAGCCGGATACGGACCAGCCGGCGTCCGCCGATCATGCTGAGCGCAGTCAGGGCCTCCTCCAGCCGTGCCTCGTCGCCGTCGATGTCGCTGTCGGTCAGCAGGGTGACGTTGAACGGGTCGTTCAGATCGGGCGTGACGGCCCGGCAGAGGGTCTCGGCCCGTTCGGCCACGCCCGAGCGGTCCTTGCCGTGGATGACAGCGGCCCTTACCCCCGCGTCGGGCCGGGCCAGAAAGCGGTCCACCTCAGGCCGCTTGGCGAGGATCATCGGAAAAGCATCACTCGGCCAGGGCCCGCAGGACGTCGAGCCGGATCAGCCTGGCGAGTTCAGCAGCGGCGCGATCCTCGCCGTCCTGCTGGGCCGCGATGGCGGCATAGGGCTGGTCGGCGGCGGCATAGGTGGTGGTGACCGTCTCGACCCCGGTCAGCGGTGTCCCGCCGGATGCGGGGGTCAGGGTCCAGGCGGCGCGAACGGTCAGCTCGTAGCGGGTAGCGGTGTCATCGATCCGACGCCCCAGCGGCCGGCGGCTCTGCTCGGTGACCGTTTCCAGTCGGTAGAGCGGGCTGCCGCCATGCTCCCGACCCAGGGCGTCCTCCAGCTGTTCCCGGAGCCTGTAGCCCAGCCGGTCATCCTGGGCAGAAACGGCGATACGACCGAGCGCCGCCGACCCGGTTCCTTGACCGTACAGCGGCGTGAACCCGCACCCTGCAAGACTCAGGGCGATCAAAGCGGTCACAACCGAAGCTGTGATCGTTCCGCCGCGCCGGCTCATCCGGCGACCAGATTGACGATGCGATCGGGCACGACGATTACCTTGCGGATCGATTGGCTGTTGGCTTCCAGATAGGCCTGAACGACGGGGTTGGCGAGCGCCTCGGCCTCGACGGCCTTGGGATCGGCTCCGCGCGGCATTGTGATCTCGCCGCGGCGCTTGCCGTTGATTTGAATGGGCAGGACCACCTCGTCGTCGGCCGCCAGGGCTGGGTCGAAGACGGGCCAGGGCGCATCCAGAACCATTCCGGCCTCACCCAGACGCGTCCAGCCCTCCTCGGCCAGATGCGGCGTGAACGGCGCAATCAGCCGGGCCAGGGCCGACAGGGCCTGGTGCCGGCCTTTGCCGCTCGCCGTATCGTGATCCCGGATCGTGGCGACGAAGGCGTAGAGCTTGGCGATGGCGGAGTTGAAGCGAAAGCCCTCGACCCCTTCGGAAACGGCCTTGATGGCCTTGTGGGTCTCACGCAGCAGGGCCGCGTCCCGGGCTGGATCGCCCTCTGCGTCGGGGTCGAACCCGTCGAACAGGGTCCAGACGCGCTGGACGAAGCGGCTGGCCCCCTCGACCCCGCCGGGGGTCCACTGAACGTCCCGCTCGGGCGGGCTGTCGGACAGGACGAACAGGCGTCCGGCGTCGACACCGTGGCTGTCGAGGATT
The DNA here is from genome assembly GCA_038250335.1 of Caulobacterales bacterium. GTDB lineage: Bacteria > Pseudomonadota > Alphaproteobacteria > Caulobacterales > Caulobacteraceae > Brevundimonas. Next base: position 7,690 of record JBBSCK010000020.1, read on the forward strand.
TCCTGCGGCGCGACGACGTTCTTTTTGGATTTCGACATCTTCTCGATGTCGCCGATGGTCAGGGTCTCGCCCGTGGACCGCTGTCGGGCGCTGCGCTGGCCGGACGTATTGGTCAGTTCGACATCGGTGGGCTCGACCCAAGCCCCGTCGGACCGGCGATAGGTCTCGTGAACCACCATCCCCTGGGTAAACAGGCCCGCGAACGGCTCTTTCACCGATAGCATGCCAGCGTCCGACAGCGCGCGGGTGATGAAGCGGGCATAGAGCAGGTGCAGGACGGCATGCTCGACACCGCCGATATACTGGTCGACCGCCAGCCAGCGGTCGGCGGCGGCCTTGTTGATGGGTTCCGCCGCCGTCGGGTCGGTAAAGCGAGCGAAATACCAGCTGGAATCCACGAAGGTGTCCAGCGTGTCCGTCTCGCGCGTCGCGGCGGTCCCGCACGATGGGCAGGCGACGTGTTTCCACGTCGGGTGGCGATCGAGCGGATTGCCGGGCACGTCAAAGGTCACATCGTCGGGCAGGATCACGGGCAGTTGATCGGCCGGGATCTCCACCACGCCGCAGGCGGAGCAGTGGACGACGGGGATGGGACAGCCCCAATAGCGCTGACGGCTGACACCCCAGTCGCGCAGACGATAGATGGTTGCGCCCTCGCCCATGCCGGCCGTCTCGATGCGGGCGATGGCGGCGGCTTTCGCCTCCTCGATCGACAGGTCGTCCAGGAAGCCGGATGCGAAGATGCGGCCGGGGCCGACATAGGCCTCGGTCTCGATCTCGACGGTTTCGACGCCGTCCGGCTTGACCACCGGGATCACCGGCAGGTCGTATTTGCGGGCGAAGTCGAGGTCGCGCTGGTCGTGGGCGGGGCAGCCGAAAATGGCCCCCGTGCCGTATTCCGACAGGATGAAATTGGCGATCCAGACCGAAACCTCGCGTCCGTCGAACGGGTGGGTGACCTTCAGGCCGGTGTCCCGGCCGATCTTTTCAGCCTGTTCGATGTCGGCTTGCGACGTGCCCCCGGCGCGGCATTTCGCAACGAAGGCCGCCACCTCGGGATCGGCCTCGGCCATGGCCCGGGCGATCGGGTGGTCGGGGGCGATGCCCATGAAGGACGCGCCGAACAGGGTATCGGGGCGGGTCGTGTAGATTTCGAGGCCGGCGGGCGCGGCGGCTGGGACGTTCCCGGCCCACGCCCACGTCATCTGCAGGCCCTTCGAGCGGCCGATCCAGTTCTCCTGCATGAGGCGAACCTTGTCGGGCCAGCGATCCAGCGTCTTCAGACCCTCGATCAGGTCGTCGGCATAGTCGGTGATGCGCAGGAACCACTGGTTCAGCTTGCGCTTCTCGACCAGGGCCCCGGAGCGCCAGCCGCGACCGTCGATGACCTGTTCGTTGGCCAGAACGGTGTTGTCGACCGGGTCCCAGTTGACCACCCCGTCCTTGCGATAGACCAGACCGCGCCGATAAAGCTCCAGGAACCAGGCCTGCTGCTTGCCGTAGTATTCCGGATCGCAGGTGGCGAACTCGCGCGACCAGTCCAGCGAAAGGCCCAGCAGCTTCAGCTGGGTCCGCATCGCGGCGATATTGTCGTAGGTCCAGCGCTTGGGGTGGATGCCCCGCTCCATGGCCGCGTTCTCGGCCGGCATGCCGAAGGCGTCCCAGCCCATGGGATGCAGCACGTCGAACCCCTGGGCCCGCTTGTGGCGCGCCACCACATCGCCCATCACATAGTTGCGGGCGTGGCCCATATGGATGTTCCCCGACGGATAGGGAAACATTTCAAGGACATAGTATTTCGGACGACCGGTGTCCCGCGTGACAAAGGCGTCAGCCGACGCCCAGCGCGCCTGCTGGCGGGGTTCTGCGGTCGTGGGATCGTAGCGGGTCGGAGAGGTGGACACGGTCTTCCTTCAGGCGTCTGCGTTATTCCGAAGCGCGATCCAGACCGAAAACCGGCGCCCACTTTTCGGGATCGCGCTTGAGGAACAGACCCGTCGGAGGGGATTGCTGGTCGGGCGGTCAGCCCGCGTTGGCCAGGTTCAGCTGGCGCGCCCGGGTCAGGATCGCGTTCTCAAGATCCGCCTCGGTCTGAGCAGTGACCGGGGCGACCGTCCACTCGCCGGTCGCGTTGCGGACTTCCTTGGTCACCGTGACGTTCAGGGCGTCGGCGCGCAGGCGGGTGTCGAGAATGAAAACGGTCGCCTTGAAACGCTCGTTCGGGGTCTGCGGATTGACGTACCAGTCATAGTTCACCACTCCGCCCCACGGATCGGCGGTCAGCAGGGGCATGAAGCTCAGGGTGTCGAGTGTGGCACGCCACAGATAGCCGTTGACCCCGATGCCCTGCTGGACATCGGCGCGGGGGGCCGAGCGCGCGCCGCCGAAGGGCAGGCCGCCGCAGGCGGAGAGGAGCAGACCACCGGTGACCAGGATCGTGGTCGCCAGGACCGTCTTGCCGCGAACAGAACCCATCGAACGTCGTCTCCATCAGGGCTGACCCGCCATGCTCCCGGATGCGGGGGCGGGCGAAAGGCGCAACGGTCCCCGACCGTTCACCCAGCGCGGCTCTATAACACGCTGAAAAGGGGCGATGACAAGGCCATCCGGCCATTGCCGTCCGACTGTGTGCCGTGCCGTACCCCCGGCCGGGGTTCGCCGGCGGGGCGAACACCTTGTGGCCCGGTTCTCGTGACGCTTGCGCCACAGCCCTGCGCCAGAGTGAACGGAACCCGTCCTGTTTGTCGCCGTTGCGTTGACCGGGCGGACTACCGGTGTCTAATCGCATTCGTCGCGGCGAAACCGTCGGACCGGAGCGATCATCCGGCGGTCAACGTCGGATCAAGGGGTTGGAAATGCGTCTGCGTGCGGTTTTCGCTGGAGTGCTCGGCTTCTTCGCCCTCGTTGGCGTTGCGGGCGAAGCGTCGGCGCAGGTGGTGGCCCGCGCCCCGGCCCTAACGATGGCCGAGGCTGCGTCGGCCCAACGTTCGGTCCCCGCCGCCCCGCGCCGGGGCCTGCGCTGGAACGAGAACGGCCGCTGGGGTCTGGATTTCAACCTCAACCAGCCCGTCGGCCGCGAGACCGGCTGGGGTGATGTGGAGGCCGGGGCCTATTACCGCCTGTCGCCACGCCTGCGCGTCGGGGCCGCCGCCGGACTGGCCACGCCCGCCCCGGACCCGGCCCGCGCGCCCGAGACCGACCGCCGCGCCCAGCCGCGTGTCCGGCTGGAAACCCTGTTCCGCTTCTAGTCGGCGACCGTCCCCGACAGTCCGTCGATGGCCGCAAGGCCTGCGGCCCCCGTCCCAATCAGGTGGGACGCTTTCTCTGCCGTGACGCCGCCCATGGCGATGACCCGGGTCGGCCCCGAGCACGCGAGGCCAAGCGCCTCGACCCCCAGCGGCGGCCGTGCAGCAGACCGACCACCGGCCGGAAAGACCGGGGACAGGACCACCGCATCGAGGTTGCGTCCCGCAAGGGCGGCCTTGGCCGAATGGACCGCCCCGGTCAGGATCCAGTCTGGCCGACGTCCAGACAGGGCATAGGCGGCCGAAAGCGCCCGCTCCGGCAGGTGCAGACCGTCGGCCTCGAGGCGATCCCCCAGCTCAGGATCCAAACCCACGAGCAGGCGCAGGCCCCGCGCGCGGGTCACGGCGCGCAGCCGCAGGCCCTGCTCCAGCGCTCCTGACGCTCCGAAGGCCCGGTAAACCACGCCGGACCCGGCGGGCAATGTGGCCGCAATCTCCCACGGGCGGGGCGTGCGTTCGGGATCGGTGAAAAATAGCAGCGACGGCGCGCGCGACGGCACGCCCCCCCTGACAGCGTCGGCCGCGCGGGCTAAGGCCTGCGCCACCGCCCAAAGCCGGGCCCCGTCCTCCGTCGTCTCCGGTTCATTCATGCCCGCCTCATCCCCCGCTTCGCGCCCGCCGTCCACGCCGGAAGCCTTCGCAGACCGGCTGGCGACGATCCGCGCCCGCATCGCTGCGGCCGCGCGGGTCTGCGGTCGCGACCCGGTCTCGGTGACTCTGACCACTGTGTCCAAGACCCAGCCGCCTGAAGCCATTGATGAGGCCCTGTCCAGAGGCTTGCGGGTTTTTGGTGAGAACCGGGTTCAGGAGGGCCAGGCGCGCTGGACGGATCGCCGGGTCGCGCTGCCGGACCTGGAACTGCGGCTGATCGGCCCGCTGCAGTCGAACAAGGCGGAGGACGCCGTCGCCCTGTTCGACGTGATAGAGACCCTTGACCGGGAAAAGCTGATCGGGGCCCTCGCCGCCGCCTCGGCCAGGCTGGGCCGTTCGCCCCGCCTGCTGGTCCAGATCAACACTGGCGAGGAACCCCAGAAGGCGGGCGTCGCCCCCCGGGACGCCGACGCCCTGATCGACCAGGCCCGGGCCGCAGGTCTCACGGTCGAGGGGCTGATGGCCATTCCGCCCGCCGACGAGGAGCCGATCCTGCATTTCGCCCTGCTGGCCCGGATCGCCGCGCGCAATGGCCTGAGCGTCCTGTCCATGGGCATGAGCGGTGATTTCGAGGCGGCGGTCCGGCTGGGCGCGACCCATGTGCGGATCGGTTCCGCCCTGTTCGGGGAACGAAACCCCGTTCTCACGCCCTCTAACATCTGATTCCAAGCGAAATTCGGCCGCCGCCTTGGCGTTCGGGCCAAGCCTCGCCATTCTAGACAGATGCCCACAGCCAAGACCCTGCTCATCATCGACGACGACGACGACCTGCGCGAGGCCCTGGCCGAGCAGCTGGCGCTGCACGAGGAGTTCAGGACCGTCCAGGCCGCCACGGCCACAGAGGGTCTGCGTCTCGGCCGCGAAATCCGCGCCGACCTGATCCTGCTCGATGTCGACCTGCCCGATATGGACGGGCGCGAGGCCTGCCGTCTGTTGCGCAAGGACGGGGTGTCGACCCCCGTCATCATGCTGACGGGCCAGGATTCGGACGCCGATACCGTGCTGGGCCTCGACAGCGGGGCCAATGACTATGTCACCAAGCCGTTCCGCTTCGCCGTGCTTCTGGCCCGGATCCGGGCCCATCTGCGCAGCCACGAACAGTCCGAGGACGCCGTCTTCCAGATCGGCCCCTATTCGTTCCGGCCCGCCGGCAAGGTCCTTCTGGACGCGAGGGGCAAGAAGGTCCGGCTGACGGAGAAGGAAACCAACATTTTGAAATACCTTTATCGCGCCGGGGCCAAGGCGGTGTCGCGCGAGGAACTGCTGACCGAGGTCTGGGGCTATAATGCCGGGGTCACGACCCACACGCTCGAGACCCACATCTATCGCCTCCGCCAGAAGATTGAGCCAGAACCCGGTCAGGCCCGGCTGCTGCTGACGGACGCGGGTGGATACCGCCTGCAGCCCTGAAGGGGCTTCTCTTCCCTGCGCCGCAGGTGAGGGAAGCAGACGGGATCAAACCTCCATATCGACCGTAATCGGGCAGTGGTCGCTGGGCTGGGTCCAGGCCCGGACCGGCTCGTGAATGGTCGCCGACCCAGCTACGACCGCCGGCGTCAGGCCGGGTGAGGTCCAGATGTGGTCGAGGCGCAGGCCCCGAGCGGACGTGCGGAAATCCTCGGCACGGTAGCTCCACCAGCTGGCCAGTTTCTGCGGTTCGGGATGCGCGTCGCGGACAACGTCGGCGAAACCGCCGGCCGCCTGCAGCCGGTTCAGGGTCTCGACCTCAACCGGCGTATGGCTGACGATCTTCGACATATAGCGGTGATTCCAGACGTCGAATTCGCTGGGTGCGATGTTGAAGTCGCCGCACATCAGCAGGGGCCTGGCCCGGTCGTGAGCGGCCACGGTCGCGGTCAACTGCTCATAGAAATCCATCTTGTGATCGAATTTCGGGTTCAGAACCCGGTCGGGGACGTCCCCCCCGGCCGGGATGTAGAAATTCTGGACGTCGATCCCGGCGATGCGGGCCGAGACGCAGCGGGCGTGGCCCAGCTTGCACGACTGAAACGTGTCGCTGGGTTCGATTGGCACGCGGCTGGCGATGGCGACGCCGTGCCAGCCCTTCTGGCCCACGATCTTCAGGTGCGGCAGCCCCATGTCCGCAAAGGCGCTGCGCGGGAACTGGTCCTCGAGGCATTTGATTTCCTGAAGACACAGGACATCGGTCCCGCTTTCAGCGACGAAGCGCGCGACCTGGTCGATGCGCAGGCGGACGGAGTTGATGTTCCAGGTGGCAATGCGAAGCATGGACGGCGTCTAGCCGAACCCGGCCGGTAAGGAACCCCCGACGCCCGGGCCGGGGGCCGAAAGAGCCGGGGGACTCAGTTCCGGCCGGGTCGCCGGGTCGGATCGCGCAGCTGGAACAGGCTGGAGGCAAGGCCCGAGGCCTGCGTCAGGGTGGTCAGCTGGGTCCGCGTCCGCGCGCCCTGCGCGTCGGTGATGGTCCATTCCTGCAGGCGCAGGGGCGCGCCGGAAAAGGCGAGGACGACCGATCCGTCATTGGGCCGGCCGCCATCTCGCACCGTCAGGGCAAAGGCACCCGACTGCATCCGGGTGACCCGGTCGATCCGCACGCCTTGGTCGAGGCGGACATTCCGGGCGAGGAAGGTAGACAGCGGCGTGGCGCTGAGGGGCACTTGGCGGAACACCTCCAGCCTGGGATCATAGCGCTTGACGTTGTTGCCGTCGGACACGACCAGCAGGCCCGCCGGGTCGGTGTATTCGAACCGCATCCGCCCGGGACGCTGCAGCCAGAACCGGCCCTGACGACGCTGGCCACCGGCACCGGTCTCGACGAAGGTGCCCTGGGCCGAGGTCAGATTCTGCAGATAGGTCTGGGCCTGGGCGAGGGTGGCACGGTCTTCAGCCGACAGCGCGGACTGGGCAGCAGCCGGCAGGGCGGCCACCGAGGCGAGGGCGGCGAGGCCGAAGCCGAGGTCTCTGCGGGACAGGATCATGGGTCGTCTTTCTCATGTCATCCTCCTCCGGCTCGACCGGAGGTTGGGACGATTTTCGATGTCGCCGTTGTGACGGGCCGGTAGGGCGCGGCGATGACGCGAGCTAGACCTTATTCCGGCGGCCAGATGAAGCCCTGTTCAGGCCGGAAGGTTCCCGCGCTCAGGCCGCGAGCCCTCCCGGGGTGAACGGTCGCCCTAACCCACAGGCGGCGGACCGGCCAGAACGTCTCGCTTGCCCGCATGGTTGGCCGGCGAGACCACGCCTTCCTGTTCCATCCGCTCGATCAGGGAGGCGGCGCGGTTGTAGCCGATCTGCAGGCGGCGCTGGACATAGGAGGTGGAGGCCTTGCGGTCGCGCGTGACCACGGCCACGGCGCGGTCATAGAGGTCGTCGCCGCTGGACGCTCCGCCACCCTCGTCCAGGGCATTGTCGCCGTCGCCGTCGGGGTCGTCGGTGATCAGGTCCAGATAGTCGGGTTCGGCCTGGGCGCGCAGGTGTTTGCACACCTCCTCGACCTCCTGATCCGTCACGAACGGACCGTGCAGGCGGGTGATGCGCCCGCCGCCGGCCATATAGAGCATGTCGCCCTGGCCCAGCAGCTGCTCGCCGCCCTGTTCGCCGAGGATGGTGCGGCTATCGATCTTGGAGGTGACCTGGAAGGATATTCGGGTCGGGAAATTGGCCTTGATGGTGCCGGTGATGACATCGACCGAGGGGCGCTGGGTGGCCATGATCAGGTGGATGCCGGCGGCACGGGCCATCTGGGCCAGACGCTGGACCGCGCCCTCCACGTCCTTGCCGGCGACAAGCATCAGGTCGGCCATCTCGTCCATGACCACGACCAGATAGGGCATGGGCTCGGGCCGGATCTTCTCGCTCTCGTAGACCGGGCGGCCCTGGTCGTCGAAACCGGTCTGGACCGTGCGCTCGAAATGCTCGCCCTTCTTCTGGGCCTCGACCGCGCGCTCATTGTAGCTGGCGACATTGCGCACCCCCAGTTTGGACATGCGGCGATAACGGTCCTCCATCTCGCGCACCGTCCATTTCAGGGCCACGACGGCCTTCTTGGGATCGGTGACGACCGGGGCCAGCAGATGGGGGATGCCGTCATAGACCGACAGCTCCAGCATCTTGGGGTCGATCATGATGAACCGGCACTCGGCCGGCGACAGCCGGTACAGGATCGACAGGATCATGGCGTTGACCCCGACCGACTTGCCCGATCCAGTCGTGCCGGCGATCAGCAGGTGAGGCATCCGGGCCAGATCGGCGACATAGGGATCGCCGCCGATGGTCTCGCCCAGCGCCAGCGGCAGGATATGCGCCGGCTTGCCGTATTCGGATGAGGCCAGCAGGTCGCGCAGATAGACCGTCTCGCGCTTCAGATTGGGCAGTTCGATGCCAATGGCGTTGCGGTTGGGCACGACCGAGATGCGGCAGGCGCGGGCCGACATGCTGCGCGCGATGTCGTCCGAAAGGGCCACCACCCGGCCGTGTTTGACCCCGGGGGCCGGGACCAGTTCGTACAGGGTGACCACGGGGCCGGGGCGGATCTGGTCGATCACGCCCTTGACCCCGAACTCGGCCAGCACGCCCTCCAGCATCTTGGCGTTCTGTTTCAGGGCCGCCTCGTCGACCATGCCGACGCGCGCCTGGGGCTTGGCCAGCATGCCGAGCGGGGGCAGGGAGAAGTCGCCCTCGGGCCGGACGAAGTCGAACACCGCCTGATCGTCGGACGCGGCCTTCCTGGAGGGCTTGGGCGGCCGGGCGGCAGCGACGCGCGGCTCGCTCTCGAGGGCGCTGGGGCGCGGCGCGGGCCCTTCTGGGGCGGGGGCCTCCCAAGGCGGTGCCGCCTCATCCGCGTCGCCGTCATCGTCGGGCATTTCCAGTCTTGCGGGTCGTTTCGTCTTCGGCGCGCGGGCCGGAGCGATGTCGGGATCGGGACGCACCGGGCGGCGGCGGACCGGGGACGGGGCTATTGTAGCGGAGGCGGGGCCCAGGCCCGACGCCCAGGCGGCCGCATCGCCGAAATCTGCCAGACGCAGACCGACGGCATGGCCGCAGGCCAACAGACCGAAGGCGAGGAAGGCGATCCCGCCTATGATCCCGCCGGCCGGTAGCTGCAGCGCGCGAAAGCCAGCCTCGACCCCGCCGATGACCGCATCTCCCCACAACCCGCCGAGGCCCGCAGCGAGGGGCCAGGCCGTGGGGGCGGCAAGGGCCGAAAGGGCGGCCGACAGGCTGAGGACCCCGCCGCTGGCCGCCAGCGCCTTCAACGGCGTCGGCTTGAGCCGCTGCTGGATGGCGTCGCCGATCGCTGCGGCGAGGCCGAAGGCGACGACGAGGGCCGCAGCAGGCCATGAGGCGAGACCGAGGGACTGCATGAAGACGTCGGCGAACAGGGCACCGTTTGGCCCCAGCCAGTTGGTGGCGGCGGTTGAAGAGGCGGCGTTGAGGCTGGGGTCGGCGGGGTTCCACGACACGAGCGCCACGACCAGCAGGGTCGCCAAAAGCGCCTGAAGCACGCCCCGGAACCGCACCACGAAGGGCGCGTCCCACAGCACGAGCGCACCCAGAATGGCGCGCTGGCTGATGGCGAGGGCTGCGGACATGGACCAAGGCTCCGGAGGATCGGACGTCGAGTCTCGCAGCCCAGGGTTAAGGGGCTGTTTACCACCGCAGTCGGTCTGCGACCCCTCCGCCACTGGACGCGCCCGCCCGACGGCGCGAGAACCGTCCCATGAGCGGACCGCACACCCACGACATCATCATCGCCGGCGCCGGGATGGCGGGGGCGACCTTTGCCCTGGCCGTCGCGCAGGGCGGACTGAGGGTCGCCCTGATCGATCCCCAACCCTTCCCGATCCAGCTGGCCCCGACCTTTGACGGCCGCGCGACGGCGATCGCCTGGTCGACCTTCCGGATGCTGGATGTGCTGGGTCTCGGCGACAGATTGCGGCTGCATGCCTGTCGCATGGACCATATCCTCGTGACCGATGGTCGCCGGCCGGGTGCGGCGTCAAGGCCGGCCTCGCCCGCCTGTCTACGCTTCGACGCCGACGAAATCGGCGATGCCAATGGCGGCGAACCGCTGGGCTATCTGGTCGAGAACCGCCAGATCCGCGCCGCCCTGGCCGAGGCCGTGACGGGATCCGGCATCGATCTGCATACGCCCGGGTCAGTGGTCGCGGTCGAAACCACAGCGTCTGCGGCCCGGGTGACGCTGGCCGAAGGAGCCGTTCTTTCCGCCCCCGTCGTGATCGGCGCCGAAGGCCGGAGCTCGCTGGTGCGCAAGACAGCGGGCATCGAGACCGTCGGCTGGGGCTACGGTCAGTCCGGCGTTGTCGCGACGGTGCGGCTCGGCCGGGATCACGGCAATGTCGCCCACGAATATTTTCTGCCGAGCGGCCCGTTCGCCATCCTGCCCTTGACGGATCAGCGGGCCAGTCTGGTCTGGACCGAGACCACACGGGCGGCCGAGGCCCTTCGGACGGCGTCGGACGAAGCCTTCCAGGCGCATCTGTCGCGCCGGTTCGGCGAGTTTCTAGACGGGGCCACGCCCGAGGGGCCCCGCTTCGTCTATCCGCTGAAGCTTGAGCTGGCTACGCGGCTGACGGCGACCCGGACCGCCCTGATCGGCGACGCCGCCCACGGGGTGCACCCGGTGGCAGGCCAGGGCCTGAACATGGGGCTCAAGGACGCCGCCGCGCTCGCCCAGGTGCTGATTGAGGCCATGCGGCTGGGTGAGGACATCGGCTCAGATATCGTGCTCGATCGCTATGCCCGCTGGCGGCGGTTCGACACCCAGGCGCTGGCAGCGGGGTTCGATGCCTTCGTCAGACTGTTCTCGAACGATCTGGTGCCGGTCCGGCTGGCGCGCGATTTCGGCATGGCGGCGGTCAACCGGATCGGGCCGCTGCGGCGGGCCTTCATGCGCGAGGCGGGCGGGGCGACCGGCGACCTGCCCAGCCTGTTGCGGGGCGAGCCGGTCTGAGACGGGCCGCCTCTATTCGTCGGTCGGGCTGTCGCCGTTGATCCCGGCCTCGACCGTGTCGACCGCGTCTGACGCCTGATCGAGCGCGTACTGGGCGACCAGGCCATAGGTGATCAACTGCTCGGGATCGTTCGCTGCCCAGGTCCCGTTTGTGGCCACACCCCGGGCCAGGACCGGCGCGGCGCGAAGCGCGGACTGGACCTCGGGATCGTTCAGGGCGTCAGCGACCAGGGCTTCGACGTCGATATCGGCCAGGGCCTGTCGGGCGATCTGGCCAGCGTGCCGGCTGATTTCTGCGGTGAAGGCTGACACTTCCGGCGCATAGTCGGCCCAGAGGGTGGCGATCCGGGTATCGCGCTGTTCTTCGGTCAGGCTTGGGTCGACCCCGATGCGCTCGGCTCTTTCGCCGAACGCCTCCATCCGCGCTTCGAAGGCTTCGGCTGCGGCTTCGATGGCGGCTTCGGACGCGGTCTGCGGGTCGCTTGCGAGCGCGGTTGAGACGGGCAGGATCGCGAGGGCGGCGGCGAGGCTGAGGACGCGGATCATGATGGTGGCTCCGTAAGTTCAACCCCAGGGTCCGCCCGATCGGGCCCGGTCTCAAGTGAAATCGCGGTAAGGCTGACCGTCCGACCGGGGGTGGAGAACAGCGACCGCTGTTCGCCCGGTAAGGAACCGGTAGGGTCTCCCTCAGCCTCCCTTAAACTTTGAGCGTCACCATGGCCGGGTGAGATCAAAGAAACCCCCCTCGCCGGTCGCCCGGCTGGCCCTCGCCGTCGTGACCCAGCCGGAGCGGGCCCTGCCCGCGCCGGTCGGCGCGCGCGAGGAGGCCATGCGCAACCTGCTCCAGACCGGGGCGGATGCGGGCGTGCGCCTGATCGCCACGCGGCCGTCCGGGGACTGCGAGCGGATTCTGGGCCAGGCCTGGCCGTTCCCCTCGCCCTTTGCTGTGTCGGTCAGAACCGTGCCCCTGTCCGAGGGTCTGGACCGGGTCGAGGCCCGCGCCCGGCGTTCGCTCGAACATATGGGTCTGCCGCGCGGCGATGTCCTGCTGGCCCAGGCCGCAGGCGACCTCGCCGGAGCCGAGGGCCGGGCCCTGTGGGACCGTATGAGGGCGCTGAAGGATCGCGGTCTTTACCGACGCATCGGTTTCATCGCAGCCATGGAGGACGGGCCGACGCTTCTGGCGCGCCGGTTCCAGCCGGACGTGGTCCAGATGCCCTGCAATATCCTCGACCAGCGGCCGGTCACTGAGGGCGTGCTGAGCGACCTCGCCGGGTTGGGCGTCGATGTGCATGTGTCGTCGGTGTTCGCCCGGGGCCTGCTGTTCACCAACCGCGAGAACCTGCCACCCCATCTGGCCGATCAGGGCGTCGCCCTGTCGCGCACGCGCCGGCGGCTGGCCGAGGCCCGGATCGACCCGATGCAGGCCGCTCTGGCCTTCTGTCTGGGCCTGCCGCCCGCCGCCGCCGTGGTGGCCAGCGTCGCTTCGGCCGCCGAGCTGCGCGCCATTCTGGCCGCCGCCCACGCACCCCGGCCTGACCTCGACTGGGAGGCTCTGGCGCTGCAGGAACCAGCCGCCCTCAGAGCCGACCCGCGCGCTTGCGTCAGCAACGCCGCCTGATCCCGAGGGTTCGCCGGACCGCCCGGCTGTGCAAGATCGCTTGAGGCGGGGGCTCCGATCCGTCACCCTGACCGCTGGTCATGAACGTCCCCCTCTCCCATCCCCCGAAGACCGAGGCCCTTGAGGGCGTCACACCTGTCATGGCCCAGTTCCTGACGGCCAAGGCGTCGCAGCCGGACGCGGTGCTGTTCTTCCGCATGGGCGACTTCTACGAACTGTTCTTCAAGGACGCCGAGGTCGTCGCCGCCGCCATCGGCCTGACGCTGACGAAGCGCGGCAAGCATCTGGGTGAGGACATCCCGATGTGCGGCATGCCGGTGCATGCGGCCGAGGGCTATATCGCCCGGCTGATCCGGCAGGGCTTCAAGGTCGCCATCTGCGAACAGATGGAAGACCCCGCCGAGGCCCGCAAGCGCGGCTCAAAATCTGTGGTCCGGCGCGATATCGTGCGGGTGGTGACGCCGGGCACCCTGACCGAGGATTCCCTGCTGGACGCACGTGGGGCCAACCGGCTGGCGGCCGTGGCGATCCGGCGTGGACGCGCGGCCGTGGCGGTCGTCGAGCTTTCGGCCGGGACGGTCGACTGCGTGGCCTGCGACCCGGCCGACCTCGGCGCGACCCTGGCGGCCTTCCGGCCCAGCGAGGTGCTGGTCACCGACAGGGCGTTTTCCGATCCCGAGCTTCAGGGGGCGCTGGACGGCTCCGGCGGCGTGGTCCAGGCCCTGGCCTCGGCCGTGGCAGAGCCGGCGGCAGCGTCAGGGCGGGTAACGCGCCTCTATGGCGTCGCCTCGCTGGACGGTTTCGGGGCCTTCGAGGAGGCGGAGGTCTCGGCGCTCGGCCTGATCGCCGCCTATCTGGAGACGACCCAGGCGGGCAGGGTTCCGGCCCTGGCGCCGCCCCGTCGATCAGGGGACGCGGGCTTTCTGGCCATCGACCCGGCGACCCGGTTGAGCCTCGAGATCGACCGGACCCAGCGCGGCGAACGCGAGGGTTCCCTGCTGGCCTGCCTCGACCGGACGGTGACGCCCGGCGGGGCGCGGGCCCTGGCCGAGCGGATCGCCCGGCCGCTGCGCGATCCGGTTCAGATCAACCATGGACTGGACGCCGTCGAATGGGTGCTGGAGCGCCGCGACCTGCGTCGCGACTTGCGCGAGGCGCTCAGGGCCTCGGCCGATGTGGCCCGGGCGGTCACCCGGCTGGCTCTGGGCCGGGGCGGACCGCGGGATCTGGCCGCGATCCGCGCCGGTCTCGCCATGGCCGAAAGGATTGCAGGGCTGTTTGCCGCGTCGCCTGACCCCCTGACGGATCCTCCGGCTCGCATCGCCGGCTGTCTCGACCGGCTGTCCCTTTCGCCTGACGTGACCCGGCTGAAACTCGAGCTCGCCGAAGGTCTGGTGGAGGAGCCGCCGCATCTGGCCCGCGACGGCGGCTTCGTGAAACCGGGGTTCCGGCCCGAGCTGGACGCCGCCCTGACCCTGAGGGACGACAGCCGCCGGGTCGTTGCCGATCTCGAGGCCCGCGCCGTGGCCGACAGCGGGGTGCCGTTCAAGGTCCGGCACAATGCCGTGCTGGGCTATTTCCTCGAGACGACGGCCAGACACGCCGAGCCCCTGTTCCGGGCGGGACCGGAGAGCCCCTACATCCATCGTCAGACCCTGGCGGCGCAGGTGCGGTTCACCACGGTCGAGCTGTCGGAGCTGGACGCAAAAATCAGCCAGGCGGGCCACCGGGCGCTCGCCATGGAGGGCGAGACCTTCGAGGTATGGCGCCAGAGCGTCCAGGCCCTGGCCCGGCCGCTGCAGGGCGTGGCTGACGCCCTCGCCGAACTGGACGCCTCCGCGGCCCTGGCCGAATGGGCCGTCGAGGTCGGGGCCGTGCGGCCGGTGGTGGATGACAGCCGGATCTTCGTCGTCGAGGCCGGCCGCCACCCGGTGGTCGAGGCTGCGGTCAGGCGGGCGGGCGATCCCTTCACCCCCAATGACTGCCGGCTGGATGGCGACGGGCAGGGGGCCGCCCGGCTGTCGATCGTCACCGGGCCGAACATGGCCGGCAAGTCGACCTTCCTGCGCCAGAACGCCCTGTTGGTGGTGCTGGCGCAAGGGGGCTGTTTCGTGCCCGCGAAATCCATGCGGCTGGGCGTCGTCGACCGGCTGTTCAGCCGTGTCGGGGCCGGCGACGATCTGGCGCGCGGCCGGTCCACCTTCATGATGGAAATGGTCGAGACCGCCGCCATCCTGACCCAGGCGACACCGCAGAGCTTCATCGTGCTGGACGAGATCGGGCGGGGCACGGCCACCTATGACGGCCTGGCCATCGCCTGGGCCTGCGCCGAGGCCCTGCATGACATGAACCGCTCCCGGACCCTGTTCGCCACCCACTATCACGAACTGGCGCGGCTGGAGGAGCGGCTGGACCACGTCTGCAACCTGTCGATGCGGGCGCGCGAGTGGAACGGCGATCTGGTCTTCCTCCATGAGGCGGTGCCTGGTGCGGCGGACCGGTCCTATGGTGTGCAGGTGGCCAGGCTGGCGGGGGTTCCCCCCGCGGTCGTGGCCCGTGCGCGCGCCGTTCTGGACCGGCTGGAAACCGAGAAGGCGGCTCATGCCCGGCTGGACGACCTGCCCCTGTTCGCGGTGATGGAACCGCCGGCTCCGGCGCTGAAGTCGGCCGTTGAGGAGGCGATCGCGGCGCTCGACCCGGATGACCTCAGCCCGCGCGAGGCGCTGGAGGCCCTCTATCGTCTGAAGGGGCTGACCCAATGATGGACGCCTCAATCCTCCCCAATCAGGGGAGGATTTGACCATCACCGAGACCCTCGATACCCGGCTCGACGCCATCGTCAGCGGGCCGGGCGTGCGGCCGGCCGTCGCTGCCGTGCTGAAGGCGCATCACGATGCAGCCCGCGAAAAGATCGCCGCGAAACTGCCGGCCGGCCTGCCGGGGGTCGAGGTGGCGCGGCTCTACGCAGCTGCGGCGGATGAACTGTTGATTGCCCTGTGGCGATTCACCACCGGGACCCTCTATCCGTCGCACAATCCGACCGAGGCGGAAAAGCTCTCGCTGATCGCGGTCGGTGGTTACGGGCGCGGAGTCCTGGCCCCCTTTTCCGACCTCGACCTGGTCTTTCTGCGCCCGTGGAAGACGACGGCGCGCACGGAGACCGTCGCAGAGTTCATGCTCTATGTCCTGTGGGACCTGGGGCTGAAAGTCGGGTCATCGGCCCGGTCGGTGGAAGAGGCGCTGTCGCTCGCGCGGACCGACATGACCATCCGCACCACCCTGCTGGAGGCCCGCCCCCTGGCCGGCGACGCGGCCCTGACCGAGAATTTCCTTTGGCGCTTCCGGGGCATGGTGACCAGCGCCGATCCCCGGGCCTTCATCGCCGCCAAGTTGGAGGAGCGGGACAGCCGCCACGTCAAGGCCGGTGCCGTGCGCTACCGGGTCGAGCCCAATATCAAGGACGGCAAGGGGGGCCTGCGCGATCTCAACGCCCTGTTCTGGATCGCTCGATCGCTGGCTCCCGAGAGCCCGCTGGGTGCCAGGGTGCTCGACGAACTGCTGACGCCGCGCGAGCGCCGCACCTTCGAGGAGGCGTTCGACTTCCTGTGGCGCGTCCGGTGCCACCTGCATCTGGTGGCGGGCCGGGCCGAGGAAAAGCTGACGTTCGACCTCCAGCCCGAGGTGGCCCGCCGCATGGGCTGGCGCGGGCGCGGCGACGAGCCGGCGGTGGAGCGGTTCATGCGGCGCTATTTCCTGGTCGCCCGCGACGTCGGGGCCCTGACCCGGGCCATGAGCGCCACCCTTGAGGCGCGACAACAGAAGAAAACGATGAGCCTGTCGCGCCTGATTCCGGGACGCAAACGCAATCTCGGCGTGCCCGGCTTCATCGAGGACGGGGGGCGGCTGTCGGTCACCGGACCGGAGGTCTTCGCCGAGGATCCGGTCAAGCTTCTGACCCTGTTCGTCTGTGCCGACCGGCATGACCTTGACCTGCACCCCCACGCCTTCTCGGCCGTGACGCGGTCGCTGGCGCTGGTGACGCCCCGGCTGCGCCGCGATCCGCGTGCGACAGCGGCCCTGCTGCACGTTCTGGCGCACGGACAGCGGCCCTATCGGGTTCTGACCATCATGAACGAGGCGGGGCTGCTGGGCCGGTTCCTGCCTGAATGGGGCCGGATCGTCGGCCAGACCCAGTTCAACATGTACCACGCCTATACGGTCGACGAGCACACGCTGCAGGCCATCGGTATCATCAACGACATCGCGCGCGGCAAGCTCAAGGCCGAGCACCCCCTGGCCAGCGAGGTGATCCATCTGATCGCCGACCCCGAGGCCCTGATGCTGGCGATGCTGTTGCACGACGTGGGCAAGGGCGGCGACCGTGGACAGCTGGAGGACGGGGCCATCTCGGCGCGACGGGCTTGCGAGCGACTGGGCATCGAGCCGCGCCGCATCGAGCTGGTGGTCTGGCTGGTGCGCCATCATCTGGCCCTGTCGGACTACGCCCAGAAGCGCGATCTCTCCGATCCCGCCACGGTCCAGGCCTTCGCCCGGATCGTCGGCGATCCCGAGCGCCTGCGGATGCTGCTGGTGCTGACCGTGGCCGATATCCGGGCCGTAGGGCCGGGCGTGTGGAACAGCTGGAAGGGCCAGCTGATGCGCACCCTCTATGCTCGCGTCGAGGCCCTGTTCCGGGGCGAGGACGTCAAGATGGCCGACCCCCTGGCCGACCACGCCGACCTTGTGGCCCGCGCTCACGCCGCAGGGGCGGCGGCGGAGGCTCGGACCGGTGCCGCAGGCCGGATCGAACAGACCACGGAAATCGCCCTGGCGGCGCGCGACCGGCCCGGTCTGTTCGCCGACCTCGCCGCCGTCCTCGCCGCCGCCGGTGCCGATGTGACGGGGGCCCGCGTGGCCACTGCCGCCGATGGAACGGTGCTGGACGTGTTTCAGGTCCAGGACGGGGCCGATCAGCCCTACGGCCAGACCGAACCGCGCCGCCTGATCTCATTGATCGCGGCGCTGGAGGCAGCGGCCCGGGGCGAGGCCCCGGTACAGCCTCCGGCCCTGCGCACGCCCTCGTCGCGCCGCGCCGTGTTCGACGTGCGGCCGGTGGTGATGATCGACAACGCCGCCTCGGCGGACGCCACGGTGATCGAGGTGTCGGGTGCCGACCGGCCGGGCCTGTTGGCCGAGCTGTCGCGGACCCTGTCGGACCATGATTTGTCGATCCGGTCGGCCCATGTCGCCGGCTTCGGCGAACGGGCGGTCGACAGCTTCTATGTCATCGACGCCGGGGGGCTGAAAATCACTTCGGACCGGGTTCTGGATGAGGTCCATGCCGCGCTGGAGGCCGTTCTGGACCGCACGCCGGCCGCGCCGGACGGCCGGCGCATCACCGCGGCCCGGGCCAGCGCGCGCGACGTCTCCGAGCTGCGGCCACGTCGGGCCCCGAAGGCCGTTTCGCCGGCGGCGGAAGCGCGCTAAGCGCTGGGTCTCACCCGGATCCATCCATGAGCGAGCGACCGTGAGCCTGGCCCGCAATACCCTCGTGCAGGCCGGCCTGACACTGGGCAGTCGCATCCTCGGGTTTGGGCGCGATCTGTTCCTGTCGGCCCGGTTCGGCCAGGGACCGATGATGGACGCCTTCACCACGGCGTTGATGCTGCCCAACATGTTCCGGCGCCTGTTCGCCGAGGGGGCCTTCGCCCAGGCCTTCGTGCCGATCTACGGCGGGGTGCGGGCGCGCGAGGGCGAAGAAGCCGCGGCGGTGACGGCGTCCGAGGCCCTGTCGTTCCTGTTCGCGGTGGTGGCCGCATTCTGCATCGCCCTGCAGGTCGCCATGCCCTGGGTCATGCCGTTCCTGCTGTCGGCGTACAAGAACGACAGCGGCGTCTTGTTCGCGGCGACCACGGCCGCCCAGCTGACCATGCCCTACCTCGCCTGCATGACCATCGCCTCGCTGTTGTCAGGGGTGCTGAACACGTCGGGGCGGTTCGCCCTGTCGGCGGGCGTGCCGGTGTTCCTGAACCTGTGCACCCTCGTCCCCCTGCTCGCGCCCAGCCTTGTGCCGATGAGCCAGCCGACGATCCTGCTGGCGGTATCGGCCGCTGTGACGGTGTCGGGCGTGATCCAGGCCGGACTGCTGTGGTGGGGGGTGCGGTGCCTCGGCATCCGGCTGAACCTGTCGTGGCCCCGGCTTACGACGGGTGTCTCAAGAACGTTGAAACTGGCCATCCCCGGCGTTCTGGCCGGCGGGGCGCTGCAGCTGAACTCGGTTGTCAGCCAGGTACTGGCCGGGTCTAACGAAGGCGCAAGGTCCGTTCTCTACAACTCAGAGCGCCTGTATCAGCTGCCGCTGGGGATTGTTGGCGTCGCTATCGGTCTGGCCCTGGTGCCCCGGCTGACCCGGGCCTTCGTCTCGGGAGACCATGAGGGCGGGCGGCGGACGCTGGATGACGGCATCACCCTGGCCATGGCCTTCACCCTGCCGGCCGCTGTGGCCCTGTTCGTCATCCCGTTTTTCATCATCGACGCGACCGTGACGCGCGGGGCCTTCACCAGTCAGGACGCAGCGAGGACCGCCGATGTCCTGCGCCAGTTCGCCTGGGGCGTGCCGGCCTTTGTCCTCGCCAAGGTGCTGACCCCGCCCTTCTTCGCGCGCGAGGACACGCGCCGCCCGATGATCTTCGCGATCATCTCGGTCGTGGTCACGGTTGGGCTGGGGTCGGGCCTGTTCCTCTGGTTCAGCCGCATCGGCGTCGACGGCGTTCTGGGTCTGGCCATCGCCACCAGTCTGTCGGCCTGGCTCAATGTCGCCCTTCTGGGCGGGACGCTGATGCGCGAACGGGCCTGGCACCCGTCGGGCCGGTTCGTCTCGCGCCTGTTGCGGGTGCTGGCCGCCTCGGGGGCTATGGCGGCGGTGCTGGTTTCCGCCGGCCTGTTCTACCGCGAACTCAGCGCCCTCCTGCTGGCCAAGGAAGTCGCCGTGATCCTGGTCTGCGGGGCCGGGGCCCTTGTCTATGCCGTCTGCATCGTGCTTTTCCGCGCTGTGAGCGTCTCCGAACTCAAGGCAACGCTGAAGCGTGAACCCGGGGCCCCCACCCCCACCGGACTGGACTGATGATCGACGCCTCTTGCGACTACGCCGGCCCGCGCCGCGTCCTCAGCGGCATCCAGGCCTCAGGGGCCCTGCATCTGGGCAACTATCTGGGGGCGCTGAAGCGGTTCACGGTGCTGCAGGACAGTGGTGCGCCCTGTTTCCTGTTCGTGGCCGATCTGCACGCCATCACCGTCTGGCAGGACCCGGCCCTGCTGGCAGCCCAGACGCGGGAAATCGCTGCGGCCTATATCGCCTCGGGGCTCGACCCGGCGAAATCGACCATCTTCCCGCAGTCGGCGGTACGGGCCCATTCGGAACTGGCCTGGATCCTGAACTGCGTGGCCCGCCTCGGCTGGCTGGACCGGATGACCCAGTTCAAGGAGAAGTCGGGCAAGCACAAGGAGCGGTCGAGCGTCGGCCTCTACACCTATCCGGTGCTCCAGGCCGCCGACATCCTGCTGTACAAGGCGACCGAGGTGCCGGTCGGCGAGGATCAGAAACAGCATCTGGAACTGACCCGCGACATCGCCGCCAAGTTCAACACCGATTTCAATGCGCCGGGCTTTTTCCCCCTGCCCGAGCCGCTGATCCAGGGTCCGGCCACGCGGGTCATGTCCCTGCGCGACGGTGCGGCCAAGATGTCCAAGTCCGACCCCTCGGACCAGTCACGCATCAACCTGACCGACGACGCCGACACCATCGCCGCCAAG
>JBBSCK010000021.1:0-27906 GCA_038250335.1 Caulobacterales bacterium
GGGTTGTCCAGCAGCGTGCCGTCCTTCTCCGCCTTGGGGCCGAGCACGCACAGCAGGGTGGCGTCGCCGCCGTCGTCGAGGATCAGGTTCGGATAGCCGCCGTCGGACCATTCAAAGATCTTGTGGGCATAGTCCCAGTATTCTTCCAACGTCTCGCCCTTGGTGGCGAACACCGGCGTGCCGGCGGCGGCGATGGCGGCTGCGGCGTGGTCCTGGGTCGAGAAGATGTTGCACGAGGCCCAGCGGACGTCGGCTCCCAGGGCTTCCAGCGTCTGGATCAGTACGGCGGTCTGGATCGTCATGTGCAGGCTGCCGGCGATGCGGGCACCCTTGAGGATCTGCTGCTCGCCAAATTCCTCACGCAGGGCCATCAGGCCCGGCATTTCGGTTTCAGCGATCGCGATTTCCTTGTTGCCGAAGGGGGCGAGCGAGATGTCGCGGACGATGTAGTCGGTCATGGGGGAGGCTCCTCGGCCGTGACTGTTCGGGGTTGCGCGCGCCTATAGCCCGCGCAGGCCTTCTAGGCAACGAACGTATAAGGATGTCCTTATATGTCGCCTTCAGCCGAGCAGGGCCGAGCGGATGGCTGCGATCTTGGCCTCGGTCTCCTCCAGCTCGTCGGCGGGTCGGCTGTCGGCCACGATTCCGGCCCCTGCCAGGGTCCGGAAGGCCCAGTGATCGCCCTCGCGCCAGAACGACAGGGTGCGGATCAGGACCGACGCGGTCAGCAGGGCCCCGGCGTCCAGCAGGAACAGGCTGCCGCACCACGGTCCGCGTGGTGCCTCGTGACCGGCGATGACCTTCAGGGCCTGATGCTTCGGCGCGCCGGTGATCGATCCGGGCGGGAAGGTTGCGGCCATCAGGTCGGCGGGACCGACGCCGGGCCGGGCCTCGCCCACGATCGTCGAGACCAGATGGTGGACGGTGGCGAAGCTCTCGAGCGCAAACAGCCGCTCGACCGCGACCGAGCCCGGCCGGGCCGCGCGCGCCAGATCGTTGCGCATCAGGTCGACGATCATCAGGTTCTCGGCCCGGTCCTTTTCGCTGGCGACCAGTTCGACGGCGCGCCGGGCGTCGATCACCGGGTCCGGATCGCGGGCCCGCGTGCCCTTGATCGGACGGGTCTCGATCCGGCGGGTTCCAGGATCGAAGGTCAGGAACAGTTCCGGCGAGTTGGACACCAGAACCCGGTCGCCCAGCCGCCAGAAGGCACCATAGGGGGCCGGTCCGCGCGCCAGACGCACGAAGACATCGAACGGATCGGTATCCGGCTTCAGGGTGCCGGACCAGGCGCGGGCGATATTGGCCTGGAACAGCTCGCCCGCCCCGATCCGGGCCACGACATCCGCCACGGCGGCCTCATAGGCCTCGCCCGGGGCTTCCGGCGCGAAGACTTCTGCGGGCGGGGCGGGCGGGGCGGGCGGGGCGTGGCGGGGGGTGGCGGCCCAGCCCTCGGCAAGATCCAGTGCGTCGTCCGCTTCGGCCGGGTTCGTGCCCCGGCTCACGGCCGACAGGGTCCGCGTCTGGTGGTCGAACACCAGCATGGCGGGGTAGCGGGCCAGCATCAGGTCGGGCCAGTCGCCGGCGGCGGGTGCCCGAAGGCCGGTCGCGGGCCGAGCCCCGGCGTCATAGCTGACCAGTCCGACGACCAGCCGATCCATCTCCGGCCGCGTCAGGGGCCCGAACGGGTCTGCCGGATCCGACGCCCTGACGACGATCTCCACCGGATCGCAGGCGACATGGGAGAAGCGCCCGTGAGGCCCGCCGTCCGACAGCAGGCACAGGGCCCCGTCGCGATGGGCCAGACCGGCCGCGACGGCCAGAGGCTCGACCCAGGCCAGGCTGCGGACGGCGTGGACCCCGGTTCTGACGCCGGCGCTCACGCCGACAGCCGGTCCGCAATCCGGTCGCGAAGGGCCGCGTCGACCCCCAGCGCCTGTTCCAGATAGCCGTCGATCGAGCCGTGCCGCTCGGTCATGGCGGCGATGGCGGCGTCCAGATAGGCGGATTCGACCCCCATGAAGGCCACCACGGCGTCGTGCGAGGCTATGCGCCCGGTCATGGCCTTCAGCTGTTCGGCAATGCCCGGCGCGCGCCCGACCAGATCGACAGCCGTATTGGTCAGCAGATAGTCCTCCATCAGGTCATCGTGTCCGACGCCCAGCAGGTGGTGCGTCAGGGCCGCCAGCATGCCGGTCCGGTCCTTGCCCGCCGCGCAGTGGATCAGGACCGGCCGGTCGGTCTCGCCGAGCGCCCGGAAGTAACGCGCAAACAGGTCCAGATGGGCCGGGGCGAACGGCAGCTGGCGATAGGTGTCGGTCATGAACCGACGCCCCGAATCGGCCGTCAGGTCGGCGGTCTTCAAAAACGTGATGTGCGGGGCCTCGCCCGTCTCATCGAGGTCGCTCTCGAACACCGCGCCGCTGAAGCCTGCGGGCCGTTTCGAAGGCTGGCGTCGGCGCTCCACCGGCCGGCGCAGGTCCACCACCACCCCGATATCCAGCACCGCCAGACGCTCGAGGTCCGCCCCGCTGACCGAGGCCTGGTGCGCCGCCCGGAACAGCCGCCCGGACTTCAGGGCCCGGCCCGCCGCCGTGCCATAGCCGCCGTAGTCGCGGAAATTGTCGAGGGCGTCGAAGGCGTGGATGCGCGAGGTCATGGCTCCCCTATAGGGCACCGTTCGCCGGGCTTGAACCGCCGACCGCCGGACCGATCGGCGCAGACGCCTGACCTCCGCCTCAGCCGCGCCCGACCAGCCCCGCCATGGCGTCCAGATAGACGTCGAAGGCCTTGCGTCCTGTTTCCGTCATGGACGCCTCCGTCAGAGGTTTGCGGCCGACGAAACTCTTGCCCACTGCGACGAACCCCGCCTCCTCAAGCTTTCTGAGATGAACCGAAAGATTGCCGTCCGTGGTCTGCAGCCGGGCCTTGAGTTCGTTGAAGTTGGCCGTTTCCGCCCCCGACAAATAAGCCATGATGCCCAGCCGGATTCGTCCATGGATGACCTCGTCGATGCGGCCGATATCGAAGTCGTCGGGCATCAGACGATCTCCGACGGTTCCTGCCGCATCAGGATCAGGCCGGGGACGAGGGCGACGGCGATCAGTACGGCGGTGAAGACCAGCAAGATCGCCGGACTATCTACGAACCAGGCCACGCCTACGGCACCAGCGTAGCACATCAACGCCGTCAGGGTCATCCAGCGCAGCCGGGTCATGGCGGCAGCGACCATCCAGGCGGAACCATAGGCGACCAGCACCACCGTCGGCATCACCGACATCCAGGCCCAGTCCCCGCTCTTCAGCGACAGAGCTACCAGACCCAGCCATGTGACGAAAATGCCGTAGCCCACTGCCGACCAGGCGGCACCGACCGCCCGATTGCCGGAAGACAGGCTGCCCGGCCGACTCTTCTGTCCACGGATAAGGACGGCCAATACGCCGCCGAAGACGACCGCTGATCCGATCGAAAGCCAGAGTTGGGCCCACGGACTGACGTCGAGCAGTCCGGACTGGATCGCCCACAGACCTATGTTCGCCGGGCCGAAGACGAGAGCGGCGGCAACAAGAAACCGTCCGGCCAGCAGCGGCGCATGCCGTCCTTCGTGGGCCAGGGCCCGCATATAGGCGATGTCGTCCTGAATGGCCTGTTGGTCGCGCGTCATCTCATCCTCCGGTCCAGCTTCAAGGGGCCCAGGATGGCTGAGCGACTTTGTAAAGTAAAGTGCTTTCTTTGCGGCCTTTTGTCGGTCGTGCCCGGCGGCTAGAACGGACCATGACCCAGACCTATCACAGCATCGCCTACGCCGGGTTCGAGGTCGCCAATCCGGTCTCGCTTGCGGCCATTCTGGCTCTGGCGGCCCGGACCGGTCTTGCGGCAGGCGCGCGCGTGCTCGACATCGGGGCCGGGGCCGGTGGTGTCTCTGTGGCCCTGGCGAAGAGGTTCGACTTCCAGGTCCACGCCATCGAACGCTATGCCGATATGGCGGACATGATCCGCGACCGGGCGGCTCAGGCTGCGGTCGCCGACCGGGTCACGGTGGTGGCGGAGGTGTCGGCCACGGCGCTGGGCCGGCTCGCGCCCGCTGACCTGATCGTCGCCCTCGGCTCGACCGAACCGGCCGGCCCGGGTTTCCGCTCCGCCGCCGATATATTTGCCCGCCTGTCGGATCGCCTCGCCTCGCCCGGCTGGCTCCTGTGGGGTGATCTGACCTGGAAGGGCGAGCCGCCCGCGCCCCTGCGCCAGGTCATCGGCGCGACCGGCGACTATGCCACCCTTGAGGGCTGGCTTGAGGCGGCGGCGGCGGCCGGGCTGGAGGTGATCTCGGCCGGAATCGCGCCGGACGCCGACTGGGACGCCTTCTTCGGCGGGGCCGACGCCCGGGTGCGGGCCTGGCTCGACGCCCAACCGGACGATCCGGCGGCCCCGGCCATCCGCGCCCGCGCCGACCTGACCCGGGCCACGTTTGACTTCGGCCGCCCCTGGCTGGCGTTCGGCCTGTATCTGTTCCGCAAACCGTGACCGGTTATCCACGCAGGCGCTGAAAAGCCCTGATAAATCAGAGCGGGATCCGATTTAAGGGGTCGCGGACGTGCGCCACCCCACGCTGCTCTATAATCGCCGCACAGGCCGCAGTGGGCCGGCGGGAAGGAGAAATGTCACGGTATGTCACGGTAAAAATCGCGTCACCGTGACATTTCTCGAGGAGCCTCCCCCCTTACGGACCCTACCGGAACGGCGGCTCGTCGAAGGCGCGCAGCTTCCTGGAATGCAGGCTCGAACCCTCTTTCCTCAGCAGGTCTACCGCCTGGATGCCGATCTGCAGATGTTCCGAGATCGAGCCCTCGTAGAAGCGGTTGGCCTGACCCGGAAGTTTGATCTCGCCGTGCAGGGGCTTGTCGGACACGCACAACAGGGTCCCGTAGGGCACGCGGAAGCGATAGCCCTGCGCCGCGATGGTGGCGCTCTCCATGTCGATGGCGACGGCCCGGCTCTGGTTGAAGCGCAGCGCCGATTTGGAATAGCGCAGCTCCCAGTTGCGGTCGTCGGTGGTGACCACGGTGCCGGTGCGCAGCCGTTTCTTGACGGCCTCGCCCGGCATGCCGCTGACGAGCTTGGCGGCGTCATAGAGGGCGCGTTGGACCTCGGCGATCGAGGGGATCGGGATGTCCGGCGGCAGCACCGCGTCCAGCACATGGTCGTCGCGCAGGTAGGCGTGGGCCAGCACATAGTCGCCGATGGTCTGGGAGGGTCTCAGGCCGCCGCAGTGGCCGATCATCATCCAGGCGTGGGGCCGTGTGACCGCCAGGTGGTCACAGATGGTCTTGGCGTTGGACGGACCCACCCCGATGTTGACCAGGCTGATGCCGTTCCAGCCCGGCGCGGTCAGGTGGTAGGCGGGCATCTGATGCTTGCGCCAGGCGGTGTCGAGGATGGCCAGCTCGGGATCGGGATTGTCGCGGGTGATCACCACCCCGCCGGCGCACGACAGGGTCTCATAGGCCGAGTTCGGGTCGGCCAGCTGGGCGCAGGCCCAGCGCACGAACTCGTCAACATAGCGGTGGTAGTTGGTGAACAGGATGTAGGACTGGACGTCCTCGACGGGCGTGCCCGTATAGTGCCGCAGCCGGGCCAGCGAGAAGTCGGTGCGCAGGCCGTCGAACTGCGACAGCGGGAAATCCTCGGCCGGGTCGAACATCCCGTCCGAGATCTCGTCGCCGATATGGGCCAGGTCGGTGGTTGGGAAATAGCGCGCGATGGCGGCCGTCAGGGTGCGGTCCAGGCTCACGTCGGACCCGTCCAGCACATAGGGGAAGGGGATCTCCTGCTCGGACGGCATGACCTCGAAGGTGGCACCATAGTCCTGTTCGAGCAGGCCCAGCTGCTCGGCCAGATAGGGCCGGTAAAGGTCCGGCCGCGTCACCGTGGTGGAATAGACGCCCTGGCGCGACAGGCGCGCGTAGGCCCGGGCGGCCAGGTCGTCGGGCCGGTCACCGAACCAGCTGACCCTCAGACGGGGATAGGCGAACAGGCCTTCGGCGCGGGCCTTCGGGTCGGCGCGCTCGCCGGTGGCGATAAAGCTCCGGACGGCCTGACGCAGGTTGTCGACGGAGCGAGTGTAAAGGGTTTCGAGGCGATCCAGCGCCTCGGGCGCGCCCAGCGGCCCTGTTTTATGTTCTGTCATGGCCTCCTCTAACGGAGGAAAACGGCCTTGGCGAGACGGTCAAGGTTGCGGGTGCCGCGGGTCAGACGGGCCGGCCCAGCTGTCGGGTGAAGAAGCCGGTCACATCGGTCAGAACGGGGGCCTTCTTGCGGAACAGGGGCGAGAAGGTCGCGATCACATCGGCATGGTTGAGGCCATCGTAGAGCTTCGCCTCGCAGGATCCGCCCAGGGCCCGTATCCGGGCCTCCAGCAGGATCGTGTCCTCGTCGTGCACGACCACATCCGCCGTCCCGTGCCCCAGCCACAGCGGCGGAGCGTCGGCCCGGGCGAACTGCAACGGCTGGGTCTGCAGCGGGTCCGGGGCTGCGCCGAAGGCGTTGATCGACGAGGCGACGTCGAAAGGCAGGAAGTCATAGGGGCCCGCCAGTCCGGCGGCGGCCTGGATCAGGTCGGGAGCGCCGGCGGCCTCCATATAGCGGCGGTCCAGGGTGATCATCATCGCCAGATGGGCCCCTGCCGAATGGCCCATCACCCCCAGCCGGGCCGGATCGCCGCCGTATCCGGGCACTACCCCGGCCACCCGCGCGGTCGCGGCCGCCGCGTCCTCGATGAAGATCGGAAAGACCACCTCCGGGACCAGCCGGTAGTCCGGCACGGCGACCACAAACCCGCGCGCAGCCAGGGCCTGGGCGGCCCAGCCGTAAACGTCCTTGGATCCGGAATCCCAGCCGCCGCCGTAAAAGAAGACCAGCACCGGGGCGGGAACCCCTGCCGGCGCGCTGGCCGGCGCGTAGAGGTCGAACCGCTGGCGTGGGTGGTCACCATAGGGCAGGTCGCGCGCCACGCGTCTGACTCCGGAATCGCGCGGCGCGACCGCGTTCAGCACCCCCAGAGGGCTGCAGGCGGCGGTCATGGACGCCATGAGGGCGCCGAGGGCGGGGGCGAACAGGCCTCTTCGGGTCATTGGATCTCGTGGAAGCGGGGCGGGGTTTGCATCAGATACGCACGGCGTTCGCCTTTGGCTCCCTTTCGGGCAAACGGCACAGTGTCATCCATTTGCAGCACGATTGTCTTATTTTCTTTACAGACACAGTTTTGCGCGCATTATTGCTCCGGACCCTGACATCTTTCGGGCCATCAGGAGGAGCCCGCCATGAACCGATTCACTCTTCTTCTCGCCGCCGCAACCCTAGCGACCACCGTCGCGGCCCCTGCGCTGGCACAACAGACCCGGCTCCCGGCCGAGGCCCCCGCCGGTGCCCAGCGCGTGGTGATGCTGTGCAGCAGCGACGCCGCCACCCGCAGCGCCTTTCGGCGCGAGCATGGTGCTGCCCCGGTGTTCGTCACCGCAGACGAGGCGCTTCAGGCCAGGGCCACAGGTCAGTCCTGGTCTGCACCGCGCTGCATGAACGCCCGCGAGCACACGCGTCTGGTGCAGACACTGAGCGCCTACGCCGCCGTTCGCTGACCTACCCCTGGGCGTTGCGGATCGCCGCAGCGCCAGCTAGCGGGGCGATGACGACCGCGAACAGCACATAGGCCGACAGCAGGGCCAGGGCGGGCAGCGAGCTCAGTCCCGCTGCTGCCCGGTCCAGCGCGCCGGATCCGAACACGACCGGCGGGATGAACAGCGGCAGCACCACAACCGCGATCAGCAGCCCGCCCCGTTTCGCCCCCAGGGCCAGCGCCGCGCCCAGGGCCCCGGTGAAGGCGAACCCCAGCCCCCCGATCAGGGCCGACAGCGCCGTCAGCGGTGCCAGCTCCACCGACTGGCCCAGCGCCAGGGCCGCCATCGGCGCGGTCAGGGCCAGAGGCAGGCCGGTGGCCAGCCACTGGCTGATCGCCTTGATCGCGAACACCGCCTCCAGCGACAGCGGGCCGGTCGCCAGCAGGTCCAGCGCCCCGTCCTCCAGATCACGCTCGAACAGCCGTTCCAGCGACAGCAGGCTGGCGAGGGCCAGGGCCAGCCAGGCGATCCCGGCCGCCACGGGTTTCAGCACGGCGGGATCCCCGCCCGCCGCCAGCGGCACGACAGTGGTCAGACAGGCGAAGAAGCCGCAGGCCAGCAGGGGCCCGCCGCCTCCACCCCAGGACAGGGACAGTTCGCGCCGGAAAAGGACGCCCGCCGCGCTCATCGGACCGCCCCCAGATCGAGCGCCCGGGTCGGGATCGGCAGCGGGTCGTGCACCGCCGCCAGGATCATTCCGCCGCCGGCCAGATGTCGCGCCATCATCGCTCCGACCGCCTCGCGCCAGCGCGCGTCCAGCGGACTCAGCGGCTCGTCCAGCAGCCAGAGCGCGCGGGGCGACCCGATCAGCCGCGCGAGCGCCAGCCGGCGGCGCTGGCCGGCTGACAGCTTGCGGACCTCCAGATCCAGCAGGGATTTCAGGCCGAGGGTCTCGATCGCCTCTTCGATTCCGGCATGGCTGCGTCCCAGCCAACGGGACTGGAACACCAGCTCGTCGCGCGCCGGACGCCCGGTCTTGAGCCCGTCGAGATGGCCCAGCAGATGCAGCTCGCGCCCCCGCGCCTGTCCCTCGTCGATGGTCCGGCGCTCGGCGTCCCGAAATGCGATCTCGCCCGCCTCCGGCCGAATCAGGCCGGCGATGGCGCGCAACAGGGACGTCTTGCCCGCGCCATTGGCCCCGGTCAGGGCAACGGCCTCGCCGGCGGCGAGGGTGAAGGTCAGGTTCCGGAACAGCGTCCGCTCGCCGCGGGTCAGGACGAGGTCACTGACCGAAAGGGCGGCGATCATGCGGTTGGCCCCGAGCACTTGCGATCAGTTCTCAATGTCCACACAGACATCGCGGATACATGGACGGGCCGTCCGACCACGGCTATATGCCGCCTCGCCGCAGCAGGCTGTCGCCGCGCGCGCCGGGGACCTGTGCGCCCCGTCGTTTGCCGCGAGACGGCGCGACCGGATGTCCGGGCGGCTTTGACCAGAGGACCTCTCCCATGCCGTCAGTTGACAGCCTTTCCACCCGCCGGGACCTGACCGTCGGGCGCAAGAAATACGCCTATTACAGCCTTCCGGCCGCACAGGAAGCCGGTCTGGACGGGATCGACCGCCTGCCGCGCTCCATGAAGGTGCTGCTGGAGAACCTGCTTCGGAACGAGGACGGCGTGTCCGTCACCGAGGCCGACCTGAAGGCCGTCGCCGCCTGGATCGAAAACAAGGGCGCGGTCGAGCACGAGATCGCCTTCCGCCCGGCTCGCGTCCTGATGCAGGACTTCACCGGGGTGCCTGCCGTTGTGGACCTCGCCGCCATGCGCGACGCCATGGCCACGCTGGGTGCCGATGCGGCCAAGATCAATCCGCTGGTCCCCGTCGACCTCGTCATCGACCACTCGGTCATGGTCGACCATTTCGGCACGGCCAAGGCCTTCGGTCAGAACGTCGAGCGCGAATATGAGCGCAACATCGAACGCTACAAATTCCTGCGCTGGGGCTCTTCGGCCTTCAATAATTTCCGTGTCGTGCCTCCCGGCACCGGTATCTGCCACCAGGTCAATCTCGAACACCTGGCCCAGACCGTCTGGACCGTGGCCGAGGGCAAGGCGACCGTCGCCTATCCCGACACCGTGGTTGGCACCGACAGCCACACCACCATGATCAACGGCCTGGCCGTGCTGGGCTGGGGCGTGGGCGGCATCGAGGCCGAGGCGGCCATGCTGGGTCAGCCGATCCCGATGCTGATCCCCGAGGTCATCGGCTTCAGACTGTCGGGAGCCATGCCCGAGGGCACGACCGCGACCGATCTGGTGCTGACCGTCACCCAGATGCTGCGCAAGAATGGCGTGGTCGGCAAGTTCGTCGAATTCTTCGGCCCCGCCCTGCCGAACATGACGATCGAGGATCAGGCCACCATCGCCAACATGGCTCCGGAATATGGTGCCACCTGCGGTTTCTTCCCGGTGTCTGCCGCCACCATCGGCTATCTGACCGCGACGGGCCGCGACAAGGCGCGGGTCGCCCTCGTCGAAGCCTATGCCAAGGCGCAAGGCCTGTGGATCGACGAGACCAGCGAAGACCCGGTCTTCTCCGACGTTCTGGAACTGGACCTGTCGACCGTCGTCCCGTCCCTCGCTGGCCCCAAGCGTCCGCAGGACAAGGTCGAGCTGACCATCGCCGCCCCGGCGTTCGAGACGGCGTTGAACGAGGTGTTCAACCGCCCGACCGATGCGCCGCGTGTGCCGGTCGCCGGTGAAACGTTCGACCTCGGCGACGGCGACATCGTCATCGCCGCCATCACGTCTTGCACCAACACCTCCAACCCCTCGGTCCTGATCGCCGCCGGTCTGGTGGCGCAGAAGGCCAACAAACTGGGTCTGAAGACCAAGCCCTGGGTCAAGACCTCGCTGGCTCCCGGCTCGCAGGTCGTCACCGACTATCTGACGGCCGCCGGCCTGCAGAAGGAACTGGACGCACGGGGCTTTAATCTCGTGGGCTACGGCTGCACCACCTGCATCGGCAACTCGGGCCCGCTGGCCCCGGCGATCTCGACCGCGATCAATGAAAATGCCATCGTCGCCACCAGCGTTCTGTCGGGCAACCGCAACTTCGAGGGCCGAGTGAACCCCGACGTCCAGGCCAACTACCTGGCCTCGCCGCCGCTGGTCGTGGCCTATGCACTGGCCGGTTCGATGCGCATCGACATCACCACCCAGCCGCTCGGTCAGGACAAGAAGGGCAAGGACGTCTTCCTGAAGGACATCTGGCCGACCTCGGCCGAGATCGCCGCGATCCAGAAGAAGTCGGTCACCCCGGCCATGTTCGCCAAACGCTACGCCGATGTGTTCAAGGGTGATGAGCACTGGCAGGGGATCGCGGTCGAGGGCGGCCAGACCTATGCCTGGGACGAGACCTCCACCTATGTCGCCAACCCCCCCTATTTCGAGGGGCTGTCGATGGAGCCGTCGCCGGTGACCGACATCGTCGAGGGCCGCGTCCTGGCCATCTTCGGCGACAGCATCACCACAGACCACATCAGCCCTGCCGGTTCGATCAAGAAGACCTCGCCCGCCGGCCAGTATCTGACCCATCGGGGTGTCGAGGCCGAGGAGTTCAACTCCTATGGCGCACGTCGGGGTCACCATGAGGTGATGATGCGCGGCACCTTCGCCAACATCCGCATCAGGAACCGTATCACCCCGGACATTGAGGGGGGCGTGACGAAACACTTCCCGTCGCAGGACACGATGTCGATCTATGACGCGGCCATGCGGTACCAGTCGGAAGGTCGCCCCCTCGTCGTCTTCGCCGGCAAGGAATACGGCACGGGCTCGTCGCGCGACTGGGCGGCCAAGGGCACGCGCCTGCTGGGCGTTCGCGCCGTCATCGCCGAAAGCTACGAGCGGATCCACCGCTCCAACCTTGTCGGGATGGGCGTGGTGCCGCTGCAGTTCAAGGCGGACGGCTGGCTCAAGCTGGGCCTGACCGGCGAGGAGATCGTCACCATCCGCGGCCTGTCCGACGTCAATGTCGGCCGCCTGCGTCCTCGCCAGGATCTGTGGGTCGAGCTGTTCCGCCCGTCAGACGGCAAGATGGCCCGGTTCCCGGTCCGCTGCCGCATCGATAACCAGACCGAGCTGGATTATTTCAAGGCCGGGGGCGTGATGCCCTATGTGCTGAGAAATCTGGCCGGCTGATCCCACACCCTCTCCTCCCCGTTCGCCGCTTTGCGAAGGGGGAGGGGGACCGCGACGCGCTTGCGTCGGGGTGGAGGGGTTCTGGACGCCCCACCGACCTCACCAACTTCAAGAACCCCTTGTGTGTTGGATTTCGATGTAGGCTGCGGCGGGCGACTGCGCAAACAGTCGCCCGCCGCGGCCTGGAACCCGCATCCCCCTTGGCCTTGAGGCCGTGACGGAGCTTGGGTCCGGCTGTGATCTTCCAAACCCGAACAGTTGCACGGGACCTGGATCCCGCACTGGCAAGGAAGGTCGCAAGATGACACAGGATGCAGTGTTTGTCGGCATCGACGTGAGCAAGACGAGGCTGGATGTCGCCGTCACGACCGGGCGGGCTGGACCGAACTGATCGACAGGCTTGGGCCGCTGGCACCGGCGGCCGTCGGGCTGGAGCCTTCGGGCGGGTATGAGCGGGAAGTGATCGGGGCCCTGTTCGAGGCCGGCCTGCCGGTTCGTCGCGTGGATGCCGGTGCCGTGCGGGCCTTCGCCAGAGTGCTGGGCCTCAAGGCCAAGACCGACGGGATCGACGCCCGGCTGATCGCCCGCTTCGTCCAGACCCTGCCCGGACGGACGGTCGAGCCGGATGAGAAGGCCCGGGCCCTGGCCGAACGGGTCAATGCCCGCCGGGCCCTGGGCGAGGAACAGGTCCGGGTCCGCAACCAGGTCGAACAGGTGCGCGACCCCATGCTGCGCCGCATGGCCATACGACGCCTGACCCGGCTCAGGGCCGACGTTGTCCTGCTGGAAAAGCGGCTGGCCGAGAAGGTCGCCGCCGATCCCGAACTGGCCGACCGCGACCGTCGCCTGCGCTCGGTCCCCGGCGTCGGCCCGGTGTTTAGCTGGACCCTGATGGCCCACCTGCCAGAGCTCGGCCGCCTGACCCACAAACAGATCGCCGCCCTCGTCGGCGTCGCCCCCTACGATCGACAGAGCGGAACCCTCAAAGGCCACAGCATGATCCGGGGCGGGCGCGCCGTCGTCCGAAACGTCGCCTATATGGCCGCCCTGATCGGAGCTCGCCACAACCCCGTCCTGAAGGCCATGAAGCAGCGCCTCGCCGACAAGGGCAAACCCGGAAAGGTCATCCTCGTAGCCCTGATCAACAAGCTCATGACCCTGCTCAACGCCATCATCCGCGACAGATCCGAATGGAAACACGCAGCCTGACCAAAAACAGTTGCTCCGTCACGGCGCGAAGAGCTCACTGCCACCTCCCCACTGCGGAGCCGCGACGGGGAGGAGACGGGGTATCATGGCCGCCGGTCAGTCCAGCGCGGCCTTGATCCGGTTGAGGAAGGCGAGGCGGGCCTCGGAGCGGTCGCGGCCGGTGGCGCTCGGCCACGAGGCGAGGAAGACGACCACCAGATGGCGGGCCGGATCGACGTGAATCATCTGGCCGAAGATGCCCGAGGCCTCGAACTGGGTGCCCTCGGCGCGCGTCCACCACTGGGCCCCGTAGCCCCGGTCGCTGTCGGGGAAGTCGATGCTCTGGGCGGTGGCTCCCTCGAACCAGACGGGCGTGGCGATCTGGCCGCCCGGGACCGCGCCCCGCTCCAGCGCCATCAGCCCGACCCGGCCCCAGTCGCGCAGGGTGGCCGAGACGCAGCAGCCGCCGGATTCCTTGCCCTGGGCGTCCAGCATCCAGAAGGCCGGGCTCTCCATGCCCGCCGGGTCCCAGACCTTGTCCTTGACGTATTGGGCCAGGGGCCGGCCCGTGGCGCGGGCGACCAGGACGCCGATCAGATTGGTCTCGCCGGTGTTGTAGTTCCACCGCTCGCCGGGCGGGAAGGCGCGCGGCAGGGCGCGCAGGTAGGCCACGGTGGCGTCCTCATCCGCCGGTGGCGGGGTCAGGTAGAACCGGGCCACGTCCGAGGTGGCGCTGGTATAGTCCTCGTCCCAGCGCACGCCCGAGGTCATGGTCAGGACCTGGGCGATCGTGACCCCGTCATAGGCCCCGCCCGCCAGCTCGGGCAGATAGTCGGTGACGCGGTCTTCAGGCGAGCGGATGGACCCGTCGGCGAGCGCGGCCCCGACCAGGGTCGAGGTCAGGGACTTGGTCATCGAGAAACTGTCCCAGTGGTCGGCCGGGGTCATTCCGAGGCCGTAGCGTTCCAGCCGCACCTGGCCGTTCTGGATCACCAGCAGCCCGGCGACGCGCTCGGCCTCCATGAAGGGCGCGGCGTCGAGCGCCAGAGGCGCGCCTGCCGGCAGGGGGCGGGGCGTGGGGGACGGCTCGATCCGGGCGTGGGGGATCAGCTCGGGCATGCGGCGCAGGTCCTGCTCGCGCCGCGCCGCCGGCCAGAACAGCACCTGCATGTCGGCCGGGATCGCCGAGGGGGTCTGTGGGGTCTGCGGGGTCTGGGCGGGGGCCGGGGTCGCGCCGGACCATATCGCGAGGGCCAGAAGGATCAGGGCAAGACGAGGGTGCATGGGATGGAGCTCCTTGCGGTCAGCTTTGCCCCGCCGCCCCCGGAATGGGAAGCCCGGGGACGACCTTGCCGCCTCACCCCGTGAACAGCACCCACAGGCCCGTGGCCGCGAAGGCCGCTGCGGCCGCCATGCGGATGTAGCGCAGCGGCAGCCGGCGGGCCGCCGCCTCGCCCATCAGGACGGCCGGCGCGTTGACCAGCATCATGCCCAGGGTCGAGCCGGCGACGACCAGGGGCAGGTTCTCGAACCGGATGGCCAGGCCGGCCGTGGCGATCTGGGTCTTGTCGCCCATCTCGACGAGGAAGAAGGCGGCGGTGGTGGTCCAGAAGACCCCGGCGAAGGTCTTTTCGACGGCCTCCTCGTCACGGACGTCGAGGGTGTCGGGAATGAGCGCCCAGACGGCAAAGCCGAGGAAGGAGACCCCGACGATCCAGCGCATCCACGGGCCGTCCAGATACTGGGCCGCGAGGGTCCCGGCCAAGGCGGCGAAGGCGTGGTTCAGCAAGGTGGCGACGAGGATGCCCAGGATGATGGGTACGGGTCGTCGCCATGCGGCGGCCAGGGCGAGGGCCAGCAGCATGGTCTTGTCCCCGATCTCCGCGATGGAGACGAGGCCGGTCGAGATCAGGAAGGCTTCCAGGACACTTCGATACGCGGGGCCGCGGCGATCAGACCATTGGCGTTCGCAACCGGGGCCCCGCGTGGAGTGTCCCTGCGAAAGCCAGCGGTCTTGCCAGAAACAGGCCTGGTGTCCCTCTCGCTCGGCGCGCGGTGCCTCGCTGATTGAGGGACGTTTGCGGGGACCCTGGGGTCCGACCGCAGGCTGTTCCGCCCGCGCCATCCGCTCCGGGAGAGCGGAAGTATGTTGACGCGAGCCCTGCCGGGAGAGGCAGGCGGCTACTCCCCGATGACGACAGCGCGTTTAGCTCCGGCGCTCCTCCGGAGCAAGGTCCAGCGTCAGGGTGGACAGTCCAACAGGGTTAATATAACGCTGATTATGCCCCGATCCGGGCTGCCAGGCGGTTTCGCCTGACAGGGGAAATTGAGGCAAAACAAAGAGTTAGGGGAGCTATCTCATGGAACCAGTGACAACCTTGTTTGCCGCGATGCTGATGTCCGGCGCGGTAGCCGCCGCTGATGGATGCCCGCCGCATCCGGGACATTATGACGGCCACGACTGCGTCTGCTCGCGTGAGGGGACCTTTTACGGACCGTGGACGCCCGGCACACCGTGGCCCGGCCCCGGGGGTCCCTACGGACCGCCTGTCCATATCCCGGCCGGTCCGGCCATCTATGTGAATTCGCCCGGCGTGCGCGTCTATGGCCGCCCGATCGAGGTCGCCGGCCCGGTGGTCTATATCTCGGGCCCGCCCGTCTATGTTGACGCCCCGCCGATCCGCGTCGCCCCGGCCCAGATCTATGTCCAGCGCCCGGAAGTCCACGTCCGGCCTTCGCAGATCCTTGTCGAGCCGCCGCAGGTCCATTTCGCGGACTGCCCCGACGGCACCGTCTGCACCCCGGTCGCCCCGGGCCACTGACCACCGCCTCACGGCGAAGAAGGGCCCCGGGTGCGAAAGCGTCCGGGGCTTTTTCGTCGGGGAATCTCGCCTCAGGCCGCCGGGGTCGCGCAAAAGGCGCGGGTTTCGCGGGCGAGGGATAGGTAGCCGCCGTCCAGCGCGGCCTTGACCGCCGCGTCGCAGCGGTCCTGACCCAGCAGGGTGGTGACCTCGCGGACGACGGCAAGATAGGCCGCTTCCTTGTCGCGCAGGGACCGGGCCTCGCGACGGTCGTCGGGCAGGCACAGGGACATCCAGCCCGCATCGGCGCAGCGCGCCACCAGCTGGGCCTCGCGCCCGGTCAGGACGCCCGCATCCAGTCGCGTCGCCGGAGCCGGGCCGGCAGACACGGCCGGCCGGTCGACCGGCGGGGTCGCTGAGCCGGGCACTGTCGTCCAGCCGGTCGTGGGCGGGTTTGCCGCAGCAGGTGCATCGCCCAGAACCACCCGGGGCGCATCGGCGACGATGTTGGTGCCGGGGACCGGAACGATCTCGATGTCGGGAACGGCGTAGCGACAGACCCAGCGGCCGCCCTCCATCGCGCACGACTGCAGTGTGGCCTGTACGGCCTGGGCCGTGGGCGCGGCCACGGGTGTGGCCAACAGGGCGAGCAACAGGGTGATCATGGCGTGCTCCTGACCCTTGATCCGACGGCGATGCGTCGCCGGGCCCCGGTCGTCGCCGGATTTTACGCCGACAGGAGGGGTGCGACCTAGAGAAATTTCAGGCCTCGACGACCGGCGTTTCGTCGACGAGGGCCGCGTGGCGACGCCGCTGACGCCGCTCGACCGCATAGCTCACCAGCCACAGGGCCATGGCCCAGGCCGCGCCGACGCCCCAGCCGGCCAGGACGTCCGAGGCCCAGTGGGCTCCCAGATAGACCCGGGTCAGGCCGACCATCACGGCGAAGAGGATGCCGACGCCGAGAACGTAGATCTTGAGCCGGCGCTGAGGGAAGGCGCGGGTCATCATCACCGCCACGGTCAGATAGAAGACCGTCGCCAGCAGGGCGTGACCGGAGGGGAAGCTGGCGTTGAGCGTCTCCACGGCCTGGTAGGCCACCGGCGGACGCTGGCGTTCGAACCGGGCCTTGAGCCCCTCGCTCAGGCTGACGCCGCCCGCCAGACCGACGACGAGCAGCGCGGCCGACAGCCGTTTGCGCAGGATCAGCAGGACGCCGAGGGCGACGACGGCGAACAGGGTCAGGACCGCGATTCCGCCCAGCGAGGTCAGGTCTGCGGCAGCTTCACGCAGCCACCACGGGCCCTGCGGCTGGCCGGCGACCGGTTGCATCCAGGTCAGCACCGTGCGGTCGAACGCCTGGCCGTCCCCCTCGGTCATGTCGTCGGCGATCTCGACGAAGGTCAAAACGCCCAGGGTGATGACGGCCAGCGCGCCCAGGGCGGCGAATTCGGCCCGCGCGACCGTAAGGGCGCGGCGCAGGAAATCGGCGGGGGCGGACAACTGCATCGGCCGCTAACGGTCAAGCTGGACCGGCGTTCCCGATCACGGTTTCGTGATCTTGTCCGCTCGACGTCGTCGCACGGCCGTCGCCTGCTTTTGCACAGGGTCATCCCCGGTCCCGAAGTGATTCGGACAGAAATCATTCGTCAAGCCCGTTGACGGGTCGTTAGGCATCTGCGCCCCATATGTTGGTTCGGGGCGTGCGTCGGCCACTAGATGCAGTGGTTGAGGCGCAGTGAGTTTTCCGACTTTTTGGTTCAGGGCGATACGGTTATGGCTGGCGGCGAAGCTTTGAAGACGGTTGATTTTGCGGCGGTTCCCGGTGCGGTCCCGGGCGGGCCGGCGGCTGAGCGCCCCCATCTGACGGTGGTGCGCAGCCTCGATCTGGACCGGACCCGCGACGATCTGCTGACCGATTTCGGCAAGAAGACGCTGGAGGATCGCTATCTGCTGGCCGGCGAGAGCTATCAGGACATGTTCGCCCGCGTGGCCACGGCCTATGCCGACGATCACGACCACGCCCAGCGCGTCTATGACTATATGTCGAAACTCTGGTTCATGCCCTCGACGCCGGTGCTGTCGAACGGCGGTGCGGATCGCGGCCTGCCGATCTCCTGCTTCCTGAACTCGGTGCAGGACAGCCTCGACGGGATCCAGCGGGTCTGGAACGAGAACGTGTCCCTGGCCTCCAACGGCGGCGGCATCGGCACCTACTGGGGCGGGGTCCGCTCCATCGGCGAGAAGGTCAAGGGCGCGGGCCAGACCAGCGGCATCATCCCCTTCATCCGGGTGATGGATTCGCTCACGCTGGCGATCAGCCAGGGCTCGCTGCGCCGGGGTTCGGCCGCCGTCTATCTGGACGTGCACCACCCGGAGATCGAGGAGTTCCTGGAAATCCGCAAGCCGTCGGGCGATTTCAACAGGAAGTCGCTGAACCTGCATCACGGCATCAACATCACCGACGCGTTCATGGAAGCGGTAAAGGCCGGCGAGACGTTCGCGCTGCGCTCTCCCAAGGACAATGCGGTGATCCGCAGCGTCGACGCCCGCAGCCTGTGGCAGAAGATCCTCGAGATCCGGCTGCAGACCGGCGAGCCGTATCTGATCTTCTCCGACACGGTGAACCGCCAGATGCCGAAGCATCAGCGCGAGCTGGGGCTGAAGGTCAAACAGTCGAACCTGTGCAGCGAGATCATGCTGCACACCGGCCCCGATCATCTGGGGATCGACCGGACGGCGGTCTGCTGCCTGTCCAGCGTCAATGCCGAGATGTTCCTGGAATGGCGCGAGGAACCCCGCTTCGTCGAGGACGTGATGCGGTTCCTCGACAATGTCCTCGAGGACTTCATCAACCGGGCGCCTCCGGAGATGGCCGCCGCCGTCTATTCGGCCAAGCGCGAGCGGTCGGTCGGCCTGGGGCTGATGGGCTTCCATTCCTTCCTGCAGGCGCAGGGCGTGGCCTTCGAGAGCGCCATGGCCAAGTCGTGGAACATGAGGCTGTTCAAGCACCTGCGCCGCGAGGCCGACAAGGCCAGCCGCCTGCTCGCCGAGGAGAAGGGCGCGTGCGAGGACGCGGCCGAGCGTGGCGTGATGGAGCGGTTCAGCCACAAGCTGGCGATCGCCCCGACCGCCTCGATCTCGATCATCTGCGGCGGCACCTCGGCCGGCATCGAGCCGATCCCGGCCAACATCTATACCCACAAGACCCTGTCGGGCTCGTTCGCGGTCAAGAACCCCTATCTGGAGCGGCTGCTGGACGAGAAGGGGGCCAATACCGACGCGGTGTGGTCCTCGATCCTCGAACACGAGGGTTCGGTCCAGCACCTGGACCTGCTGTCGGACGACGAGAAGGGCATCTACAAGACCGCCTTTGAACTGGACCAGCGCTGGGTGGTCGAACTGTCGGCCGACCGCTCGCCGGAAATCTGCCAGGCCCAGTCGATCAACCTGTTCATCCCGGGCGATGTCAACAAGTGGGACCTGCACATGCTGCACTGGTCGGCCTGGGAGCGCGGCGTGAAGTCGCTGTATTACCTGCGCTCCAAATCGGTCCAGCGCGCCGCCTTCGCAGGCGCGGAGGACAAGGCGGAGGTCGAGGTCGATGCCGATCAGCCGGACCTTTTCTCGGCCGCGCCCACCGACTACGACGAGTGCCTGGCCTGTCAGTGACGCGATAAGGGGCGGCGGATGGGGGTCGGCCGGGTCGCCAACTCCCGTCACCAACCGCCACCCGCTGTGTCTCTTTCTTTTCCCCGGCGCGGGGAACCCTGTCGCCGAAGCCCGCGTTTCCGGATCATGTCAGGATCTTGTCGCACGATCGCGATTGGCACCGGCCCGATTCCGGTGCAGGGTGACTGCTGTTGGGGACTGTGAGGGGACCGTTGATCCGTCCTGGGGCCCGTATTCTCGGCGTTTTCGTGCTGGTGGCCCTGGCTGCTCCGGCAAGCGCGCAGGCGTCGCTGGACCGGAGCTGGTCGGAAGCGCCGCAAACGACCTCGTCCAGCATCACCGCCCAGCTCAATCGGCAGGCCGGGTTCACGGCCCAGCTGAACGGTCAGGCCGATTTCAACGTCGTGGCCGAACCCGCGTTCGGCCCCGCGATCGAGTATCCAACCGACTTTGCCCCGGCCGAGCCCCGCAACCCCTTCGCCGCCACCACCACCCACGATGTCTGGCTGGAGGGAGAGGGTCATTCCGACCGGCTGCGCCTGCGCACACGGGGCCTGTTGCGCCGGGCCGACGGCGTGCCCCTGCCGCCGACGCTGCTGGATGCCGCCGCGTTCGAGGCCGACGGCTATGACGTCACCTATACGCGCGGCTGGCCGGTTGCCCGGGGCTATACGGCGTCGGGCCTAGAGGTCTCCCTGACGCCGCATGCCGGAATCGGGGTCGGCGACCGGGGCGGCCGGGCCGAGGCCGGTGCCACCCTGACCATCGGATCGGACCTCGACAATATGGTGCCGGAAGGCACGGCGGCGTTCGGCGAGCGGGCGCGGTGGTATCTTTACGCGGCAGGCTCGGGCACGGCGGTCGGCTATAATTTCGCCCGCAACCGCGATGGCGACTTTGCCCGGTCGGGCGTCAGCCGCGACGCCGGGGCCTTCCTCGGCGACGCCTCGGTGGGCGTGGCCCTGCGTCGGGGCGACATGCAGGGCTCATTCGGCATCGTCTACCGCGAGCTCGAGGCCGAGGGTCTGCGCGGCGGTGAGGGCTTCGACAGGGACGTGACCGAGGGGCTGGTGGCGTTCCAGCTGTCGATCAAGCCCGAGTGGTGAAGGCGACTAAAGCCAGCCCTTTTTCCTGAACCAAAGCAGGGGGGTTATCGCGGCGATCAGCATGGCAACGATCGCCAGCGGATAGCCCGACACCCAGCGCAGCTCGGGCATATGCTCGAAATTCATCCCGTAGATGGAGGCGATCAGGGTCGGCGGCATGAAGGTCACCGCCGCGACGGAGAAGATCTTGATGATTGACGACTGCTCGATATTGACCAGTCCCAGCGCCGCCGAGAGCTGGAAATTGATGCTGGCTGCGACCGCTTGGGCGTGACCGATCAGTGAGGATGCGTCGCGACCGAGCGAGCGCAGGTGCTCCCGAATCTCCGGATCCTTCTCGAACCGGTCGTCGGGGCTGAGGAAGGCGAAGACGCGGGCGAGGCCGGCCAGACTCTGCTCGATACGGGCATTGGCCATATGCGCGCGCCCCAGCCGGGTGATCAGCCGGTCGAAGCCGACCGTCTTGGTCTGGCTGAAGACATGGTCCGAGATCGCCTCGACATGGGCGGCGTTGCCCGAGAGCACGTCCGAGAGCCGGTCGATCACCCCCTCCATCAGGGTCAGGAACACCTCGCGCCCGCAGCCGCACAGCGTGGGTTCGCGTTCCAG
Source organism: Caulobacterales bacterium (assembly GCA_038250335.1). Taxonomy (GTDB): domain Bacteria; phylum Pseudomonadota; class Alphaproteobacteria; order Caulobacterales; family Caulobacteraceae; genus Brevundimonas. Next base: position 21,192 of record JBBSCK010000021.1, read on the forward strand.
CCGCTCGTCCAGCATCGAGAAGGGTTTGGGATCGACATAGCGGATGGTGACCAGCGGCCCGTCGGTGATGACGAAGGTGGTCGGGGCCAGGGCCGGAAGGTCCTCATCGCCATGGTGCATCAGATCGGCGATCAGGAAGACCGCGCCGTTCTCTCGGTACAGCCGGCTGGAGGCCTCGAGTTCGGCCATTTCCTCGGGCGTGGGCAGGCCGAGGCCGAGGGCGGCTTCGATGGCCGTCTCCTCCGTGCGTGTCGGGCGCACGAGGTCGATCCAGAGAATGTCAGTGTCCAGGGTCCAGCCCGGCCCGACCTCCGTGGCTTCTACGATGGCGGCCCCCGACCGGTACAGGCGGATCATCGGGTTGGATCAGCCCGGTGTCAGGGCTGGCCGGACGCAGAGGCGGTCGAGGCCATCTGGACGCCGGCGTCGTAGGCGTCGCGGGCCCCGTTGTAGATGAAGCCGTAGGTCGGATAGACGGTCGAGCCCAGATCGCGGATCGGAGCGTACCAGACCTTGACCTGGCTCCAGTCGTTCTGGCCTGAGACGTCGACGACCGTGACGTTTTCCTCGACCCGGCCACGGCTGCCGCCCCAGTTGGCGTGGGTCACGCGGATCACGCGGTCGGTCAGGATGTCGGAGACGACGGCGACGTGGCCCCGGTTCATCCGGCCCTCGGGGCGGAACACCAGTACCGAGCCGGTCTCGGGCGCGCGCCCGGTGCGGAAACGGTCGGTGGCCTGGTTCCACCAGGTCCAGGCGTCGCCGAAGATGTTGATGCCGGAGAACATGCGGGCGAAGGTGACGCATTGCCAGTAGGGATCGCCGGCCCGGGCGGTCGTGGGCGACAGGGCGAAAACGCCGAGACATGCGGCAACCACAGCGGCCGTGATGCGTTTCATCATGTTGGATTGTTTCCGACTGTTACGCCCCCACTATCCCTAGACGATAGTTATCAGGCGGTGAAGACCCCTGTCAGGCGATCTGCGCGTCGCCCTGTCGCGCCCGCGCCGCGCGCCGTTCGGCGAGGCCCCGCAGCGCCTTGCGGGCGGGGTATTCCACGAGATGGTACGAGATCGCGGCGACCAGCGGCAGGGCCGCGACCACCGCCAGCCAGACGATCAGGTCCAGCTTTTCGGCGCCGCCCGTCAGCCGCGAGGCGAGGTTCACGGCCAACAGTTTCCACGGCACCACGACCATATAGACCGAATAGCTGATCTCCCCCAGATAGACGGCCGGCCCCGAGGCCAGCCAGCCGGCCCGTGCGTTGGACAGGGACGCCAGGGCCAGGATCAGTGCGCCGCACAGGGGCACGATCAGGGCGTCGGGGGCCTGGAGCGAGGTGGCGAGGGCGAGGGCAACGGTGACGCCCGCAGCGATCCAGCCCGGCCGCGGCAGGGCCCCGCGACGGTGCACCAGATAGAGGGCGCACCCGAGGGCGAAACAGGGAACGATCCTGAGCGCGCCCCAGGCGATGGTCGCCTGGGTCAAGGGAAAGCCGGCCAGCGCCTCGAACAGGGCATAGAGGCCGACGAGAAAGGCCACTGCGCCGACCACGGCCGCGACGGGCCGCTCGCGCAGCCGCCAGGCGACGAGGGCGAAGGCGGGAAAGCTCAGATAGGCGAACCATTCGGCCGAGATCGACCAGGAGGGATGGTTCCAGCCGGCCTCGGGCGCAAAGCCCCAGGCGTGGAGCATCAGCAGATTGGCCGGCAGGGAAGCCCAGCTGAGGATATTGCCGTTGATGGCCATCCCGGCGGCGACGGCACCGAGGGCCAGGACCCCGACCCCGATCAGGGTGGCGAGATGCAGGGGATAGACTCGCGCTAGTCGGGCCCACAGGAAGGAGCCGTAGTTGAAGCGCTTCTCGCCATGCGCCGCCAGATAGACGTGGCTGAGGATGAAGCCGGACAGGACAAAGAACAGCTCGACGCCCAGATAGCCCTTGGCCACCAGGTTGGGCATGAAGGCCACGTCCAGATCCGGCCAGAAGGCGTACAGCGCCACCCACATCGCGGCAGCGAAGCGCAGGGCGGTGAGGGGACGCAGGTCTGCGGGCGCTTCCAGCTGGCTCATCGACCGCTTATGCAGCCCGTTGCGTTCCGGAACCGTTAAACGGGCCGGGTTCAGCCGGAGACGGGACCAGGATGGCGACTTTCGAGGAGGTGGTGACAGAGGCGGCGGCCGATGCGGGCCTGACGCCGGATCAGGCGCGCGCCGCCCTGACCGGGGCGCTGGGGCTGCTGGAGCGACACGCCGGCCGCGACGCGCGCGACGCCCTCTATGCCGCCGTGGCCGGGACGGAGGCGGCGGCCCGCTCGCAGGGGGCCAGCCGCCCCAGGCGCAGCCTGTTCGGCGGGCTCATGGCCAGCGCGGGGGGTGTGTCCGGTGCGGCCGTGGCCGAGGCCATGGGCCTGCTGGAGCGGCTGAAGGTCGAGGGCGTCGGCAAGGCGGAGCTCAAGCGACTGCTGCCCGCCGCCCGTGCCCGGGTCAGGGCCGCGACCGGACAGGACTTGTTGGGTGAGGCGGTGCGCAGCGTTCCCGGCGTGGGGCCCCTGCTGGGCGACGGCTGAATCCCGTCAGGGGGCGGGGGCGCTGTTCAGGAAGGCGACGGAGGCCGCGCAGCCGTTCAGGGTCTGCGATCCCGCCTCGACCCGCGCGGTCAGCGGATAGGTGCGGTCGCTCATTCCGTCGGAGCATTCTGTGGCGATCAGGGTGACGACCAGGGCCGTGCCGTCCGCGCCGGCGGCGGCATAGACGGCCGTGGTGCCCTGGACCGTCGGACCGGGATTGCCGGCCCCCAGCGGGGCCCCGTCGGGGGTCGAATAGACCAGGGCCTCAGGCGTGATGTCGACGCTCCAGAACGGTTCCGTCCCCAGCGCCCGCAGGGGTTGGTTCAGATCGACACCGCCCAGAACGACCGGTACCGGGGCCGGTTCGGGGGCGGCGGCCGGGGGCGCCGGATCGGAACAGGCCGCAAGGGCCAGCGTCAGGGCGGCGAAGGCGAAGGCGCGCATGGGTCAGATCCGGAACGGTGTGCGACGAGAAGCGCAGCCTGCGCCCGAACGGTCAAGGGCACCCGTCGCACCGGCCGGCCGGGGTGCCTATGCTGGCACCCATGCCGATTCGTCCCGTTCCTGTCGCGACCGCATCTGCCGCGCCCGGGGCTTATGAGTTCTTTGCGGGCGGCGGGCTGGCGGGTCTGGGGCTGGACGGGTTCCGGACCCTGTTCGCCAATGACATCGATGCTGCCAAGGCCGCGAGCTGGCGGGCCAATCACCGGGGTGCGATCCATCAGGGTGACGTCTGGGCGCTGGAGACCGCCGACCTGCCGGTGCGGCCGGACCTGGCCTGGGCCTCGTCTCCCTGTCAGGACGTCAGTCTGGCGGGCGCGCGGGCCGGGCTGGAGGCGCGTCGCTCGGGGGCCTTCTGGGGCTTCTGGCGGCTGATGCAGGGGCTGGACGCTGAAGGCCGGGGCCCGCCGGCGATCGTGATCGAGAATGTGACGGGACTGCTGACCTCGGGCGGCGGGCGCGACTTTGCCGCGGTGTGTTCAGCGCTGGTCAGAGCCGGCTACCGGGTCGGGGCGCTGGAGATGGACGCGGCCCTGTGGCTGCCCCAGTCGCGACCGCGCCTGTTCATCGTTGCCCTGCGCGGGGTCGAGGGGGCGGAGGTGGGTGAACCCGCCGCGCCCTTCCATTCCGCCCGGCTGGTGGCTGCTCACGGACGCTTGCCCGGGGCGGTGAAAGCGGGCTGGGCCTGGTGGTCCGTGCCTGCACCGCCGCGGCGCACCCTCGATCTCGCGGCCCTGCTGGAGCCGGACGCGTCGGTGGTCTGGCTGTCGGATGCGCAGACTGTGATCCTCATCGACCTGGCCGCCCCCCTGCACCGCGCCCGGCTCGACGCGGCCCTCGCCTCGGGCGAACGCCGGGTGGCGGCGGGCTTTCGCCGGGTGCGGGTCGAGGCGGGGGTCAAGGTCCAGCGGCTGGAGCTGCGGCTAGACGGGCTCGCCGGCTGTCTGCGCACGCCCTCGGGCGGCTCGTCGCGCCAGTATGTGCTGGTCTGCGAGGACGGCCGGGTCCGGGCACGGCGACTGACCGGTCGCGAGGCGGCCCGGCTGATGGGGGTGGTCGACACCTATCGCCTTCCGCCGGGCGAGACCGCCGCGCTGAAACTGATGGGCGACGCTGTGGCCGTGCCGGTGGTGCGCGCCCTGTCGGACGGTCTGCTGAGGCCGGCGCTGAGGGGGCTGCGCGTGGCCGCCTAATAGGGATCCGGCTCGTCGCGGCCGGGGTCGAGGCGGTTGTCGACGCGCTCGTCCCAGCCCTCCCGGTTCGATTTGAAGGCCAGGGTCATCAGGCCCCAGGTCAGGCCGACCGTGCCGGTGATGCCCAGCCCCATGGCGATCCAGCCATGCAGCGGCAGGGCACCGCCGCCGATGGCGGTCCAGAACAGACCCAGCCCCCAGGTCGCCGCGCCCGAGAGCAGCAGGGCGAGCAGGGTCATGAGCCAAAGGCGGACGGTCGAGCTGGCCATGACAGGGTCCTTACCACGCCGGGACGGTCTGCGCCTGCGGCAAGATCAGCCGGCCGTGGCTACCACGGCTGTCCTGCGCGCCCGTCGCATCCGGCGCGCGGTCCGGGGACAGGTCAGGGTCAGCCGATGCAGCACCGCCAGCACCAGCCCCGTCAGCGCCCATGACAGCAGGACGTCCGACAGGAAATGCCCGCCGAAGGCCAGACGGTTCAGCGACAGGGCCGTGGCATAGGCGATCACGAGGGGCAGGGCCCAGCGGCGGTGCTCGGCCGGAACCATCAATACGACCACGGCCACCATCCACGCGGCCGAGGAGGCCTCGCCCGAAACAAAGGAGCAGTTGTCCGCACAGTTGTCGCTGATCCGCCAGGCGGCGGTGAACTCGGCGTCGCCGCCAAAGCCCTCGATCTGGATCGGCCGGGCCCGGCCCCACAGGGACTTGAGCAGGCCATTGATCAGCAGCCCCGAGCCAAGCGCCAGCCCGGCCACCAGAACAGCGGCGCGGCGCGCATAGCCCCGGATCCGGCCGCGCCCCCGCCACAGACCGATTGCCATCTCGCCGATCAGGCCGACCAGCATCAGGCCCAGCACCCCGCTGGAGGATTTCCTCAGGGCCCGGAGCAGCGGGTCCTGGGCCAGGGCAAACCCCTCGGCGCTGAAGAACAGGGCGCTGACCGCCAGATCCACGCCCGGCAACACCATGAAATAGAACGACAGGGCCAATGTTGCGGCCAGGGCCAGGGTCACCGGCTCGTCCGCGCGCAGGCCTGCGGCCAGTGACAGCCGCACGCGGGTCGCGCCCCGCCGCAGGCCCTGCAGGGCGCTCAGGCGGCGCGGGCCGCGCGCCGGGACGGTGCCGATGGTCGAAAGGTCCGTCACCGATTTCCCCAAAATCGCGTCGTGTGACCGACCCATGCCTCAGCCGTGCGGCACCGCCATAACCGAAATGAAGAGGTTCCACGTCGGTTGGGTGCCGCTTCTGTGGCGATCGCTCCGTGTCCGCTGCACTTGCCGCGCTTCGCCCCCGTCGCTCCCGGCTTCACCTCGCCAGGGCCGCGCGCTACAGCGGGCCATGCCCGAACTTCCCGAGGTCGAAACGGTCCGCCGGGGCCTTGAGCCGGTGCTGCAGGGAGCCTCCCTGACACGGGTGCGACAGAACCGCCCCGACCTGCGGTTTCCCTTTCCCGAGCGGTTCGTTGCGCGGCTGGAAGGCGCGACCGTCCTGTCGCTCCAGCGCCGCGCCAAATATCTGCTGTTTCCGCTGTCGACCGGAGAGACCTGGGTCAGTCATCTGGGCATGACCGGCCGCTTCACCGTCGACGGCGAACAACTGTGCGAGTTCGAGACGGCCGCGCCGATCGTCGGCAAGCACGAGCATATGAGCCTGTGCGCGGTCCGGGACGGCGCGTCCGGACAAAGGGTGGCCACGCGGATCGGCTTCGCCGACGCCCGCCGCTTCGGCTTCATGGGCCTGATCCCGACAGGGGCCGTGGACACCCATCCCTGGTTCGCGGCGATGGGGCCCGAACCTCTGGGCAACGGCTTTTCCGGCGCGCATCTGGCCGAGGTTTTTGCCGCGAAGAAGCAGAACGTGAAGGTCAGTCTGCTGGACCAGCGCAATGTGGCCGGGCTGGGCAATATCTATGTCTGCGAGGCCCTGTACCGCGCCCGTATCTCGCCCCTGCTCGCCGCCGGCAAGGTGTCGCGCCCCCGGCTGGAACGGCTGGCCACGGTGGTGCGCGAGGTGCTGGCCGACGCCATCGCGGCGGGCGGGTCGACCTTGCGCGACTTTGCCAATGCCGACGGCGGCCAGGGCTATTTCCAGCACCGCTTCGACGTCTATGGCCGCGAGGGCCAGCCGTGTCTCGGGGACGGCTGCTCCGGCGTGATCAAACGCACCATTCAGGGCGGCCGCTCGACCTTCTGGTGCCCGATCTGCCAGAAGCGGTGACTTATGTCCGAGAATTCGGACATAATGTAAAAAATAATGGACACGAGGTCGTTCAAATGAGACATCACCTTCGCCGCACAGGGCGGCGTGAGGGACCGGCATGTCGTTTCGCGAGAAGCATCTGTGGATCAGTATCGTCACCACGGTGGCGATCTGGGGCTTCTATTACCGGCGTCTGATCGGGGTGATCGAAGCCGGCGGGCTGACCGATCCGCGCTTTGCCTTCCTCAC
>JBBSCK010000022.1:0-27522 GCA_038250335.1 Caulobacterales bacterium
GGCCACCGCTTCCGACTGGCGGCTGTCGGAGATCATCGCGACCCCGTCTCTCAGCCATTGGATCGCCGACCCGGCCGAGAAGATCGACCCCTCCAGCGCATAAGCCGCGGCCCCCCCGATCTGATAGGCCAGCGTCCCCAGCAGCCGGCTCGACGAGGCGACCGGCGCATCCCCCACATTGGCGACCAGAAAGGCCCCGGTGCCATAGGTGATCTTGGCGTCGCCCGGCCTCAGCGCCCCGTGTCCGACCAGCGCCGCCTGCTGGTCGCCCGCCGATCCGGTGATCGGCAGGGGTCGCCCGAACAGGGCCGGATCGCTGTGGCCCAGCCGCTCCGCGCACCCGACGATCCGGGGCAGTGCGGTTCGGGGTGTCCTGAACAGCTCACACAGGTCATCGCGCCATTCGCGGGTCTTCAGGTCCATCAGCGAGGTTCGGCTGGCGTTGGTCGCATCGGTCACGTGGCTGGCCCCGGCAGTCAGCTTCCACACCAGCCAGGCGTCGATGGTGCCCAGCAGGACCTCGCCCTTGTCGGCCCGCGCCCGCGCGCCCGGCACGGCGTCCAGCAACCAGGCGAACTTGGTCGCCGAAAAATAGGGATCCAGGATCAGTCCGGTCGCCGCCTGCACCGCCGGTTCATGCCCTTCGGCCGCCAGCCGCGTGGTGACGTCCGCCGTCCGCCGGTCCTGCCAGACGATGGCCCGATGCAGGGGCTCGCCCGTTGCGGCGTCCCACATCACCGCCGTCTCGCGCTGGTTGGTGATGCCGATCGCCGAGAACCGCCCCACGCCGCCGGCCTTGCCGATCGCCTCGCGGCAGGTCTGAAGCGTCGCGGCCCAGATCTCGGTGGCGTCATGCTCGACCCAGCCGGAACGCGGGAAATGTTGCGCCAGCGCCATCTGGCTGGTCGCCACCGGGTGCAGTCCCTGGTCTGCCCCCAGCTCGAAGGCAATGGCGCGGGTCGAGGTCGTGCCCTGGTCGATGGCGAGGATACAGGTCGTCATGGCGTTTCTTCCGTTTTGGCCACCTTACGCGGACGAGGCCGATCGGGTTAAGTGGGCCCATGTCCGACCGCACCGCTTCGTTTGAAGGCGTCCTCGACGCCGCCCGTCAGATCGCCCCGGCCGCCGTCCGCACGCCCCTGATCGAAAGCCCGGCCCTGAACGAGCGGATGGGCGGTCGGGTGCTGCTCAAGGCCGAGACCCTGCAGGTCGCCGGGGCCTTCAAGTTCCGGGGCGCCTACAACCGCATCAGCCGCCTGAACGCCGCCGAACTGGCTTCGGGCGTCGTCGCCTTTTCGTCGGGCAACCACGCCCAAGGGGTGGCCGCCGCCGCAAAGCTGATGGGTACCCGTGCGGTCATAGTCATGCCGGCCGACAGCCCCGCCATCAAGATCGAGGGGGTAAAGTCCTTCGGCGGGGAGGTCCGCCTGTACGATCGCTGGAAAGAAAGTCGCGAGGCGATCGGGGCGCAGGTGGCCAGGGAGCGGGGTTCGGTGCTGGTGCCCCCGTTCGACGATCCGTTTGTCATCGAGGGTCAGGGCACGACGGCGCTGGAGCTTCTGGATCAGGCCGGCTGTGCCATCGACCAACTGGTCTGCTGCTGCTCCGGGGGCGGGCTGATGGCCGGGATCAACCTGGTGCTGGAGGCGCAGAGCCCGGCGACCGAGAGCTGGGCGGTCGAGCCCGAGGCCTATGACGACACCGCCCGCTCGCTGGCCGCCGGCGAACGGACGGGCCACCCGCCGGGCCCGCCCTCGATCTGCGACGCGCTCCAGACGCCGATGCCCGGTGTGCTGACCTTTCCGATCAACCGCCGGGTCCTGTCCGGGGCCCTGACGATCAGCGACCGCGAGGCCGCCGACGCCGTGGCCTTTGCCTTCCGCACGCTCAAACTGGTGGTCGAGCCGGGCGGAGCCGCCGCGCTTGCCGCGGTCCTCGCCGGCAAGGTCCCGACGGAAGGGCGCACCACCGCCGTCATCCTGTCGGGCGGCAATATCGACCCGACCCTGTTTGCCGAAATCATCGAGGGCCGGTTCGAAACCGTCGCCCGTCAAGGAGCCGCCGCATGACCCGACCCTCCGACCTGCAGTCTCTGATCGGCACGGAGGTCGGCGTCTCGCGCTGGATCACCGTCGATCAGGCCCGCATCGACGCCTTTGCCGGGATCACCGAGGACCGCCAGTTCATCCACATTGACCCGGTGGCGGCGAAGGCTACCCCCTTCGGCGGCACCATCGCCCACGGCTTCCTCACGCTCAGCCTCGCCTCGGCCATGAGCTATGACGCGGTCAAGCCGCTGGAGGGCGTGGTGATGGGGATCAACTACGGCTTTGACAAACTGCGCTTCCTCGCCCCCGTCCCCGCCGGATCCAACATACGCGGCCGCTTCAAACTGCTCTCGGCCGAAGACAAGGGGGGTGGGCGCTGGCTGCTAAAGCACGAGCTGACGGTCGAGATCGAAGGGGCCGAAAAACCCGCGCTCATCGCGGAATGGCTGGGGATGCAGATGGTGGCGGGCTGACTTGCTCCCGATCGCTGCAAGGACCATCTTGAAGTCGATCGGAATCCGGCCATGACCAGCATTCCAATATGCGGCCAAAAGGTCAGCTTGACCGATATCGTTCGCCGCGTCGAAGCGGGTGAGCACGTGGTCCTGACGCGTGGAGGGCGACGGGTCGCGCGCAATGACATTGTCGTGTTGGGCGGCCTGGCCGAGCGGCGCGGTCGGGCGATCGAAGCTGCGCATGTCGCATTACAGGGCGAGTTCTTCGACGAGACCTGCGCCGCCCGGAGCCAGGACTTCCTCCATGACGAAGACGGCCTACCGGCGGGATCGTCGTCGACACATCGGCTCTGACGGCGATCCTGCGCAAGGAGATCGAAGGCGAAGCTTGTGAGGCAGCGTTGAGGGTCGATGAACCGATCCTGATATCGGCCGGCACTTTGACCGAGTGTCTGATTGTCGCTCGATGCAAGCGGACCCTGCCAGGAATGGTCGTTCTTCTCGACCAGCTTGAACTGCAAATTGTTGACGTCACCGCCGAGGTGGCGAGTGCAGCAAGCGACGCCGATGCGCGCTGGAGCAGGGGTTTTCATTCTGCCGCGCTGAACTACGGTGCCGCTTCAGCTACGTAACAGCCGCCAGCAGGGATTGCCCGCTACTGTACGTCGGCGACGACTTTGCACAAACAAATATCCGCAGCGCCTTGGCCTAACATTCGCCGAGGCACCTCAGGGCCACTTCCAGATTGCGCAGGCCGTCCTCGCCCGTCACGGCCGGGGCCTCTCCCGTCCGAATGGCGTGGGCGAAGCTTTCCAGCTCTTTTTTCAGCGGCTCGCTGGGCCAGGCGTTGACCGCGCGGGTCTGGTAACTTCCGTCGGGCTGCTGGCCGAAATACTCTGTCACCTGGCGAGTCATCAGGTCGGCGACGACGAACTTGCCCTGGGTGGCGACCTGCAGGGTGCGGACCTTGTAGGGGGTGACCCAGTTGGTGGTGATGTGGGCGATCACGCCGTTTTCCATGCGGAACTGCAGCAAGGCCGTATCCTCGCGCTCGGCGCGGGTGCGGGCCAGTTGCGGCTGGACCTCGGCGACCTCGGAGCCCGTCAGATGGCGGATGATGTCGATGTCGTGCACCGCCAGGTCGATGACCACACCCACCTCGCCCATGCGGGGCGGAAAAGGGCCGACCCGGGTGATCTGGATCGAGATGACCTTCTCGTCGGCGATGGCGCGCTTGACCGCCTCGACCGCCGGATTGAACCGCTCGACTTGGCCGACCATCAGGACGCGGTTGCTCGCCTTCGCCGCAGCGATCATCCGCCGCGCGTCGGCGACGCTGGCGGCGATCGGTTTTTCGACCAGCACATGGACGCCCTTTTCCAGCAGGGCGACGGTCAGGTCGGCATGGGTCCGATTGGGGGTCGAGACCACTGCGGCGTCGAGACCGGCGGCGACGAACGCCTCGGCCGTGGTGACCGCCGTCGCGCCGTAGACCTCGGCCACACCCTCGGCCGTCACCGCATCCATGTCGAAGATATGGGTCAGGTCGAAATCGCGGATGTCGCTGAGGACACGCGCGTGGTTGCGGCCCATGACCCCGACGCCGGCGACGCCGACCTTGAGCGGGGCAGGAGAGTTCGGCATGGTGTTCAACCCCTGTAGCTGGCGACGGCGGCCACGATCCGGTCCTGGGTCGCCTCGTCCAGATCCGAATGCATCGGCAGGCTGATCACCACGCCCATCTTGGCCTCGGTCACCGGCAGTCCCTGCGGTCCGCGCGGATGGTGATCATAGGCTGGCTGCAGATGGCAGGGGATCGGATAATAGACCGCCGAGGGCACGCCCTGATCCTTCAGATGCGCCGCCAGACCGTCCCGGTCCGGATGCTCAATGGTGTACTGCGCCCAGTTCGAGACGTTGCCGGCCGGCACCAGGGGCACGGCTGTCACATGCGGCACCAGCATCTCGTTGTACCGGGCCGCGATCCGGTTGCGCCAGACGATCTCATCGGGAAAGACCTTCAGCTTCTCGATCAGGACGGCGGCCTGGACGGTGTCCAGCCGCGAGTTCATCCCCACCCGCATGTTCAGATATTTGGTCTCGTGCTCGAACGTGCGCCCGACCAGATCCTTGGCCACCGCCTTACCGTGCACCCGGTAGCTGTCCATCTCCTGGGCCAGATCGTCGTCGTCGGTCAGCACCGCCCCGCCGTCGCCATAGCAACCCAGTGGCTTGGCCGGAAAGAAGCTGGTGGTCGTTACATCCGCCCAGTTCAGCGGATGGATGCCGTTGATGGTGCAGCCAAACCCCTGGGCCGAATCAGCAATCAGCTTCAGGCCATGTTTGTCGCAGATCGCCTTGATCGCCGGATAATCCGCCGGCTGGCCGAACAGGTCGACAGCAATCACCACCTTCGGCTTCAGCCGGCCTTCCGCGATGGTCGCCTCGATGGCCGCCTCCAGATGGCCGGGATCCATATTGTAGGTCCCGGCGTCGATATCGACGAACACCGGCGTGGCCCCCAGCCACGGAACCACCTCGGCTGTGGCGCAGAAGGTGAAGCTGGGTACGAACACTGCGTCGCCCGGACGGATCCCCCAGGCCATCAGCGGCAGGACCAGGGCCTCGGTGCCATTGGCGCAGCCCAGCGCGTGTTTCGCCTGGCCGAAGGCGGCCAGCGCCGTCTCGAACTCGCGCACCGGCGGGCCCATGACATAGGCCCCGCTCTCGACGGCGGCCATCAGGGCGGCCTCGATCCTGCCGCCCAGACGGCGGCGCTGGGCCTGCAGGTCGATGAAGGCGATGCTCATGCCGGGAGACCTTTCTCGGAACGGGGCGGCACGCTGCGGACATACGCGAAGGCGCGGCCGGTCGAAGGCAGGGCCGCCCTCTACCCCGGGCGTCGCCAGAACGCCAAACACGACCGAGTCACTTCGCGTTGCGCCTTGCAACGGGCGCTTCTATCCAGACCCCCGTCAGCCTGCGGAGTTGCCTGCCTTGAACGCGTCCCCGACCGTGCCCGCCGTCTTCCTGGATCGCGACGGCGTGCTGATCACCGACAGCGGCTATCCGCATCTGGAAGAGCATCTGGTGCTGATCCCGGGCGCTGCCGATGCCGTGCGACGGCTCAACGGTCTGGGCTATCTGGCCGTGATCGTGACCAACCAGTCCGGGGTGGCGCGGGGTTTGTTCAGCGAGGACCAGATGCACGCCTTCAACGCCCTGCTGGTGCGCCGGCTGGCGGCGAAGGGGGCGCGCATCGGCGCGGTCTATGCCTGTCCCTTCCACGACGAGGCCGAGGATCCGAAATGGCGTCACCCCGACCATCCCGACCGCAAGCCCAACCCCGGCATGATCCTGCGCGCCATCGCCGACCATGACATCGACCCGGCCCGGTCGTTCCTGATCGGCGATCGCGCCTCGGACCTCGAGGCCGCGCGCCGGGCCGGCCTGCCCAGCTTTCTGTTCGACGGCGGCAATCTGGATCATTTCGTGCGCGATCTGCTCGGCGGCTGATCGCAATTCGTCCGATGTTGAAATAGTCTGGTACCGACGCGGGGGCGTCGTTGCCCGGGAGATCTCCATATGGCCGACCTGAACCTGTTCTCCGGGCGCCGCTGGACCACAGCGGACGGCCTCAGCCTGTTCGCGCGGGATTATCCGGGTGCGGAGGGTCAGGCGAAACTGCCCGTCATCGCCATCCACGGCCTGACCCGCAACGCGGCGGATTTCGACACCATCGCGCCCCTGATCGCACGTGGTGGCCGGCGGGTGCTGGCGCTGGACGTGCGCGGCCGCGGCCGGTCCGACCGGGCCACCGACCCCATGACCTATCAGCCGCTGGTCTATGGGAAGGATGTGCTGGGTCTGCTTGAACAGGCCGGGATCGAGCGGGCCGTGTTCCTCGGCACTTCGATGGGCGGGCTGATCACCATGGCGATCACGGCGCTGAAGAGCGGCGTTGTCGCCGCCGCCATCCTCAACGACATCGGTCCGGCGGTCTCGCCTGAGGGCCTTGCCCGCATCGCCGCATACTCCGGCCAGCCGGTCGAGACCCCGACGTGGGCCGCTGCGGCCGCCTATGTCAAACGGATCAACGCCGTCGCCCTGCCCCACTATACCGATGCCGACTGGGACGCTTTTGCCCGACGCACGTTCCGCGACGGCACCGAGGGCTCGCCCGTCCTCGACTATGACCCCGACATCGCCGTGCCCATCCGTGCGGCCGGGCCCAAGGCGCTGGTCCCGAACCTGTGGCCGTATTTCCGCAAACTGGCTCGCAAGCGCCCGACGCTCCTGATCCGGGGGGCCAACTCCGACCTTCTGGGGGCGGACATCGTCGCCCGGATGCAGAAGACCGCCCCGGACATGCGCTACGCCGAAATCCCCGGCGTCGGCCACGCCCCCATGCTGGATGAGCCCGAATCCAAAGCCGCGATCTTCGAATTCCTGCGCGACGTGCCCTAGGCTTTCCGGACAAACCCTGTCTTCAGCGCCCTCGCGTCACCTCCCCTTCGCCGAAGGGCGACGGAGAGGACAGATCGCGCAGCGATCAGGCGGGGGCGAGACGGTGTCGAAGGCCAAGAACCTTTACCGTCGAAATCGCGTCACCCCCTCCTGGCCCCCTCCGGTCGACTGTCCTCCCCATTCGCCTGTGCGAATGGAGAGGTGACGTGTCAGTCCGGCACGTTGGCGTCCAACTCGTCCAGCCACACCCGGGCATTGCCGTCCGACGGCGCACGCCAGTCGCCGCGCGGCGACAGCGAACCACCGGTCACCACCTTGGGCCCGTTGGGCAGGGCCGAACGCTTGAACTGGCTGGTCTGGAAGAAGCGGATCAGGAATTTCCGCAACCAGCCCTTGATCGTCGCCAGCTCGTACTCGACCCGGTCGCCCTGTGGATGGTGCGCCGGCCACTCGCCCGTCGATGCGTCGCCCCAGGCCTGATGGGCCAGAAAGGCGACCTTGGACGGGCTCATGCCGAAGCGGTTGACGTGAAACAGGAAGAAGTCGTTCAGCGCATAGGGCCCGACGGTCGCTTCGGTCGACTGGATCTTTCCGTCCGCGCCGGCCGGAACCAGTTCGGGCGAAATCTCCGTGTCCAGAATGGCGTGCAGGACCTGCGCAGCCCCGCCCTCGTGTTCCCTGTCGGCGACCCACCGGATCAGGTGCCGGATCAGGGTCTTGGCCACCCCGCCATTGACGTTGTAGTGGCTCATGTGGTCGCCGACACCATAGGTGGACCAGCCCAGTGCCAGCTCCGACAGGTCGCCGGTCCCCAGCACAAAGGCCCGGTTCTGGTTGGCCAGCCGGAACAGATAGTCGGTCCTCAACCCCGCCTGGACGTTCTCGAACGTGATGTCGTGAACCGGCTGTCCGTCCGCATACGGGTGTTTGATGTCGGCCAGCATCCGCTCCGCTGCGGGCCGGATGTCGATCTCCTCGCCGGACACACCCAGCGCGGTCATCAGGGCCCAGGCGTTGGATTTCGTCCCGGCCGATGTCGCGAAGCCCGGCATCGTGAAGCCGAGAATGTTAGTCCGTGGCAGGTTCAGCCGGTCGAACGCGCGGCACCCGACCAGCAGGGCCTGGGTCGAATCCAGCCCGCCCGACACGCCGATCACCAGCCGCTCGGCCCCGGTCGCCGTCATCCGCCGCATCAGCCCCTGAACCTGGATATTGAAGGCCTCGAAACAGTCCTGATCCAGCCTCGCAGGGTCGTCCGGCACGAACGGGAAGCGGTCCAGCGGGCGCAGCAAGGGCCCCTCCGTCCCCGTCTCCCGCGTGCGGAACCCCAGCCGGATATAGCCCTCCTCGTCCAGCTCGCGCCGGGCGCAGTCATGAAAGGTGCCGTTCCTCAACCGGTCCTGTCCGATCCGCTCGACGTCGACGTCCGCGAGCGTCAGATGGCTTTCCAGCGCGAACCGCTGGCCGGAGGCCAGTCTGGCCCCCAGTTCGTGGACCGTCGCCTGGCCGTCCCAGGCCAGGTCCGTGGTGCTCTCGCCCCAGCCCGAGGCCGTGAAAACATAGGCCGCCATGGCCCGGGCCGACTGGCTGGCGCACAACATGGCCCGCTCCTCGGCCTTGCCGATGACGATGTTAGAGGCCGACAGGTTCAGCAGGATCCGCGCCCCCGCCAGCGCCTGGCGCGTCGAGGGCGGAACCGGAGCCCAGAAATCCTCGCAGATCTCGATGCCGACGACGAACCCCGGCCGGTCGTCCGCCTCGAACAGCAGCCGCGTCCCGATCCAGCTGTCGCGCCGGTCGATCCGGATCGTCTCGGCTCCGATGTCGTCGCCGGACGCGAACCAGCGTTTCTCGTAGTATTCGCGATAGTTCGGCAGATAGGTCTTGGGCACCGCCCCCACGATCTCGCCGCCGGCCAGCACCACGGCACAGTTCAGCAGCCGGTCGCCGTGGCGGATCGGTGCGCCCACAACGGCCACCAGCCCCGCCTCGCCCGCGACCGTCGCCAGCCCCCCGATCTGGCGCTCGACCTCATCCAGCAGCGCGGCCTGCATATGCAGATCATCAATGGCGTAGGCGCTCAGCGACAGTTCCGGGAACACGACCAGGTCCACGCCCTGAGCGCCCGCCTGCCGGATCAGCGCCGCGTGCGCTTCGGCATTGGCCTTCGGGTCGGCGATATGGACCACCGGCGTCGCGGCGGCGACCCGGACAAAGCCGTGGGTGCGGGGCGAATGGAAGGCGTGGGTCGTGGGCATCAAAACGTCCGCTCATCCCGGCGAAAGCCGGGATCCAGTGCTTTCGTAAGGCAAAGTGGCGAGGATCGCCATTCGAGGCAACGCGATCTGTCCGGGCACCCAAAGGACTTGATCCCGCTTTCGCCGGGATGAGCGGAGTATTTTTGAGGTTCGCGTGACGCGCCCGCCCGTGTCCGCTAATCGGGCGTTATGACCGATACGCCAAAAAGAGGCTGGTTCCAGCGCCTCAGCGCGGGACTGGCCCGCTCGTCCCAACAGATGACCGAGACGGTGGTCGGTGCCTTCGTGAAGGAGCCGCTCAGCGAGGCGGCCCTCGAGGGGCTGGAAGAACATCTTCTGGAAAGCGATCTCGGCCCTGCCGCCACCGACCGCATCGTCGCCCGCTTCCGTGAGTTGCGCTTCGGCAAGGTCTCGGACGAACGCGAAGTCCGCGAGGCCTTGGCCGAGGCCGTCGCCGCCGAACTGCTGCCGCGTCAGGCGACCTTCGACCCGCTGGGTCCCGACGGCGTGGCGGGCGGTATCAAGCCTTATGTGGTCCTGTTCGTCGGCGTCAACGGCTCGGGCAAGACCACGACGCTGGGCAAGATCGCCGCCGACCTGACCGGAAAGGGGGCCCGGGTCATGATCGTCGCCTGCGACACCTTCCGCGCCGCCGCCCGCGAACAGCTGAAGGTCTGGGCCGAACGCGCCGGGGCGGATTTCGAGAGCCGCCGCGACGGGGCCGATCCTGCCGGCCTCGCCTTCGACGCCTATACGAAAGCCCGCGCCGAGAACTATGACGTGGTCCTGATCGACACCGCTGGCCGGCTGCAGAACAAGTCGGCCCTGATGGACGAACTGCTGAAGATCGTGCGGGTGCTAAAGAAGATCGATCCGGACGCCCCGCACGAGACCCTGCTGGTGCTCGACGCCACCGTGGGCCGGAATGCCCTGGCCCAGGAACAGATCTTTGGCCGCACCGCCTTTGTCTCCGGCCTCGTCATGACCAAGCTGGACGGCACCGCGCGCGGCGGGGTTCTGGTTCCGGTGGCCCAGGCCTCGGACGCGCCGATCAAGCTGATCGGCGTGGGCGAGGGCATCGACGACCTGCAACCCTTCGACGCCCGGGCGTTTTCGCGCTCGCTGGCGGGGCTTGAGGACTAGATCATGACTGACGCTCCCGGTGCCGCCCCCCACACGCCGCCGACCTGGATCCGCCAGGTCGTCGATTTCGGGGCCCTGGCCGCCTTTGCCGCGACCTTCCTGTTCTTCCGCCTGCGCGGCGAACCGGGCGATCAGGCCCTGATCCACGCCACTTGGGGGCTGGTCGCCGGTTCGGTCGTCGCAGTGGTCGTCGGTCTTTGGGTGGAGAAACGCCTGGCCCTGATGCCGCTGCTGGTCGGGGGCTTCGCCCTGGTGTTCGGGGTTCTGACCCTGATCTTCAACGATGATCTGTTCGTCAAGCTCAAGGTCACCGTGCTGAACGGCTCGCTGGCCCTGGCCCTGCTGGGTGGTCTGTATCTGGGCAAACAGCCGCTCAAGGCGTTGCTGGGCACGGTCCTGCCGATCAACGACCGTGCCTGGCGCATCCTGACCTTGCGTTACGGCCTGTATTTCGCAGCGGTTGCCCTGACCAATGAACTGATCCGGTCCGAAGCGCTCGTCGGCTGGGCCACGACCCGGCTGGGCTATGTCGAGATCGACCCGGCCGACGTCTGGGTCAGTTTCCGCGGCGTCCTGTGGATCGCCTCGATCGTCTTCGGTCTGTCCCAGGCACCCCTGATCATGAAGAGCCTGACATCCGACGCCCCGGTCGATCCCCTGGCCCCTGCCCGCCCCGACACCGCGCCCTGAGCCGCGCCGGCGGTCAGGAATCCCGCGTTCAAGCAGCCAGACTCCGCGAGTCCGGCGTCGGCGCCCCGCGCACCGGCCAAAGGATTCTGTCGTCAAACCGTAAAACGTGACTGATAACCCTCCGCATACGGCAGAGGGAGACAGCGGCATGGTCAGGTCCGGCAAACAGGCGAGGCGTTCCGGCACGCTCGCCGATTCTCCCAGCCACCTCATGCACCGGGCGCTGCAACTGGCGCTCGACATCTATGCCGAGGAGGCGGGTGCGGGCGGGCCGACCCAGCGCCAGTTCGCGGTGATGGAGGCGGTCTCGGTCAAGGAGGGACTGACCCAGACGGATCTGGTCCGCGCCACCGGGATCGACCGCTCGACCCTGGCCGACCTGGTCGCCCGTATGACGACCAAGGGCCTGCTGTCGCGCGAGCGCTCGGCTCTCGACGCCCGCGCCAAGGCGGTGCGGCTGTCGGCCGAGGGCCAGGCCCTGCTGGAATCGGCCCGGCCCCGGGTCGAGGCCGCCGACAAGCGGATCATGGGCCTGCTGCCCAAGGCCAAGCGCGACGGCTTCCTTGAGATGCTGGCCGATCTCTCGGCCGCCGCCGACGCCGCCCCCGTTGAGGAAAAGGCCGAGGCCAAGGCCCAGAAAAAAGCCGCCAAGGATGCCCGCAAGCTCGAGAAGGCCGCCGGAAAGGCCGCCAAACCGCCCAAGAAGCTCCGCAAGGCCAAGCCGAAAAAGGACAAGCTCGCCGAACCTGCGGCCTGACGTCGGTCGCTATACCCGGATATCCAGCAATTGCCCCGGCCGGGGGAGGCGGGGGCTCTCCGGCTCTTTCGACTGCGGTGCTGCGACCTGCGGTCGTGCCGGGGCCGCCTGGACTTCGCTGAGGGCCGCACGGAAGAAGGCCGCCTGCGCCGCCTTCACATGAGCGGGCTGCACTGCGGGCGGATTGACCGGCAGGCTCTGCGGGATGTTGGGCGGGATCGTGCTCATGCCGACAGGGTTAATGAATCCCGTCGAAAAAGGGTTAACGAGCGCGTTGGGCTTCCAGATCCTGGAGCGTCCTTGCCGTCGGCAGGGGCCGGGCGGGTGCGACGAGGGCCGACGTCAGCCGCTCGAGATCGGCATCGGTCAGCAACGGTCCCGACGACTTGGCCACGATCCGGCCCATGGCGTCGACCGCGAAGCTCTCGGGCACGCCCGAGACGCCAAGGTCCAGCCCTGCCCGGCCCTCGCGGTCGACCAGAACCATGGTGAAGGGGTCACCCAGTTCGTCCAGAAACGCCTGGGTGGCCTCGGGTTCGTCCTTGTAGGCCACGCCGACCACGGCGATCCCCTGCGCTTTCAGCGCCAGCAGTTGGGGATGTTCGATCCGGCACGGCGCGCACCAGCTTGCGAACAGGTTGACGATCATCGGTCGGCCTACCCCGGCGGTCCGCAGATCCACATTCTGCGGTCCGGCCACGCCGCCCTCGAGGATTGGCAGTACGGTCTCGGGCAGCGTCTGGCCCACCAGGGCATCCGGCTTGAACAAGGGTTCGCGGTTCAGGGACCAGCCGATGAACAGCGCCGCCAGCGCCACCAGCACGACCAGGGGGATGACGGTCAGCCAGCGGCTCATGCCCCGTCCTCTTCCAGCCGCTTCAGCTCGGCCTTCCATTTGCGTGAGGCCGCGACCGCGCGGGCCACAACCGCGCCCAGCACCAAGGCGCTGATTCCCCAGGCGGGCCAGACGAAGGCGGCATAGGGGCTCATGTCCAGATCGGGCATCAGGCGTCGAGGGCCATTCGGGCGCGGATTGTCTGCACCCGGCGGCGCACGATCTCGGTTCGTATCGACGACAGCCAGACCGCCAGGAACAGGGCCGTGTAGGCGGCCATCATGAGCAGCAGAGGCAGCAGAAAGACGGGATCCAGACTGGTTCCCCCGGCCCGCAGCAGCGACGCCGGCTGGTGCAGGGTATTCCACCAGTCCACGGAGAATTTCACGATCGGCAGGTTGATCAGCCCGACCAGACCCAGCACGGCTGCAGCGCGCGTCGCCCTGGCCTCGTCGTCGATCGACGACCTCAGCGCCATGTAGCCGAGATAGAACAGGAAAAGCACCAGCACACTGGTTAGCCGCGCGTCCCATACCCACCAGGTGCCCCACATCGGCTGGCCCCACAAGGCACCGGTGATCAGGGCCAGGGCTGTGAAGGCCGCACCCGGCAGGGCCGCCGCCCGGGCAGCGGCATCGGCGAGGGGGTGGCGGAACACGAGGGCAAAAAAGCTGGACACGCCCAGCGCCGCGTAGGCCCCCAATCCCAGGGTCGAGGCGGGCACATGCACGAACATGATCCGCACCGTGTCTCCCTGCTGATAGTCGCCCGGCGCGACAAAGCTGAACCAGGTCCCGATCGCCAGCAACACGGCCGCAATGACCCAAAGCACGGGCGTCAGCGGGCCGGTGAAGCTCATGAAGCGCTGGGGATTGGCGAGGCCGAACATCGCCGCGTCGAATACGCGGGGTCAGGGCCGGCGGCAAGCGGACGCTATGTCGCTTCAACGAAAACAGGGCCGGGGCTTTCGCCCCGACCCCGTCAGTCACTCGAAAAATCCGTGAAGGACTATTCGGCGGCCTTCAGCTGGCCGGCAGATTCCTTGCCGGTGCGACGGTCGCGTTCGACTTCGTACGAGACCTTCTGGCCTTCGTTCAGGCCGTTCATGCCTGCGCCTTCAACGGCCGAGACGTGCACGAACACGTCCTTGCCGCCGTCCGAGGGCTCGATGAAGCCGTAGCCTTTGGTGGAATTGTACCATTTGACAGTGCCGGTAGCCATTTTAAGGACCTCCGTTAGCAGTTCGCCTCAGGCAAGAGCGCCTGAAGCCTGTCGGGTCTGAATGGGATCGGCCAGAAACTCGGTGCGTTCGCAAAGAGAGAGGGGCGTTACGCAGAGAGATCGACGAGCCCCGTATGCACTGAAAACGCGCCGTGGACAAGGCGCCCCTTATGTCGCAGGTGATTCGACCCGGGAACCACCGCGCCGACCGCTCAGTCCTCGTCGTCTTCCGCGACCGGGGCGGGCGCTTCGTCCTCGCCTTCGGGCGCGATATAGTGGGCCACGCACAGCTTGCGCAGCGCCGAGGTCAGGGAACCCCCGTAGAGCCTGTCCTGCACCCGCTCATGGCCTTCCTGTTGCAGGCGCGCCTTGATCTCGCTGACGGTCCGGCATTGGCCGCTGCGGGCCAGTTCATAGGCGCGTTCCAGGGTCGTCGGACGAAAGTTGTTGCTCATGCGGGCAAGATAGGCGCGCCGGCCGGCTTATGCGAGCGGGTCACGCACCGGGCCGGTTTTCTCTCCGTCTGCGCCCCAGACGGTCAACCAGGGCCTCGGCATGTTTCAGGGTAATGGTCAGGGCTGACGGGCTGCCGCGCCTAAGTCCCACGCTGTCGGCCACCGCTGCGCCCCGTGTGCCCAGGGCCTCGGGCGGTCCGGTGGTCGTGTCCATGGCCGTCTGATGCTCGATCCCGGCGTTCAGCGCGGCCCCCATAAGAATCACCTGTACCGACAGCCAGGTCCACAACAGAAAGCCCATCGCCGTGGCCAGCGGGCCGTAGGAATCCAGCCGCACGAAATGGCTCAGATACCAGCTGAACAGGAAGGAGACCGACACGCTCAGTGTCGCCGCGAAGATCGCTCCCGGCGTCAGCCAGCGCCACCGCGCCCGGGCCCGGCAAGGCCCAAAACGGTAGATCACCGTCAGCGCGCCGATATAGCCGACGAACAGCAGCGGCCACCGCAGCGGCTCCAGCCGCTGCCATTCCTCGGCCAGGCCGACGGTCCCCAGCACCACGGGTACGCCGACCACCAGGGCCGCGCTCGTGAGCACGCCCGCCAGACCGGTCAGGGTGAAGGCGAAACCCAACAGGTTGTAACGGACCAGGTTGCGCCGCTCGACCTCGTGGTAGGCGACGTTCAGGCCGTAAAACAGCGTCTTGACCCCGTTGTTGGCGGTCCACAGTGACAGGGCCAGGGTCCAGACCAGGGTGAAGGTCAGCTGCCCCGTCGATCCCGTCGCCAGCCGCTGCATCTCGGCCCCGATGAACTGGGCCACACTGGCCGGCAGGACCGAATACAGGAAGGCCACGCGCGATGCCGCGTCGGTCGGGTCGGCGAACAGGCCATAGATGGTCACGAAGGCTCCCAGCGCCGGGAACAGCGACAGCAGGACAAAGAAGGTCACCCCGCCCGAGACGAAGCCGACCCGGTTGCCGAAATAAGACGCCCCGACGCGCCAGGCAATGTCGGTCCAGCCCTTGCGCGGAATCTGGTACGGATGCTTTGCCAGCCGTCCCCGGCCGGGCTCGCGCGCCTCAAAGTCCTCGGGCACCGGCGGGCGCGGCGCGGCCGGTTCGGGCCGGGCGGGCCGCATTTCCAGCCCAAATTTGTGTCCCTGGGTATAGATCAGGTGGGCGGCCCCCGCGCCTGCAGCCAAGCCGCCCAACGCCGCCCCGACAAAGGCTCGGGCCCCGGACAGTCCGCCCCGGCGTGGAGCCGGCCCGGGTCCGGTGGAAGAGAAAGGGGTCATCGGCGGTTGAACGGTCGATGCGCCGCTCACGTTCCGCCCCGGCGTGACCTTGCCTGAAAAGCGCGGCTGGGGCACTGACCCGGCGTGCCCGAGACCCCTGTCGCCTCCGTCGCCGCCCTGTACCGGCACCCGGTCAAGGGTTTCACGCCCGAGCCGCTGGAGTGCGCGACCCTGACGGCTGGCCAGGCCTTCCCCGGCGACCGTCTCCGCGCCGTCGAGATCGGCGCGTCGGGCTTCGATCCCGCCGCCCCCGGCCATATATCAAAGATGCGCTTTACGGTCCTGGCCCGGCTGCCGGAGATCGCCCGCGTCCGCACCCGCTGGGACGCGGCCAAGGACACGCTGCATCTCACCGCTCCCGGTGCGCCCGACCTGACCGTCCGGCTCGGCGACCCCGGCGACGAACGCCGTCTGGAGGCCTGGCTGACCGCGTTTCTGGGCGAGGCGGCCAAGGCCCGCCTGCGGCTGCTGGACGGGGCCGGCCACAGCTTCATGGACGACCCGGCCGGTGCCGTTTCGGTGCTGAACCTAACCAGCGTCCGCGATCTGGAAACCCGCCTCGGCGTTCGCGTCGATCCGCTGCGGTTCCGCGCCAATGTCTGGGTCGAGGGCTGGCCCGCCTGGGTCGAGAACGACTGGTCCGGCCGCCATATGAGGCTGGGCACCGCCGGTCTGGGCGTGGTCAAGCCCATCGTCCGCTGCGTCGCCACCCATGTGGACCCGGCGACGGGAACCGCCGACATCGACGTGGTTTCTGCCCTGCACGATCTCTACGGCCACCGCTGGTGCGGCCTCTATCTTTCGGTCGAGACCGGCGGCGCCCTGGCCGTCGGCGACCGCGTGGAGCTGATCTGAATGACCGACGCCCCCACCCTTGTCTCCGCCTGGAAGGCCGCGCAGGGACAGCTTAAGGCCGCCCACATCGACAGCCCTGCCATTGATGCCCGCCTGCTGCTGGAGGCCGCCACCGGGGCCAGCCGCCTCGACATCCTGACGGACCCGCATCGTGCGGTGACGGACGACCAGTCCGCGACCCTGGCCGCCTATGTCGACCGTCGGCTGCGGCGCGAGCCGGTCTCGCGAATCCTCGGCCGCAAGGGCTTCTGGAAGATCATGCTGAACGTCACGCCGGACGTGCTCAGCCCGCGCCCGGACACCGAGACCATCCTGGATGTCGTGCTTCTGGCCTTCGAGCCGGCGCAGGGGTTCAACCTGATCGATCTGGGCACCGGGTCGGGCGCCATCCTGCTGGCGGTGCTGTCGGAACGGCCCGGGGCGCACGGCGTCGGCACCGACATCTCGTCCGAGGCCCTGGCCGTGGCGCGCGAGAACGCCGCCAACCTCGACCTCGGTGGCCGCGCCACCTTCCTGAGGACCGAATGGGCGGCCGGCTTCGGCGACCACAGTTTCGATCTGGTGGTCTCCAACCCGCCCTATATCCCGTCGGACGACATCCCCGGCCTCGACCCCGAGGTGCGAGACCATGACCCGCTGCTGGCGCTGGACGGCGGTCCCGACGGCCTGCAGGCCTATCGTGACCTCGCCCCCGAGATCGCCCGCGTCCTGAAACCGGGCGGGATCTTCGCGGTCGAGATCGGCTGGGACCAGGGCGGTACGGTCAAGGCCCTGTTCGAGGCGGCGGGCCTTTCGGACGTCAAGGTGGTCAAGGACCTCGGCGATCGCGACCGCGTCGTCACCAACGGCCCCGACCCCAGAACGACCCCGATCCGGGCGTCGTGACGGCTTTCCTGCACGCCGTTATCCCTGTCTGCAGGCAGCCTGCCTTTGGGAGGCTGATTGGCGGGCGGCGCACGGTGTCATCCCTGCTCCTTGCAAACCGTGCCCTGAACGTCCGGTCACCGGGTCAAGTCCGGGGATGACGGAGCTGGATGTTAAGACCGGTAGTCGCCGTTGATCTCGATGTAGCCTTTGGTCAGGTCGCAGGTCCAGACCGTCGCCGAGGCCCGGCCGGAGCCGACGTCAACGGTGATGTCGATCTCGGCATTCTTCATATAGGCGCTCATCTTCGCCTCGTCGTAGGTGGGCGAGACGGCCCCGTCGACGGCGGCGACATGGGGGCCGAAGCGGATGGCGAGATGGTCGCGGTCGACCGGCTCCTCGGTCTTGCCGACGGCCATGACGACCCGGCCCCAGTTGGCGTCCTCGCCGGCTATGGCGGTCTTGACCAGGGGGCTGTCGGCGATGGATTTCGCCAGCTTGCGCGCCGAGGCGGGGCTGGCGGCTCCGTCCACCGTCACCCGTACGAACTTGGTGGCCCCCTCGCCGTCGCGCACCAGCTGGTGCGCCAGGTCCAGCATGACCCTGTCGAGGGCGGCGGAGAAGTCCTTCAGCCTGCGGTCGCCGACCCGGCCGATGCGCGGCGCGCCCGAAGCTCCCGTGGCGAACAGCAGACAGGTGTCATTGGTCGAGGTGTCACCGTCGACCGTCACCGAGTTGAAGGTGGTCCGGACGTGCAGGCCCAGCAGGGCCCGCAACACCGCCGGCGCGATCGCGGCATCGGTCACGATGAAGCCCAGCATGGTGGCCATGTCTGGTGCGATCATGCCGGACCCCTTGGCGATGCCGGCGATCCGGACCCTTACCCCGTCGATCCGGGCCTCGGCATAGGCCCCCTTGGGAAAGGTGTCGGTGGTCATGATGCCCAGACCCGCAGCGGCCCACTGCTCGGTAGGGGGGACGTCGGCGTCCAGTCTGACCTCCACCTCGCCCAGCCGGGCCACGATCTTGCGGTCGTCCAGCAGCACGCCGATCACCCCGGTTGAGGCCAGCATGACGTCGCGCTGGCGACAGCCGAAACGCTTTGCGACCTCGGAGGCGGTCCGGCGGGCCGCATCGGCCCCCGCCTTGCCCGTGAAGGCATTGGCGCAGCCGGCGTTGACGACCAGGGCCCGCATGTCCTCGCCCCCGCCTGGCGCATCCAGATGGCGGCGGCACCAGTCCACCGGCGCCGATCCGACCTTGTGGCGGGTGAAGACGCCCGCGCAGGTCGTGCCGCGGGCGAAGCGGAATACCGTCAGGTCGTCGCGTTCGTGTTTGTAGAATCCTGCGCGCGCCGTGGTTATCTCGACCCCACCGATCGGGGGGATGGTCGGGAAGGGCACAGCCAGGGGGGAGACCTTTAGACCGGGTTTACCAGGGGCGGCCGGTGCCGACGTCGCGGCCGACGTCTGGGTCGCCCGCTTAAGGGCGGCGGTCAGCGGGTCCAGGGCCTTCTCGAAGGCCTGCTCAAGGGCCTTTCCGGGCGAGCCGGGCTTCCTTGTCCCGTTGCTCACGGCGCGGCCTTCGAAGCGGCAGCGGGGGTCGGGACCGGCGGGGCGGGGGGGGCGGCCGAGGCGGGCTCCTGCGGCGCGCCGCTCTCGGGGGCCAGCAGCACGTCGACCCTGGCCTTGCCGCGCAGTTCCTCCAGCAGCTGCCGCACGCCTTCATAGGTCAGGTAGCGGACGATCTGTGGGCGGGCCTGATCGAGGGTCGGCGGGCTCTCGCGACGCCGGTCCTCCACCCGCAGAACGGCGAAGCCGCCCTCGCTCTGGAACGGGCCGACGGTCGAACCGGCGGCCGCGTTGCGCAGTGCATTGGCATAGGCCTGGGGCATGACGTCGGCGGTGGAATAGCCGAGATCGCCGCCGGAGAAGCGGGTCGCTTCATCGATGGACCGTTCCTGGGCCACGGCCTCAAAGCCGGCACCCTGTCCCAGCATGCCAATGACGGCATCGGCCTCTGCCTTCGTCCGCGACAGGATCAGCCGGACGCGGATCTCTTCTGACGTTCGGGCCAGCCTCAGCTGTTCCTGATACAGGGTCTGGACGGCTTGGTCCGAGATCGCGCCGTTGACCACATTTTCGACCAGCATGTCGCCGAGAATTCGCTCGCGCGTGGCCTCAAGCCGGCGCTGGGCCAGCGCCGAGTTGTCCAGACCGCGCCGCTCCGCTTCGCGGGCCAGCAGCTTCTGATCGATGACCTCGTCCAGCACTCGACGGAACAGATCGCTGGTGACGTCCAGCGGCTCGCCTTCCCCGACCAGGCCTTGCGCCACCGCCTCGCGCTTGACGTCGGAGGCCCAGAGGGTCTGGTCCTGCACCTTGGCGACCGCCCGGTCGCCCGGTTGCGGCGCGCGATCGTCGCCGCTGCCGCGTCCGCACGCGGCCAGCATCAGGACAGCGACGAGGCTCAGGCAAATCAGGGGGTTGCGCGAATGTCGCATCGGACGCTCCGTCCAATTTGAGGGGGTCCGAACGCCGGGCCGCAAAGCCCCTCGCGTTGACAGGGGTATGGGCGGTGCTTAAGTCCCGCCTGCGCCCAAGTCGAGGGGTTTTCGATCGTCTGTGAGGCGGGTTCGCCGCCTTACGCGGCAGCCTCTCTCGCGGCGTCCCATCGCCGCCCCTCACGGGCAATTCCAGAGCCCTAGACCGCTCACCGCTTCCGGATCGCCCATGCTCGGCTTTGCCAAGAAACTCTTCGGCTCTTCCAACGACCGCAAGGTCAAGGACTTCGCGAGCCGGGTCCAGAAGATCAATGCCCTGGAAGCCCGCTTCGCCGCCCTGTCCGACGACGAGCTGCGAATGATGACCCAGGCCTTCAAGGACCGTGTCGCGGGCGGTGAGTCGCTCGACAAGGTCATGGACGAGGCCTTCGCCGTGGCGCGCGAGGCTTCCAAGCGGGTGTTGGGCCAGCGCCAGTACGACGTCCAGCTGACCGGCGGCATGATCCTGCACGAGGGCGGCATCGCCGAGATGCGCACCGGCGAGGGCAAGACGCTGGTCGCTGTGGCCCCGGTGTATCTGAACGCCCTCAGCGGCAAGGGCGTCCATGTCATTACCGTCAACGACTATCTGGCGCGGCGCGACGCCGAATGGATGGGCCGGGTCTATCGCTTCCTCGGGCTCGAGGTCGGCGTCATCGTCAATGGCCTGTCCTCGGGCCAGCGCCAGGCCTCCTATGCCGCCGACATCACCTATGGGACCAACAACGAATTCGGCTTCGACTATCTGAGGGACAATCTGGTCTATGACCGGCGCGAGATGGTGCAGCGCCCGCACCATTTCGCCATCGTCGACGAGGTCGATTCGATCCTGATCGACGAGGCCCGGACGCCGCTGATCATCTCGGGCCCGACCGAGGACCGCTCGGACCTGTACAAAATCTGCGACGGCCTGATCAAGGAACTGATCAAGGACCCGACGACCTTCGATCTCGACGAAAAGCAGCGTCAGGCCCTGCTGACCGAGGAGGGATCCGAAAAGGTCGAGGAATTGCTCGAGGCCGGCGGCCATTTCGCCGAGGACACGACGGGCCTCTATGACGCGGCCAACATCAGCCTTGTCCACCATGTGAACCAGGCCCTGCGCGCCAACACCCTGTACCAGAAGGACAAGGACTATATCATCAAGGCGGGCGAGATCGTCCTGATCGACGAGTTCACGGGTCGGATGATGACCGGTCGCCGCCTGTCCGAGGGCCTCCACCAGGCCATCGAGGCCAAGGAGGACGTCAAGATCATGCCCGAGAACCAGACCCTGGCCTCGGTGACGATCCAGAACTATTTCCGCCTCTACGAAAAGCTGTCCGGCATGACCGGGACCGCCGCGACCGAGTCCCAGGAATTCCTCGACATCTACAAGATGGATGTCCTCGAGGTGCCGACCAACCGTCCGGTCAAGCGCATCGATTATGATGACGAGGTCTATCGGACCTATGGCGAGAAAAATCTTGCGATCGCCAGACAGATCGCCGACTGCCGCGAGCGCGGCCAGCCGATCCTGGTGGGCACCGTCTCGATCGAGAAGTCCGAACAGCTTTCGGCCCTGCTCGACACCTATGAGCACAAGGTCGAGGTCTCTCGCACGCTTAAGAAGGAGTTCGCGGGCAAGGACAAGGAAGCCGCCAAGGTCGGCGACGCCGCTTACGACATCGTCTGGGAAACCAAGTTCAAGGGTATTGCCCACGCCGTCCTGAATGCGCGCCAGCACGAGCAGGAGGCCTTCATCGTCGCCGACGCCGGCCTGCCGGGCGCGGTGACCATCGCCACCAACATGGCCGGCCGCGGTACCGACATCCAGCTGGGCGGCAACCTCGAGATGCGGGTGGAGAAATACCGGCTGGATCAGAGAAACCTCGCCGTTGAGGTCACGCCCGAGATGCTCGCGGCCGAGGAGACTCGCCTGAAGGCCGACATCGGCGAGCAGAAGAAGATTGCTCTGGCCGCCGGCGGCCTGTTCGTGCTGGGCACCGAGCGCCACGAGAGCCGCCGCATCGACAACCAGCTGCGCGGCCGGACCGGCCGTCAGGGCGATCCCGGCACATCGAAATTCTACCTGTCCTGCGAGGATGACCTGCTCCGCATCTTCGCCGGTGACCGGCTGGACGCGATCATGCGCAACTTCGGTGTGGCCGAGGGAGAGGCGATCTCCCACCCCTGGCTCAACCGCGCGGTCGAAACCGCCCAGAAGCGGGTCGAGACCCGCAACTACGACATCCGCAAGAACCTGCTGAAATACGACGACGTCGTGAACGACCAGCGCAAGGCCGTGTTTGAGCAGCGACAGGAGTTCATGGACTCCGAGGACCTGTCCGAACTGGTCGGCGAGTTCCGCAAGGACGTCGTGACCGATCTGGTCGATCGCTTCATGCCGCCCAAGGCCTATGCCGAACAGTGGGACATCGACGGTCTGGACGAGAAGGTGAAGTCCACTCTCGGCCTCGACCTGCCGCTGCACGACTGGGCGGCCGAGGAAGGGGTGTCGAACGAGGAGGTCGAGCAGCGCCTGCAGGACGCCTCCGACGCCCGCGCCGCCGAGCGGCTGGAACAGATCGGCACCGCCCAGACCCGGGGACTGGAAAAACAGTTCCTGATGCAGATGGTCGACATGCAGTGGCGCGAGCATCTGGTGCATCTGGACCATCTGCGCGGCGTCATCGGCCTGCGCGGCTACGGCCAGCGTGATCCGCTGAACGAGTACAAGACCGAGGCCTTCTCGCTGTTCGAGACCCTGCTGCACGAGCTGCGCCACAATGTGACGCGCTGGCTGATGACGGTCGAGTTCCGCTTCGAGGCCCCGCCGCCCATGGACATGCCCGAGTTTCAGGAGATCCACCTCAACCCCGGCACCGGTGTGAACGAGATGGCCGACCCGCGCTCCCAGAACCCTGAGGGCCAGGTCACGGGCGACGATCGCGCCCGTCTGCCGGTGGAGCTTCTGCCCGCCGGCTGGGAGCGAACCCCGCGCAACGCCGACTGCCCCTGCGGCTCCGGCCGCAAGTTCAAACACTGCCACGGTGCGCTGGTTTAGGGCGCTACCGCTCGACGCGCGGCGTCTCGCTGCTTGAGCGCGATCGAGGTCTGGGAGAAGAAGGTCAATGACCTACAAATCGCTCTTCTCGCGCGCCCTGGCCCTCGACCCCGAGCGGCTGCATTTTGCCGCCCACAGCCATCACCTGTGGCCCGACGCCAGCTTCGACGGCCAGGTCCGGGCCTGGGTCGAGGCCAACCATTTCGCCGACCGCAAATGGGACCTGGTGTTCGGCGACGTGATCCCGGAGGCCCAGAGACACGTCGCCGCCGAACTGGGGCTGCCCGATCCGGAGACCGTGGTCTTCGCCCCCAACACCCACGACTTCCTGATCCGCATCTTTTCCGGCTGGGAGACCCGCCCCATCCGCATCCTGACCACGGACGGGGAGTTCCACGCCTTCCGCCGCCAGGCCGAACGCTGGGAGGAGAGCGGCGAGGCGGTCGTCACCCGCGTGCCGCTGGAACCGTTCGAGACCTTTGATGCCCGCTTTGGAGCGGCGGCCAAGGCCGGCGGCCACGACGTGATCTTCGTCAGCCAGGTCTTCTTCAAGACCGGCCAGGCCATCGGCTGCATCGACGATCTGGCGGCCCTGGCCCGGCCGGAGGGGCCATGGGTCATCGTCGACGGCTATCACGGCTTCATGGCGACCCCGACCGACCTGTCGGCCGTGGCGGACCGGATCTTCTATGTCTCGGGCGGCTACAAATACGCCATGACCGGCGAGGGGGCCGGCCTGCTGCACGCCCCGCCCGGCTTCTGCGAGCGCCCCGTGGTGACCGGCTGGTTCGCCGAGTTCGGCAATCTCATGGGCCCGCCGGACGGGGTCCAGTACCGCGCCGACGCCGGCCGCTTCTGGGGCGCGACCTTCGATGCGACGCCGCTCTACCGGTTCAACGGCGTGCGGCGGATGCTTGACGAAGAGGGGCTGACCACGCGCGACATCTCGGCCCATGCCGACCGGCTGTCGGCGCGCTTCGCTGCGGCCCTGGCCGCCGGCGACTGCGGGGCCCCGGGCGAGGCGACGGTGCTGAACCCGATCGCCGGGGACAATACGCCCCGCGCCCGGTTCCTGGCCCTGAAACACCGGGACGCCCAGGCGTGGCGGGCGCGCCTGCTGGAGGCCAATGTGGTGACCGATGTCCGCGACGACGTCATCCGCTTCGGCTTCGGTCTGTACCAGACCGACGAGGACGTCGAACGGCTGATCGGCGTCTGCCGCCGGCTGTTCTAAAGCGGGTGCCTCAAAAAAAGGTCGTGTCGTCCTGCTGCGTCGCTTGCGGCGGGCTCACCGGGGTCACCGGACGGGGGGGTGTCGTCCCCGGGATCGCGGTTTCGTCGCCGGTCTGTCCGGGGATCGTCTGACCGGCCGGGGGGATCGGGGGCAGGATCGGATAGGGCAGGCTTTCGCTCGAACCGTCCCCCGGGACCGGCAGGCCGGGGTCCATGCCGGGACCCGGCGTCTCCACACCGTCAGGGGCCACGGAATCGGGCGCGTTGAGATCGTCGCGGACAAAGGCCCATGAGCGGGCGTCGGCACAGGCACAGGCCTTCAGAAACCCCTCGCGGTCGCGCCAGACGACCAGCGGATAGCCGGTCGGGGCTCCAGCATCGCGCATCAGGGCGTTCAGCCGGGTGACGAACTGACGGCTGGCGTCCACCACGGCCGAGCGGGCGAGGTTGCCGTCGGACGCCGGGATTCCGGCCGCGGTCCAGTCGCGCGACGGCGTGGCGGTCCAGCGCTGGTAAAGGCTCCAGTCGCGGCTCAGCCACAGTTCGGCGACGGTGGCCCGCTCGACCGGGGTCGACTGGACCTGGCCCTCGCGGTCCGGCCGGGCAAAAACGATCACGCGGACCTCTACGCCCCCGGCGCGCAGTTTCTCGGCCTCCTCGCGCTCGAAGCGCTGGGCCGAGGCCGAGTCGCGGTAACCGATGATATACAGCGGCTCGCCACCGCCCCCGCCCGACACCCACGAGGCCTCGTCCAGCAGGCGCTGGATTTCCGCCTGGTTGCGGATGATCGTGACGGGCTGGAACCGGGCGTAGAAATTCCAGTAGGCCCAGTAGCCCCCGCCGGCGAGGGCCAGGCCGATGACGACCGCAAGGGCGGACCAGATCAGAAAGCGACGCATACGGGGAGGGGCTCCGGCTTCAGCCTGTCGGCCGCGTAACGCTTACCACCGAATTGCGTCGCCTCGAACCCGTCAAGGCCAGCGCTTTCCGCCCGCGCTGAGGATCAGGCCGCCTCGGCCTGTTCCCGGGGCACCAGCGAGGCGACGACGAGGCGGCTCAGCATACGGCCTTCCAGCGGGATGATGGCGTCGACGAACTGGTCGGTGGCGCTGCTGTCCATCGCCGGCGGGGCCTGAAGCAGGGAGGCGGCGACCTGGAAGGTCTCCTGCACCCCGTCCACCAGCACCCCGGCCATCTTGGTCCCGTCCTGGATGACGACGATGACGTGGCGGCTCGAGGGCTCGGTCTTGCCCAGTCCCAGACGGCACCGCAGGTCCAGCACCGGCATCACCGCGCCGCGCAGGTTGATGACCCCCAGGATGTAGTCGGGCGTCTGGGGCATGGGCGTGGTCGCGGTCCAGCCGCGGATCTCGCGCACCGAGCGGACGTCGATACAGTATTCCTGACCCCCGATCTCGAACGAGATCAGTTCCACCATGCTTGCGGCTTCGGGTTGCAACACGGCCATGCTCAGAACGCTTCCCATTCGTCGGCTTTCAGGGCCGTGTTGCCGACCGACTGGGGGGCCGGGCGGTAGGTCTGGACGGCGGCCGTTCGGCTGGCGGACGGACGCACCTCGGCCTCGATCCGGGCCTGGGCGGCATGCACCGGGTTGCTCCGGCGAGCCGCCGTCGCATTCCCGACCTTGAAGCGCGAGACCAGGGTGTTCAGTTCGCCGGCTTCGCTGTTGAGCGAATGGGTAGCGGCGGTGGATTCCTCGACCATGGCCGCGTTCTGCTGGACCATCTGGTCCATGTGGTTGACGGCCGTATTGACCTGCATCAGGGCCGAGGCCTGTTCCTGGGCCGAGGCGCTGATCTCGGACACCAGCCCGTCGATGGTCGCGACCTGATCCACGATCCGGATCAGGCTCTCGCCGGTTTCGCCGACCAGGGACACGCCCTCGCTGACCTGTTTGCCCGAGGTCGAGATCAGGCCCTTGATCTCCTTGGCGGCCTCGGCCGAGCGCTGGGCCAGGGCCCGGACTTCCTGGGCCACGACGGCAAAGCCGCGCCCGGCATCACCCGCCCGGGCCGCCTCGACGCCCGCGTTCAGGGCCAGAAGATTGGTCTGGAAGGCGATCTCGTCGATCACGCCGATGATCTGGGTGATCTCGGCCGAGGACTTCTCGATCTGGCCCATGGCGGCGATGGCGCGCTGCACCACCTCGCCCGACTGTCTGGCGTCGCCCCGCGCCGAGGCCACGGCCTCGGCGGCATGTTGCGAGCTGGACGCGGTCCGCTTCACCGTCGCGGTGATCTGTTCCAGGGCGGCGGCGGTCTCTTCCAGGGAGGCCGCCTGTTGCTCGGTGCGCTTGGACAGTTCGTCCGAGGCGTGGGCGATTTCTTCCGAACCGGAGCGGATGGTCGACACATTGCCGACCACCGAGGCCATGGCCTCGCGCAGCTGGCTGACCGCCCCGTTGAAGTCGCTCTGCAGCTTCACATAGTCGGCCGGGAAGGTCTGATTCAGCTGCACGGTCAGGTCGCCCTGGCTGATGGCCTCCAGACCGGCGGCCAGGGCCTCGACCACGGCGGCCTGACGCTGGGCCGATTCCTCGGACATGAGCTGGTTCTGCAGACGCTCGGCCTCGGCCGTTTCGCGCAGGGTCCTGGCCTCGGCCTCCAGATCACGGGCGCGGATACCGGCCTCCTTGAAGACCTGCACGGCCCGGGACATGGTCCCGACCTCGTCCTTGCGGTGCTGGCCCTCGACCTCGACGGTCAGGTTGCCGGCGGCAAGGGTTCCCATCGTATTGCCCAGCCGGCCCAGCGGACCGGTGATGCCCCTGGACGAGACGAAGATTGCGCCCGCGATGGCCGCAGCCAGCGCCAGCAGCATGCTGCCCACGGCGGTGATGATGGTGTTGCGGATTTCGACGCTCATGGCGGCGGAGGCCGCCGCGCTGGCCGCCTTCTGTTCGTTGGTCCAGTCGCCGATGTCGTTGGTCAGGCTGCGGATATCGGCATCGGTCGCCTCGATGATGACAAACGCGCCGGCGACGTCATTTCTCATGCCGAGGGCTATGGCCTGCTCCAGCGCGACGATGGTCGTATTGGCCCGCGTCTCGAACGCCTCGAGGGCGGCCACCTGGTCTGGAACCAGCGCCTTGGATTCCGCGAACCGGGTGGCCGTCAACGCCTTGATCTCTTCAAAATGGCGGACGGTTTCCTGTGCGGTGGTGCTGCCGCCGCCGTAATGGGCGATCTTGTAGGCATCCAGGGACAGGACGTCCACGTTGCCTCCGACCCGCGTAATGTTGACGTTGACCATCGCGCGTTTGTCCAGCATCTCGCTATAGGCGGCATCGAGCCTCTGCATCGTCAGGGCGCAAAAGGCGATACCGGCCAGGCCGATCA
>JBBSCK010000023.1:0-27122 GCA_038250335.1 Caulobacterales bacterium
ATGGTGATGATCTGCAGTCCGGCGCGGCCGCCCGGCTTCAGCACGGTGTGGACCTTGTCGAAATAGGCCCCCCAGTATTCCTTGCCGACCGCCTCGAACATCTCGATCGAGGCGACCCGGTCGAACGTGCCGGTGATGTCGCGGTAGTCCATCAGCGCGATCTTTGTCTTCTCCGACAGACCGGCGTTGAACAGCCGTTCGCGCGCCAGGTCGTGCTGTTCCTGCGAGATGGTGACGCCGGTGACGGTCGCGCCGATCTCCCTCGCTGCATACTCGGCGAACCCGCCCCAGCCACAGCCGATCTCGAGCACGCTCATGCCGGGCTGCAGGTCCATGGACCTGGCGAGAGCGGCGTATTTACGGGTCTGGGCCGCCTCGAGCGGCTCGCACGGGGTCTGGAAGCGGGCCGAGGAATAGGTCATCGAGCCGTCCAGCCAGGCGGCATAGAAGGCATTGCCCAGGTCGTAGTGGGCCGTGATGTTCTTGCGCGAGCCCCGCCGGCTGTTGCGGTTCAGCTTGTGGCTGATCCAGTTGACCGCGAGCATGACGACATTGCCGTCAAACAGTCTGCGGATATGGTCGTAGTTGCTGGCCAGGGTCTCCAGCAGGACGGCCAGGTGCGGGCTGTCCCACTCCCCGGCCATATAGCCCTCGGCATAGCCGATATCGCCGTTGGCAAAGACCCGCGCGGCGAACCGGTAGTCCAGGACGGTCATGACGGCGCTGGGCCCGGGGGTTTCGCCTTCCAGCCGGTGCACCTCGCCGTTCGGCAGGGTCAGCATCAGCCGGCCATAGGTCCAGTTGGCCGACAGCAGCCGGATCAGCAGGGCGAACACACGCGGGGTGCGATCGGTGGCGGCGGCGGTCTGGTCAGTGAACACGGTCATCGGTCAGAACCTGCGGTAATCCCCAAACGGCGGTCAAGACTCTGCGTCATCTTGACCGCGCCCCGAGACGATTTTGAGCGCCGCCAGAGCCCGGTCTCGGGCCACGGCGTGGTCGACCATGGGTCGGGGATAGTCGTGACCGAGCCGGACGCGGGCATCGCGCAGGATTTCGGGCGGCGCGGTCCAGGGGGCGTGAACCCATTTGGCGGGGACGCGGGCAAGTTCAGGGCACCAGCGTCTGACATAACGACCGTCGGCATCGAACTTCTGTCCCTGGGTGACCGGATTGAAGATTCGGAAATACGGCGATGCATCCGCCCCGGATCCCGCGACCCACTGCCAATTCTGCGAATTCGACGCAAGGTCGGCGTCCACAAGGGTGTTCCAGAACCACGCCTCGCCCCGTCTCCAGTCGATCAGCAGGTCCTTGATCAGGAAGGAGGCGACGATCATCCGCACCCGGTTGTGCATCCAGCCCGTGGTCCAGAGCTGGCGCATGCCCGCATCCACAATTGGATAGCCGGTCATCCCGCGGCTCCAGGCGACGAACCCTGCGTCGTCGTCGCGCCACGGGAAGCCGTCGTATTCGGGCCGGAACGCCTTGTCCGGCAGGGCCGGGAAATGGTGCAGCAGGTGGGCGGAGAACTCACGCCAGCCGATCTCGGCAATGAACTTGTCAGCCTCGGCCGGCTTGATCTTGCCGTCCCGTGCGCCCTTTCGCGCGGCACCGATGGCGCGCCACGGGCTGATCTCGCCCCGGTGCAGATGCGGCGACAGCCGGCTGGTGGCGGGTCGCCAGGGAATGTCCCGGCCTGCGCCATAGTCGGAAAGGCTCTCGGACACGAAGGTCGAAAGGGCGTCCAGGGCCCCCGCCTCGCCCGGCGTCCAGTCGAACCCGCCGGACCAGTCCGGGCGGGTCGGATGCAGGCCCCAGTCGTCGATCCGGTCGCTGTGCAGATCGGGGGCACCGGACAGATCGCGCGGGCCGGTCGTGTGCGGGGCCGGCTCGGCCTTGGCCAGCAGGGCCCGCAGAAAGGGGGTGAAGACCTTGTAGGGTCCGCCCGTTCCGTTCAGCACACCGCCGGGACGGGCCAACAGGGTGGCGTTGAAGCCCTTGGAGTCGACACCCTCGGCCTTCAGCGCGTGGGCGATGTCCGCATCGCGGGCCCAGGCGTCCGGTTCGAACAGCCGGTTCATGAAGACCCGGTCCGCGCCCGTCTGTTCGATCAGCCGGCGAAGCTCGGCCTCCGCGTCTCCCCGGCGCAGGATCAGGGTCGCGCCGCGTTGGGCCAGCGAACCGGCCAGGGCCCTCAGGGATTTGTCGAGCCACCAGAGACTGGCCGCGCCCGGGCGGCGAAGCGTGGAGCCCTCGTCGTGGATATAGACCGGCACAATCGGCCGCCCTGTGGCATGGGCCTGGTCCAGCGCCGGATTGTCGGCCAGACGCAGATCGCGGCGAAACCAGAGGATGACGGGTTTCGGCCCCTGAGTGGTCACGCCTTCGGTCTCCGTGATAGGTTGCGCATCCCGGCGGTCGGGGCCATCTCCCCGCCCCATAGGCGCGACACTGCCGACGCGCCACCCGCCAGAATGTCCCAGAGAAGGCCCGTCCGTGAGCGCACCCAATTCCGTCATCACCCTGTCCGGCCACGGGATCACGACACCGGTCGTCATCGGCGGCGGCGCGCGCATCGCCTTCATCGCCGGCCCCTGCCAGCTGGAAAGCCGCCAGCACGCGCTGGAGATGGCCCATGCGCTGAAGGAAATCGGTCAGAGGCTGAACGTCGCGATCATCTACAAGACCAGTTTCGACAAGGCCAACCGCACCAGCGCCAGCGCTGCGCGCGGCATCGGTCTGGAGGGGGCCCTGCCGATCTTTGCCGAAATCCGCGAGGTCACCGGCTTGCCGGTTCTGACCGACGTCCACAATGAAGCGCATTGCGCGATCGCCGCCCAGGCCGTCGACGTGCTGCAGATTCCGGCCTTCCTCAGCCGCCAGACCGACCTGCTGCTGGCCGCCGCCGCGACCGGCAAGGCGATCAACATCAAGAAGGGCCAGTTCCTCGCCCCCTGGGACATGAAGAATGTCATCGCCAAGGTGGTCGGGGCGGGCAATCCCAATGTCATGGCCTGCGAGCGCGGGGCCAGCTTTGGCTACAACACCCTTGTCAGCGACATGCGGGCCCTGCCGATCCTGCGCGAGATCGGCTGCCCGGTCGTGTTCGATGCGACCCACAGCGTGCAGCAGCCCGGCGGGCAGGGGACCTCCTCGGGCGGCCAAAGGGAGTTCGTGCCAGTGCTGGCCCGGGCCGCCGTCGCCGTCGGTGTCGACGCGGTCTTCATGGAAACCCACCAGGATCCCGACCACGCGCCCTCGGACGGTCCGAACATGGTGCCCCTGTCCGAGTTCGAGGCCCTCGCCGCCGAGCTGATCGCCTATGACGACCTGTCCAAGGCCCGGATGGCCAGGGCGGCCTGACGTCGGGCGTGGTTGTGTCCCGGCCCGCCGCGCTTTAGCTCAGGGTCATGGCGGAACGAAACCTCGATCTCGGCGATCTGCAGGCGCTGCTGGAGCGCGCGCGCGGCCTGACCGTGGCCTGCGTCGGCGACCTCATGCTGGATCGCTATGTCTATGGCGAGGTCAGCCGCATCTCGCCCGAGGCCCCGATCCCGGTGCTGCGCTCGCGACGCACCGTGGCGATGCCTGGCGGGGTCGGCAACGTGGCGCGCAATGTGGCGGCCCTGGGCGGCACGGCCCGGCTCGGCGGGGTGGCGGGCAGGGACGCAGCCGGGGCCGAACTGGCCGGACTGGTCGCCGCCGAGCCCCGGATCGAGGACTTCATCGACCGGACCGACGGGGCGGGCACCATCGTCAAGACCCGCTATGTCTCGGGCGGCCAGCAGTTGATGCGACTGGACGAGGAAGAGGTCGCGGTTGGTGCATTTGACCGTGAGGACGTCTTTTCAGGGACTTCCGCCATTCTTCTGTCTGACTATGCCAAGGGCGTGGTCACCGACCGGCTGATCCGGTCGGCCCTGTGGCAGGCCCGGAACGCCGGGGTGCCCGTGATCGTGGATCCCAAGGGGCGCGACTTTGCCCGCTACGGCGCGGTGGATGTGATCAAGCCGAACGCTTCGGAACTGGCCGGGGCCACCGGGCTGCCGGTCGAGACCGACCTCGAGATCGAGACGGCCCTGGCTGCCGTACTGGAGGCTACGACCGCCGGGGCCATCGTCGTCACCCGCGCCGGCAAGGGGATGAGCCTGATGCGGCGCGGCGAACCGGCGCGGCATTTCCCCGGCCGGGCGCGCGAGGTGTTCGACGTCTCGGGGGCCGGGGACACGGGGCTCGCGGCGCTGGGTCTGGCGCTGGGGGCCGGGGCGTCGCTGGACCAGGCGGTACAGCTGGCGATCCTCGCCTCGGGCGTGGTGGTGGGCAAGAGCGGGACGGCCGTGGTGACGCCCGCCGAACTGATCGAGGCGGAGCTGAGCCAGCACGCCGGGGCCACCCTGGCCCGGGTCATGGCCGTCGACGATCTGGCGGCCGAGGTCGAGAGCTGGCGGCGGCAGGGGCTGAAGGTCGGCTTCACCAACGGCTGTTTCGACATCCTGCACCGGGGCCACGTCGCCTATCTGGCCCAGGCGCGGTCCTGGTGCGACCGGCTGGTGGTGGCCCTGAATACGGACGCCTCGGTGCGCCAGCTCAAGGGCGAGGGGCGGCCGGTCAATGATCTGGACAGCCGGGCCGTGGTCATCGGCGGCCTCGCCAGCGTCGACCGGGTGACCGCCTTCGACGATCCGACCCCGCTGGCCCTGATCGAACGGTTGCGGCCCGACGTGCTGATCAAGGGGGCGGACTATGCCCGCGAGGCCGTGGTCGGCGGCGATCTGGTCGAGAGCTGGGGCGGCGAAGTGCGGCTGGCGGCATTCTCGGACGGCTATTCGACCACCCGGACGATCGAAACCATGGCCAGGACGGCCCCGGAGACATCAGCCTGATGCGCCGCATGATCGTGGTCACCGGCGGAGCCGGTTTCATCGGTTCCAACATCGTCTCGCGCCTGTGCGCTGAGGACCGCTGGGACGTGGTTGTGTGTGACCGGCTGGAGGACACCAGCCTCGGCAAGTGGCGCAACCTTGCCAAATCCGCCATCGCCGACTTCTGGCAGCCCGAGGAACTGTTCGTCCAGCTGGATCGCCACGCCGACCGGATCAGCGCGATCGTGCACATGGGGGCGATTTCCTCGACCACGGAGATCGATGCCGATCTGATCCTGCGGACCAATTTCAGCCTGTCGCGCGACCTGTGGGACTGGTGCGCCATGAACGAGACCCGGCTGATCTACGCTTCCTCGGCGGCCACCTATGGCGACGGCGAGGCCGGATTCGAGGATGACGACCGTCTTGAGGTGATCTCTCGGCTGCAGCCGTTAAATGCCTATGGATACTCCAAAAAACTGTTCGACCAGTATGCGGTTCGCGAGGCCGCCCGCGACCATGCCCCGCGCCAGTGGGCCGGGCTGAAATTCTTCAACGTCTATGGCCCCAACGAGGGTCACAAGGGCGCCATGAAGTCCGTGATCGCCCAGATCTGGCCCCGGGTGGCGGCGAACGAACCGGTCAGCCTGTTCCGGTCGCATCACCCTGATTATGCCGAC
Source organism: Caulobacterales bacterium (assembly GCA_038250335.1). Classification (GTDB taxonomy): domain Bacteria; phylum Pseudomonadota; class Alphaproteobacteria; order Caulobacterales; family Caulobacteraceae; genus Brevundimonas. The sequence continues at coordinate 5,546 of JBBSCK010000023.1, forward strand.
GGTGGCCAGCTGCGCGATTTCGTCTTCGTCGACGACGTCGTCGACATGGTCGAATGGCTGCTGTCGACGCCGGAGGTCAGCGGCATTTTCAACGCCGGATCGGGGCAGGCGCGGTCATTCCTCGATCTGGCCCATGCGACCTTCGCCGCTGCGGGTCGGGACCCGGCCGTGGCCTATATCGACATGCCCGAGGCGATCCGCGACCGGTATCAGTATTTCACCGAGGCGCGGATGGACCGGATTCGGGCGCTCGGCTTCGGCGGGCAATCGACCCCGCTGGAAGAGGGCGTCCGGCGCTATGTCCAGCAGTATCTGTCGCAGGCGGACCCGTACCGGTGATCCGGCCCCGGCTCACCCTGCGCCATTGGCTGGGCTGGACCGGGTTCGCCCTGGTGCTGCTGGTCGCGGCCGCCGTGGCGATCTGGCGCGGCGACATCCTGAGGGCCGGTCTGGACCCTCAGACGCCGTTCCAGACCTATGATCCGCCGCCGGCCCCCGCCTACGGGTCGGACGCCGCCTGGGTGATGCGGGACGTCCGGGCGGACGGCTCCGGCCCTGCGGCGATCTTCTTCCTCCACTCGACCACCTTCGACGGCGGTGCGGACTGGAACGGGACGATCGGCGACCCCCGGGCGGATGCCTATCTGGCGCGGGTGGTGATCCCGAACTATGCCGGTCCCTTCGCGCGGGCCGGGGCCATCAGCCTGCCGCGCTATAGACAGGCCTCGCTCTACACCCGCCTGACCCTGCGCGACGACGCCCGAGACGCCCGCGCCTTCGCCTACGGTGACGCCCTGGCGGCGTTCGAGACCTGGCTGGCCGACCACCCTTCCGGCCCTCTGGTCCTGGCCGGGGTAGAGCAGGGCGGCGAACTGGTCGACCGTCTGGTGCGCGAGCGCGTCGCGGGGGATGCGGCGCTGCGCGAACGCGTGGTGGCTGTCTATCTGATCGACGTTCTGGTCGCCGCCGACAGCCTGTCCGCCTCCGTTCCGGCCTGCGCCACAGCCACCAGCATAGGCTGCGTCGTCGGCTGGTCCCAGGTCGACGAAGACAATGACGGGGCGGCGTGGCGACGCCTGCGACGCGCCCTGGTCTGGAACGACGACGGCCGGCTGGTCGACCTCGCCGGCCGCCCGGCCCTGTGCGTCAATCCGGTCAGCGGCGCGACCGGGGGCGCCGCGGTCCCGGCGCGGCTGCACCACGGCGCGGCCAATGCGACCGGTCTGGAGTGGGGTGTGCGGCCCGCCTTCATCGACCGGGCCATCGCCACCCAGTGTCGCGACGGCATCCTGCGCCACACCGAGCTGAGGACCGAGTCCTTCCGCGAGGTCGGTAACTGGGCCGATCGAAGAAAAGCCCGCCAGTACAATCTGTTCTACGCCGATATTGAAGCGGATTCCCTGCGCCGCCTGACCGTCTGGCTGGCGTCTCGCCCCAATTAGTCGAGGCCGGACTTGCCGCTCTTCCAGTCGAACAGGGCCTCCAGAACCTGGATCGCCTCGCCGCGCGGGCGGGTCAGGTCGGGATCGCGGCCGAGCACCAGCCGGGCGTCATCGGCGGCCGCCAGCATCAGCGATCGATGGCGGACCGGGTCCGCGAACCGGTAGGCCGGGAACCCGCTCTGCCTCAGGCCCAGCGGATCGCCGCCGCCGCGCAACCTGAAATCCTCCTCGGCGATCTCGAACCCGTCCTCGGTCCGGCGCAGGGTCTCGAGCCGCTCGCGCGCCGTGTCGCCGAGCCCGCCGTCGGCCCCGCCATACAGCAGGATACAAGCGCTGGACTTGGCCCCGCGACCGACCCGGCCCCGGAGCTGGTGCAGCTGGGCCAGACCGAACCGATCGGCGTGCTCGATCACCATAATGGTGGCGTTGGGCACATCGACCCCGACTTCGACCACGGTCGTGGCGACCAGTACCGGCAGGCGGCCGTCGGCGAAGTCGGCCATGACCGCTTCACGCCGCGCCCCCGGCATCTGGCCATGGGCCAGGCCGACCTCGATCTGCAGGATCCGCCTGAGGTCCAGCGCCCGTTCCTCGGCGGCGGCCAGATCGCTGACCTCGGATTCGGCCACCAGCGGACAGATCCAGTAGGCCTGTGCGCCCGCCTCGACCGCCGCCTTCAGCCGCTGCGCCACCTCGCCGATCCGCGCCAGCGGCAGAACCGCAGTGGCGACGGGGGTGCGACCCGGGGGCTTTTCGGTCAGCCGGCTGACCTCCAGCTCGCCGTACTGGGTCAGCTCCAGCGTCCGCGGGATCGGCGTGGCCGACATGGTCAGCAGGTGCACGCCGCCCAGACGCGGGTCGCCCTTGGCCTGCAGCCGCGCCCGTTCGGTGACCCCAAACCGGTGCTGCTCGTCGATGATGGCCAGGGCCAGGGCATCAAACCGCACGGCGTCCTGGAACAGGGCGTGGGTGCCGATGGCGATCCGGGCCTCGCCCGAGGCGAGCGCGGCGAGCCGTTCGCGACGCTCTGCGGCGGTGTCGCGCCCGGTCAGCAGGATCGTCGGCGCGCCGGCGGCCTCCAGCATCGGGGCCAGCCGCTGGAAATGCTGGCGTGCGAGGATCTCGGTCGGGGCCATCAGGGCGGCCTGAAATCCTGAAGCGGCGGCGTCGGCCATGGCGAGGGCGGCGACCGCCGTCTTGCCGGAGCCCACGTCGCCCTGCAGCAACCGGCCCATCTGTTCGCCCGAGGCGAGGTCACGCCGGATCTCGGCCAGCGCCTGGGCCTGGGCCCCGGTCAGGGTGAAGGGCAGGGCGGCGAGCAGCGCGCGCGAGGCCTCGCCGGGTTCCATCCGGGGTGCCGGCGTGATCCGGCGGGCATGGCGGCGGCGGGCCAGGGCCAACTGATGCGCCAGCAGCTCGTCATAGGCGAGCCGCTCCCGGGCCGGACTGTCCGGAGACAGCTCCGCCTCGCCGGTCGGGGCGTGCAGGGCCTGAAGCGCGGCCTGCCAGCCCGGCCAGCGCCGGACGGCGAGCCAGGCCGGATCCTGCCACTCCGGCAGGTCGGGCGTGACGGCCAGGGCCCCCAGCGCCAGTTTGCGAACCAGCCTTGAGGTCAGGCCCGCCGTGGCGGGATAGACCGGCTCGACTGCGGGGATTTCCTCGCCCTTGTCGAGCGCCACGATCCAGTCGGGATGCACGATCTGGACCTCGCTGTTGAACCGCTCGACCTTGCCGGAGACCAGCCGGCGCTGCCCTTGCGGCAGCTGGCGGTCGATATGCTGGGGGCTGCCCCCGAACCAGATCAGATGGACGAAGCCGGTCTCGTCGCTGGCGCGGACCTTCAACGGCGCGCCGGGACGGGAGGGGACGATCATCCGGTCGACCATGACGTCGAAGACGCCGATCTCGCCCTCGACTGCGTCGGCCGCATTCGTCCTGCGCCTTGTGATCACGCCCACGGGGGCGAGGAACAGCACGTCGCGCACCAGCGGCCCGGCCAGCTTCTGGACCAGGGGCAGGGTGCGCGGCCCCACGCCCTTCAGGCTGGAGACCTCCGCGAACAGGGGAAAGAGAATCTGGGGCCGCATGACTGCGTCAGCTTAGACGTCACCGCGGCGCTGGCGAAACCGGCCCGGGAACGCTATCTGACGGCTTCTGTTGAACGACTGGACCGGGCAAGGATTCTTGTGGCCGATAACAATGCGCGTGCCGAAACCCCGCCGACCAAACCGGACCGCGAGCAGCGGCTGGGCCGGATCACCTTCCGGGCCTGGCGGCGCGGGTTCCGCGAGGCCGATCTGGTGCTGGGGCCGTTCATCGCCCGCGAAGGCACCGACCTGAGCGATGACGAACTGGACCTGTTCGAGGATCTGCTGAGCGAGGACGACCACGAGATCTACGCCTGGATCATCGAGAGCGCGCCAACGCCGGAGCGGCACGCCACGGCCCTGATGGACCGGCTGCGGGTCTTCATGCGGGCCCATGTCGCCGCGGTCGTCGCCGACGGGGCCGGCTGATGGACGGTGCCGCCGTGGACCGGCGGGTCGACCAGGATCTGGGCGGGGCCCCGGAGGGGATAGACGCCCTGATCGTCGCAGACCGTCTCAAGGCGTCCGGCGGCCTCGGCGTTTTCGTCGCGCGCGATTTCTCGCGGTCCGCTGCCTTCGTCCAGGCTTTCCGCTTCTTCGCCGGTGACACCTCGGTCGTCGAATTCCCGGCTTGGGACTGTCTGCCCTACGACCGGCTCAGCCCGACCTCGGGCGTTTCGGCCGAGCGTATGGCGGCACTGACGACGCTGGCGCGTCGCGACCCGAATGACCGCTCGCCCCTGCTGCTGGTCACTACCGTCGCCGCAGCCATGCAGCGGACGCCGCCGCGTGAGGTCACGACCTCGGCCGGATTTGACGCCGTCGTCGGGCGCGAACTCGATATCGCGGCGCTCGAACTGTATTTCACCACCAACGGCTATCTGCGCGCCTCCACCGTTAACGAACGCGGCGAATACGCCGTGCGGGGCGGGGTGATCGACGTCTATCCGCCGGGGTTCGAGGAACCGGTGCGGCTGGACATGTTCGGCTCGGAGCTGGAATCGATCCGCACCTTCGATCCCGCGACCCAGCGCTCGACCGGCAACAGGCGCGAGGTGGCGCTGTCGCCGGTGTCCGAGGCGCTGCTGAATGCCGAGACCATCAGCCGTTTCCGCACCGGCTATCTGAACCTGTTCGGCGCGCCCGGCGACGATCCCCTCTACGCCGCCGTCAGCGAGGGGGCCCGACGCCAGGGCATGGAACACTGGCTGCCGCTGCTCTATCCGCAACTCGAATCCCTGTTCGACTATCTGCCTGACCGGGCCCTGGTTTTCCTCGACCACCAGGCGGAGGCGGCGCGGGCCGAGCGCTGGGCCCTGACCCGCGACGCGTTCGAGGCACGGCGCGAGGCGTCCAAAGCCAGGGGCGGGGCGGCAAACCGGGCGCTGTCGCCCGAGCGGCTGTATCTGCCGGACGCGGACTGGAACTCCGCACTGGCGGGCCGCGCGGTGCGCCGGCTCTCGCCGTTCGATTCCGCCGCCGAGGACGCGGGGGGGCGTCTGGGTCGCACCTTCGCGGCCGAGCGGGCCCAGGACAGCGTCAATCTGTTCGAGGCGGTGGCGGCCCATGCGGCCAGCCTGAAAGCGGCCGGAAAACGCGTGCTGTTCGCCTCATGGACCGAGGGCTCCTCGGACCGTCTGGGCGTCATGCTGACCGATCATGGTCTGGATCACGTCGTCGCGGTGCGCGACTGGGCCGATGTTCAGGCGGCGTCGAAGGACCTGTATCTGCGCGCCGTCCTGCCGGTCGAGCACGGCTTCACGACCGGCGACATCGCCGTCATCTCCGAAACCGACATCCTCGGCGACCGGCTGGCGCGACCCAAACGCAAGCGCCGGGCGTCCAACTTCCTCGCCGAGGCCTCGGCCCTGACCACGGGCGATCTGGTGGTTCACCTGGATCACGGCATCGGCCGCTACGAGGGGCTGAAGACGCTGGAGATCCAGGAGGCCCCGCACGATTGCCTCGAACTACTCTATGCCGGTGAGAGCAAACTCTATCTTCCCGTTGAAAATATTGACCTGCTGACCCGCTACGGCTCGGAGTCTGACGGCGTCCAGCTGGACCGTCTGGGCGGCGCGGCCTGGCAGGGCCGCAAGGCCAAGGCCAAGGCCCGTCTGCGCGACATGGCCGAGGGTCTCATTGCGCTGGCGGCCAAACGGGCGTTGCGGGTGGGCGAGGCGATCACGCCGCCACACGGCCTGTTCGATGAGTTCTGCGCCCGCTTCCCCTATGAGGAGACCGACGACCAGCTGAACGCTATCGGCGATGTGCTGGAGGATCTCGGCAAGGGCGTGCCGATGGACCGTCTGATCTGCGGCGACGTCGGTTTCGGCAAGACCGAGGTGGCGATCCGCGCGGCCTTCGTGGTGGCCATGACCGGCCAGCAGGTCGCCATCGTCTGCCCGACGACCCTGCTGGCCCGTCAGCATTTCAGGACCTTCAGCGAGCGGTTCGCGGGCTGGCCGGTCACGGTGCGGCATCTGTCGCGCATGGTGACGGCCAAAGACGCGGCCGAAACCCGCGCCGGTCTCAAGGCCGGGACGTTCGAGATCGTGGTCGGCACCCACGCCGTCCTCTCAGATCAGGTCGGGTTCAAGGATCTCGGCCTTGTTATCGTTGATGAAGAGCAGCATTTCGGGGTCAAGCACAAGGAGAAGCTCAAGAGCCTGCGGGCCGACGTGCACCTGCTGACCCTGACGGCGACACCGATCCCGCGCACCCTGCAGATGGCGCTGTCGGGCATTCGCGAGATGTCGATCATCGCCACCCCGCCCGTCGATCGTCTGGCGGTCCGGACCTATGTTGCGCCGTGGGATCCAGTGATGGTGCGCGAGGCCCTGCTGCGCGAGAAATATCGCGGCGGGCAGGCTTTCTACGTCTGTCCGCGCCTGTCGGACCTGCCGGAGATCGAGCGGTTCCTTCGCGAACAGGTGCCCGAGATCAAATTCGTCGTCGGCCACGGTCAGATGGCACCGACCCAGCTGGAAGACGTGATGAGCGCCTTCTACGACGGCAGCTACGATGTCCTGGTCTCGACCACGATCGTCGAGAGCGGCATCGACATCCCGACCGCCAACACCCTGATCGTGCACCGGGCCGACATGTTCGGCCTGGCCCAGCTGCACCAGATCCGGGGCCGGATCGGGCGCTCCAAGGCGCGCGCCTTCGCCTATCTGACCACCGATCCGTCGAAGCCGATGACCCTGTCGGCGGAGCGACGGCTGCAGGTGCTGCAGTCACTGGACAATCTGGGGGCGGGTTTCCAGCTGGCCAGCCATGACCTGGACCAGCGCGGCGGCGGCAACCTTCTGGGCGACGAACAGTCGGGCCATATCCGCGAGGTCGGGGTCGAACTGTACCAGCAGATGCTGGAGGACGCCGTGGCCGAACTGCGCCAGAACGGCGAGGGCGGGCCGGTGGACCGGGGCTGGTCTCCGGCCATCAACGTGGGCGCAGCGGTCCTGATTCCAGAAGATTATGTTTCGGACCTCAACGTCCGCCTCAGTCTGTATCGCCGGCTGTCCGACGCCGAGAAGACCGAGGAGCGCGAGGCCCTCGCCGCCGAACTGATCGACCGGTTCGGGCCCCTGCCGGACGAGGCCAAACAGCTGCTGCGCATCGTGGGCGTCAAGGCCAGCTGCAAGACGGCCTGTATCGAACGCATCGACATCGGGCCCAAGGGCTGCGTCCTGACGCTGCGCGACAACCGCTTCCCCAACCCGGCCGGGCTGGTCGGGCTGATCCAGAAGAACCATGCGACCTGGAAGATCCGTCCGGACCAGAAGATCGTGGTCAAGGGCGACTGGCCGACGTCCGAGGACCGGCTCAAGGTCGCCGAGCGGATCACGACCGATCTGGCGCGCGTGGCCGGGGCCTGACGCTGGGGCGACCGGTCAGGCCCGTTGTCAGAGTGCTTCGGTCAGGGCGGCGCGGGACGCCTGCAGGTCGCTGGAGGCGCGCTCCAGCACCGAGCCGGCACCCTCGCCCGGCTGCAGTTCGGCCACGCCGACGCTGAACTCGACGACGAACGGGGACCGGTCGGTCCCGGCATCGAACGCCGTGCAGCCAATCACGGCGGCGATCCGCTCCGCCGCCAGACGGGCCGCAGGGCCGGGCGTGGCGGGCAGGGCGAGGGCGAAGACCTCGGGGGCCAGACGGGCGGCGGTGTCCTCGACGCGCACGAGGCGCGAGACCATCGACCCGATCTGGGGCATGGCGCGGTCCAGCCAGCCCCCGCTCCGCGCCAGGGTCAGCGCCTCGGACTCAGCCACCCTCAGGACGCAGACGGACAGGGGACGTCGCCGCGCCGTCGCCATCTCGGCGACCCGGCCCAGATGGCTGGCGAACAGGTTGCGGCTGAACAGGCCGGTCGACGGGTCCATGATCCCCGCCCCACGGGCCGCCTCAAGCGCCTTGCGGATGGCCATGTGACGGCGGTGGGTGCGGGCAAGGGCCAGAACGCGGCTCGCCGCCTCTGGCTCGGGCGTATCGGCGGACGCCACTTCGGAGAAGCCGCGGTTGTAGAGCTCGCTCAGATTGATCTCGCCCTCGGAGCGCAGATAGAGCGCCAGGGGGATGTGATACAGACGGGTGTTGCGCTTCATGCCCGACGCGATCGACAGGGCCGGGGCGTGGTCGGGCGCGCCCCACAGGACCGCTGCGTCGAACCGGGTCTCATGCAGGTAGTCAAACGCCGTATAGGGCGTCGGCGCGGCCACCACCTCGGCCCCTTCCGCCAGCAGGGTGTTGGACAGGGCGATGAAGCGATGGTCGGGCGCGCCGGCGATCAACACGCGCAGCGGGCTCGGGTCGGGCAGTCCGGGATCCAGCGCGGCCCCGTGCAGGGCGAAGGTCGCCTGGCGAACGCGAAACTCTTCCTCCACGATCGCGGCGCGGACGAGCTGTTCAATTCGCAGGGCGGCCTGGGCGGGATGCGGGGTCCGGGCCATCATCAGATCGAACACCGCCCCCTCGGCCAGGGCCGCAACCTGAGGCCCCAGGGCGATAACCGGCAGACGGCGGGCCCCGGCCGCGCGGCGCAGCGCTTCCGGCAGGGCGGCGATTTCGGGATGGCCGGCGTCAATGATTGCGGCCTCCAGCGTGAGGTCGGTCAGGGCCGTGATGGCAGCCGCGCCGCTCCGCGCCGTCATGGTGCGCCAGCCTAGCGAATCCAGGCCGCGACACAGATCACCGACCTGCTCATCCGTCGCGGCGATGACCAGAACGCGTGGATTGGAACCCAAGATCGACGTCTCCCCCTGCACGGCGCATCGACCATGAATCCCAAACCTCGGGCCGGGGGGACCTTACCGAGGCGCGGGCCCGGGGCGCAACGGCCCATATGCGCCTGCCGGGCGAAAACCGGCCCGGGGCAGCACGGCTTCCAACCCGGTCAAATTCGGCTAGAGTCGTGCGACAGGTGGCGGCGGGAACAGGCTTGGGCTCAGAGCGGACAGAAATGACATCGCCCGGTTTCTGGGTGCGGCTCTCGGGGCGGGCGTTTGCGCGCAGCTGGGGCCGTGACGTCATGCTCTACACGGGCGGGGTCTCCTTTTTTGCGCTGCTGGCCGTGTTTCCGGCCATCGCCATCCTGATCGGTTTCTACAAGGCCGTTCTGTCGATCGGCCAGGTCAGCGAGCAGGCGGCGGCTCTGGCCGATGTCATGCCCCATGCGGCCCGCGCCATCTTCCGCGCCGAGATCGAACGGCTGGCCGGGACCTCGGTGCGCACCGTCTCGGCCCAGAGCGCCTTCGCCCTGGTGGTCGGTGCCTATGCCGCACATCGCGGGTTCAAGGCTTTGCTGGCCGGCCTGAACCTGATCCACGACGAGACCGAGCCGCACGGCTTTTTTCGCTTCAACCTGCTGGCCTTTTTCGTGGCCCTGGTCGCCTTTGCCCTGTTCACCGTTGTGTCGGGGGCCGTGGTCACGGCCCGGTTGCTGGAGCACGCCGAACCGGTAACCGGACAGACCGCATTGCCGCTGAATGGCCTGTTGCCCGCCGCCGGCCTCGCCCTGGGACTGACCCTGCTCTATCGTTACGCCATGTCCCACCGCGATCCGGTCGCCTGGGGGCCGTCGATAACGGGCGGGGCAGTGGCGACCGTCCTGTCGATGATCTCGTCCTGGCTCTGCGCCATCTATGTGGAGCAGATCGCCCAGCTGGGCGCGACCTACGGCTCCGTCGGCGCGGTCGTGGTGCTGCTGATCTGGCTGTCCTGGAACGTCAACGCCATCTTCTACGGCGGGGCCTTCGCCACCGAGATGGAACTTGCGGCGCGCTCGCGCGGGGCCCCGGACATCGAGCCGGAGACCAACCCGTCCGTGGTCAATCTGTCGGAGCGGCGGGCGTCTCGACGGTAATCCGCAGCACGCCGTCGTCCGCCTCGATCGAGACCACCTGTCCGCCCAGTTCCGTCATCAGCCAGGGCACATCGATCCGGGCCATCGGGTCGGTCGCCAGCAGCACGACCCTCGCTCCGTCCGGGTAGCCCGCCAGTGCCTTGCGCAGCCTCAAACTGGGCACCGGACACCGGTGACCCCGCGCATCCACCACCTGCGGCCCGGGCTCGGTCAAGGCCGGTCGCAGGCCCGGATCAGCATCGTCAGCGCCAGCCGGACGCTGGCGAGGCGGACCGCCTCGCGGCCGATCTCGCCGAACGACCGGACCTCATGCTCAACGCCCGAGGGCGAGGCGCAGGCGAAATGAACCCGGCCGACCGGCTTGTCCGCCGTGCCGCCGCCCGGGCCGGCAACCCCGGTGATCGCCACGGCCAGGTCGGTCCCGGCGCGCTCGCGGGCCCCGGTGGCCATGGCCCGGGCGACGGCTTCGGAAACGGCCCCCTGAAGGGCGATCAGCGCCGGTTCGACGCCCAGCAGCGCGGACTTGGCCGCATTGCTGTAGGTGACAAATCCGCGATCGACGACGGCCGAGGACCCCGCCACGCCCGTCAGGGCCCCCACCACGAGGCCCCCCGTACAGCTTTCAGCGGTCGCCACGGTCCAGCCGCGGACGGCGGCTGCGGCGATCACGGCCGCCGCGAGATCCTGAACGTCGTCTGGGAACATCGGCCTTTCCGAACCGGTATCGAGTCGGTCTAGACTGGGCCCGGCGCGAGGGTCTGTCGACCGGTCGGCGACAATCCGGGAATTCCATGAGCGACACCGCCCTGCCGCAGGACATCGGCCGACCGCTGCAACGGGCCCCGACCGATCGCGTGACACCGGTCCTGTTCGCCGTGGCCATCTTCACGTCGGCCGCCCTGGTGTTCGTGGTCCAGCCGATGGTGACCAAACTGGTGCTGCCGATGCTGGGCGGATCGCCGGCCGTCTGGAACACCGCCATGGTGTTCTTCCAGACGGCCCTGCTGGCCGGCTATGCCTACGCCCATGCCTTGCAAAGGCTGTCGTCCCTGCGCGGCCAGATCGCGGCGCATCTGGCGCTTCTGGCGCTGGCGGCCCTGTTCCTGCCGCTGCGGATCAACGGCCTGCTCGGCGATCCCAGCCCCGAGGCCCCGATCGGCTGGCTGCTCGCCACCCTGGCCCTGTCGGTCGGTGCGCCGTTCGCGGTGCTGTCGGCCACGGCCCCCCTGCTGCAGGCCTGGTATGCGCGGGTGCGGGCCGGGCATGCCGACGGCCAGAACCCCTATGTGCTCTATGCGGCCTCCAACATGGGCAGTTTTCTGGCCCTGCTGGCCTATCCGCTGCTGATCGAGCCTCTGGCGACCCTGTCGGGCCAGCGGGCTGGCTGGAGCGGCGGCTATGCGCTGTTCATGCTGATGATCGTCGGGCTGGCCGCCGTTGCCTGGCAGCGCGGCCGGATCGACCTGTCCGGGGTCCGGACCCTGCCGGTCAGTTCGCCCATCTCGTGGCGCGACAAGGGCATTCTGGTCCTGCTCGCCGCCGCCCCGTCCAGCCTGATGCTGGGGGTCACGACGCATCTGTCGACCGATGTCGCCTCCGCGCCCTTTCTGTGGGTCGCGCCGCTGGCCCTGTATCTGCTGACCTTCGTCATCGCCTTCCAGACGCGACCGCTGATTCCCCTGCCGGTGACCCTGGTGATCGCGGCCGCGCTCGGACTGGTCTGTGTCGTTTTCACGGCCTTCCGGACCGGGGCCTGGCCCATGATGTTCGCCCTGCATCTGGCGACCTTCTTCTTCCTCGCCCTGATGTGCCACCAGCGCCTGGCGGCGCGCCGGCCGGCCCCGGACCGGCTGACGGAGTTCTATCTGCTGATGTCGCTGGGCGGTGTCGTCGGCGGTGCCTTCACGGCCCTGCTGGCCCCGGTGATCTTCGACACGGTGCTGGAGTATCCGCTTCTGCTGGTGCTGGTGGGACTGGCGCGCCCGCTGGACCGGTCACCGATCCGGAATTGGGAAGTCTATCTGTTCGTCGTGGCGGTTCTGGTTTGCGGGCTGCCGCCCCTTCTATCGGCCATGTTCCGCGTCGACTGGGACTTCGCCTGGTGGTTCAGCCGCAATGTCTCGGCCGATATGCCGCGCCTGACCCAGTTGATCCTGATCGCAGCGGCGATCGGCGGCTTTCTGTTGCGCAACCGGCCCCCGGCCTATGTCGCCATTGCGGCGCTCATCGCCCTGTCCACCCAGTACATCGCCCGCGGCTATGACGCGGCCTTCACCGATCGCAGCTTCTTCGGGGTCATGAAGGTGGGCGTGGCCCCGGATCCCCGACTGGGCGGCGACGTCCATGTGCTGATGCACGGCACGACCCTGCACGGAGCCCAGCCGCGAAACCCGGCCTTCGCCTGTATGCCGACGCTCTACTATGCACCCTCGACCCCCATCGGACAGGCGACCCAGACCCTGCAACGGCGGCGGTCTGGCCTCAACATCGGGGTCGTCGGGCAGGGGACCGGGGCCATGGCCGGCTACAAGCGCGCCGAAGACCGGATGACCTTCTTCGAGATCGACCCGATGGTGGACCGGCTGTCGCGCGATCCGCGCTGGTTCACCTTTATCTCCGACTGCGCCGACGGGCCCATCCGGACGGTCCTCGGCGATGCCCGTCTGACCATGGCGCATGAGCCCGCCGGGACCTACGACCTGCTGGTCATCGACGCCTTTTCCTCGGACGCCGTCCCGACCCATCTGCTGACGGTCGAGGCCATCGCCGGCTATCTGGCGCTGCTGAAGCCCGACGGGGTGGTCGTGCTGCACCTGTCGAACCGCAACCTCGACATCACCCTGCCGGCGGCCGCTGCGGCCCAGGCTCTGGGGGCTGCAAACCTGCATCAGATCTACGCCGAGCGCGAAGACCGGCCCGACATGGCCGAGGCCTCGACCGAGGCCCTGATCCTGTCTCCGACCGAACAGGGCGTGGCCGAGTTCCGTCGTGAACCGCAGTGGCGCACCATCGCGGAGACGCCGGTCCGGCCCTGGACCGACGACTATGTGAACCTGGTCGGCTCGCTCTGGCGTCACTTCAGGAACTGACCCCGGACGCCGGTTCAGGCTGGAAGCTCGATCATCGCGATGGCGGAGGCCGCAAGGCCTTCCTCGCGTCCGGTGAACCCCATGCCCTCCATTGTCGTGGCCTTGACGCTGACCGCATCCAGCGGCAGCGCCAGGATCTGCGCCAGACGCTCGCGCATCGCCTGGCGGTGCGGCTTCACCTTCGGCCGCTCGCAGATCAGGGTGACGTCCACATTGATCAGTCGGCCGCCGCGCGCGGTCAGTCGCTCGACCGCCGCGACCAGAAACTGATCCGAGGCGGCCCCTTTCCATCGGGGGTCGGACGGCGGGAAATGGTCGCCGATATCGCCGTCGCCCATGGCCCCCAGAATGGCGTCGGTCAGGGCGTGAAGGCCCGCGTCCGCGTCCGAATGCCCGATCAGGGTGCGATCGTGCGGGATCGGCACGCCACACAGCCAGACGGTTTCGCCCGGACCCCAGCGGTGGGCGTCGAATCCCTGACCCACACGGGTCTGGCGGGCAATCAGCGTCTCGGCCATGGCGAAATCCTCCGGATAGGTCAGTTTCATGAGACGGGGGTCGCCCGCGACCAGTCGCACCACGCCGCCGTCGTGTTCGACCACCAAGGCGTCATCAGTGGGGGTCTGACCGGCTGGCCAGGCCGCGTAGGCGCTTAACAGCCGGTCGGCGCGAAAGGCCTGGGGCGTCTGCGCGCGCCACAGTCCAGCGCGGTCGACGGTGGCCTCGATCCCCTCGGGACCGGCGCGCTTGACGGTGTCGGACAGGGGCAGGGCGGCGATGGCGCCGTCCGCGCCGGGCAGGGCGGCCAGCAGCCGCTGAACGACGTCGGACGACAGGAACGGGCGGGCCGCGTCGTGGATCAGGACCGGGCGTCCAGCCTCACCGGTCAGGGCTTGAAGGCCTGCGAGGACCGAGTCCGCCCGTGAGGCTCCGCCTGCGACGGCGCGCCATCCCGCCATCCCGGCCAGCGCCTCCGAAGCCCGCTCCAGAGCGTCCGGCGCGACCACGACAACGACCTCGTCGGCCCCGGCAGACAGCAGGGCCTCAACCGACCAGCGGATCACCGCGCGGCCGCCGAGCGGACGCCACTGCTTGTCGCCTCCGGCCCGCGAGCCCGACCCGGCCGCCACCACGATCCCTGCAAATCTCATGACGGCCTTCTAGGGGCCACGATGGCGGTTGACGAGGGGCCAGGCATCGCGTGTTGACGGTCTCATGAGCTCAGGATTTCAGATCGGCGACGTGACCATTCCCGGGCGGGTGCTGATGGCCCCCATGACCGGGATCACCGACCTGCCGTTCCGCATCCTCGCCAGCCGTCTGGGCGCGGCCTATGTCGCGACCGAGATGGTCGCCTCGGCCGAGCTGGCCCGGGGCCGCCCGGACGTGGTGCGCCGCGCTGCGGTCGGGGAGGGGCTGCCCCTGACCGTGATCCAGCTGGTCGGTCGCGATCCCGCCGCCATGGGCGAAGGCGCGCGCATGGCCGAGGCGGCCGGGGCCGACATCATCGACCTGAATTTCGGCTGTCCCGCCAAGGAGGTCACCGGCTCGGCCTCCGGATCCGCCTTGATGCGCACGCCGGACCTCGCCGGGCGGATCATGGCGGCGGCCGTTGCCGCGACCTCGCGGCCCGTGACCGTCAAGATGCGGCTGGGCTGGGACGACGACAGCCGCAACGCAGCCGACCTCGCCCGGCGTGCCGAGGATCTCGGCGTCCGCGCCGTCACCGTGCACGGCCGCACGCGCCAGCAGTTCTACACCGGTCAGGCAGACTGGGCTGCCGTCGGGGCGGTCAAGGCAGCGGTTTCGATCCCGGTGATCGTCAATGGCGACATCCTGACCGCCGAGCACGCCCGGGAGGCGCTGGATTGCTCCGGCGCCGACGCCCTGATGCTGGGCCGGGGCGTCTATGGCAGGCCCTGGCTGGCGGCCCATCTGGACCGCGCCCTGCGCGACGGCGCGGTGCTGACGGAGCCGGACCGGGCGGAACGTCTGGAGATCGTGCTGTCGCACATGGCGGCGTCGCTGGCCTTCTATGGCGCGCCGCTGGGGCTGCGGATGTTCCGCAAACACCTCGGCTGGTATGTCGAACAGGCCCCCTGGCCACAGGAGCCCGACGTCCGCCGGGCTGCGAAGGCCCGCCTCTGCCGCATCGAGGACCCGTCCCGTGTGGCCTCAGAGCTGGCCGGGCTCTGGGGCATGACGCCCTGAGCGCAGCATTTGCGCAACTCGGCTGTTGAGTTTTAGCCACAGGTGGCGGAAGCTGGCGCGACATGACGGACACAGTCTCCTCCAAACCGATGACCGAGGGCGATCCGTCCCTGTGGGGTCGCTTGGGAGACGGGCGGGCCCGGGCCGCGTTCGGTGCGGCCTATGTCCTGGCCTTTGTCATCACGGGCACCGCAATCTGGCTGGTGGCTGTGGCACCGGGTGCCGGCGCGGGCGCGGGCGACGATGCGCGGGCCACGGCGAGTCGTGCGGTGCTCTATATCCTTCTGGCGAACCTGCTGCTGATCGCCGGCCTTGCGGCGGTCATCGGCGGTCGGGTGATGCGGCTGTCACAGCGGCGGCGCGAGGACCCCGGGGCCCGGCTGCACCTGCGTTTTGTCGCCCTGTTCTCCCTCGTGGCCGTCGTGCCGGCCGTGCTGATCGCCCTCGTCTTCGGGGTGCTGGTCAATCGCGGGGTCGACCAGTGGTTCAGCCAGAATGTACGTTCGGCGGTCGATAACGGGGCTATGATCGGCCAGGCCTATGTCGGGGACGTCGGCGGCGGTCTGGAACGCGACCTCGGCACGATGGCGAACGAACTGGGCGGCGTGCGGGACGTCTTCGACAACCGGATCCAGTTTTCGATCGCCCTTAAACAGATCGCTGAATTCTTTGGCTATCCAGCGATCTACATCCTGAACGGTGAGGGCCAGGTCCTGGCCCAGGGGGTCCTGCCGGGGGCCCCGTCCTATGTCGCGCCGCCGCGCGATGCGTTTGAGCGGGCGGCGGAGGGTCAGGACGTGCCGGTCGCGGTGACCGAGCGCCCGGACACGGTCCGCGCGGTCTATCCTCTGCCCGACTATGGCGACGCCTATCTCTATGTCGTGCGGCCGCTGGCACCGGGAATCGTCGCCCGCATGCGCAATGGCGAGGAATCGATCCGCAGCTATCGCCTCGCCGAGGAGAGCCGGGCCCGGATCCAGATGGCCTTTGCCCTCAGCTATCTGGAGACGGCCTTGCTGGTGCTGGTCGGGGCCGTCTGGCTGGGCATGTCTGCGGCCAGCGCCATCTCGGCCCCGATCGGCCGGCTGGTAAAGGCGGCGGACCAGGTGGCGGCCGGTGATCTGACGGCCCGTGTCGACGGCGAAGGCGCGCCGGGCGAGATCGCGGCCCTGTCCCAGGCCTTCAACCGGATGACCGGCGACCTTCAGGCCCAACAGGCCGCCCTGAAGACCGCCAGTGAGGACGCCCAGGATCGCAGTCGCTTCATTGAGACCGTCCTGTCGGGCGTCAGCGCCGGGGTCATCGGTCTGGACAAACGTGGGCGAATTTCCGCGATCAATGACAGTGCCTTGCAGCTGCTTTCGATCTCCGAGGTCGAGGTGCGTGGCAAGGCCCTTGCGGTGATCGCCCCCGAACTGGCCGAGCTGGTCCGCCGCGTCGACGCCCATATCGAGGAGGACATCGATGTGTCGCGCGAGGGCGAGACCCGGCGGCTTCGTGTTCGGATCGAGGGCGGGGTCGGCGGCGAGATGGTGCTGACCTTCGACGACATCACCCGGCTGGTGACGGCCCAGCGCAACGCCGCCTGGCGCGACGTCGCCCGCCGCATCGCCCATGAGATCAAGAACCCCCTGACGCCGATCCAGCTGTCGGCCGAGCGGCTGAAGCGCAAATTCCGCCCGGGCATCACCGAGGACGTCGAGATTTTCGATCGGTGCACCGACACCATCATTCGTCAGGTCGGTGACATCGGCCGGATGGTGGACGAGTTCTCGTCCTTCGCCCGGATGCCGGCCCCGCGCTTCACCAACGAAAACCCGGCCGAGCTGCTGCGCGAGGCGGTCTTCGCCCAGCGCGTCGCCGCACCGGACCTGGGGGTCGAACTGGTCGAACCCTTGCCGAAGGCGAAGATGAAGGCCGACGGACGCATGGTCGGCCAGGCGCTCGCCAACATCCTCAAGAACGCCGGCGAGGCGGTCGCCGCGCGGCGCCTTTCGACGCCGGGCGATGAGGCCGAGGTCGCCATCATCGCCCGGCTCGAGATCGAGAACGACGTCGCCACCTTCATCATCGAGGACGACGGCAAGGGCCTTCCCGTCCGCGACCGCGATCGTCTGACCGAACCCTATGTCACGACCCGCGAAAAGGGCACGGGCCTGGGCCTCGCGATCGTGAAACGCATCTGCGAGGACCATGGCGGCGAACTGAAGCTGTCAGATGCCGACAGTCTGGGCGGTGCCAAAATCTGTCTGATCTTTCCCCTCAACCCCACCGGCAAGCCCAGCCGCGACCCCGAGTCGCGAGACTCCGGCGCGCTGGCGACCGAATAGCGAGGCGATATGCGATCCACTGGTGCCGACATCCTGGTCGTCGACGACGAGGCCGACATCCGCGACCTGGTCTCGGGCCTGCTCGAGGACGAGGGCCATGCCGTGCGCGTGGCCTCCAGCTCGGAAGAAGCCCTGGCCGGCATCCGGGCGCGCAAGCCCTCGCTGATCGTGCTCGACATCTGGATGCAGGGTGGCGGCATGGACGGGCTGGAGCTGCTCGACCTGGTCAAGACGCTCGACGCCGACCTGCCGGTCGTCATGATCTCCGGCCACGGCAATATCGAGACGGCGGTCAGTGCCCTGAAGCGGGGGGCCTACGACTTCATAGAAAAGCCGTTCAAGTCCGACCGGCTGGTGGTGGTCATCGAACGGGCGCTGGAAGCCTCGTCGCTGAAGCGCGAGAACCGCAGGCTGCGGGCCCAGGCCATGACCCCGACGGGGCTGATCGGGCGCTCGGCGGCGGCCCAGGTGCTGCGCACCACCATCACCAAGGTGGCCCCGGCCAACAGCCGCGTACTGATCTCGGGCCCCCCGGGCTCGGGCAAGGAACTGGTGGCGCGCCAGATCCACGACGCCAGCCCGCGCGCCGCCCGCGAGTTCGTCGCCATCTCTGCGGCCGGGATGACGCCCGAACGCCTCGACCTCGAACTGTTCGGCGAGGAAGGCCATGACGGCCGGCCACGCAAGATCGGCGTGTTCGAACGCGCGCACAACGGCACCCTGTATCTGGACGATGTCGGCGACATGCCGCGCGAGAGCCAGAGCCGCATCCTGAGGGTGCTGGTCGAGCAGCGCTTCCGCCGGGTCGGCGGCGAACAGGATGTCCAGGTCGATGTCCGCGTCGTCACCTCGACCTCGCGCGACCTGAAGACCGAGATCACCGAGGGCCGGTTCCGCGAGGACCTGTTTCACCGCCTGAACGTCGTGCCGATCCGCGTCCCGCCGCTGTCGGAGCGCCGCGAGGATATCGCCGAACTGGTGGAATACTTCATCGAGACCCTGAGCGTTTCGCAGGGTCTGCCGCGCCGGCGGCTGGGCGACGACGCCATCGCCGTGCTGCAGGTCCATCCCTGGCCGGGCAATGTTCGCCAGCTCCGCAACAATGTCGAACGCCTGCTGATCCTGGCCACCGGCGACCTGAACGATCCGATCTCGGCCGACATGCTGCCCCAGGAGGTGGCCTCGACCAACGGCTCGGGCATGGGGGCCGAGCGCACCATCGCCCTGCCGCTGCGCGAGGCGCGGGAGGTGTTCGAACGCGAATATCTGGCCGCCCAGATCATGCGTTTCGGCGGAAACATCTCGCGTACGGCCGCCTTCATCGGCATGGAGAGATCGGCCCTGCACAGAAAGCTGAAGTCGCTGGGCGTGTCGCCCTCGCGCGGCGGGGACGATGAGGAAGGGAGCACCGACTGATGTCGCGGGTCGCCTATGTGAACGGGGTCTATCAGCGCCATTCGGAGGCGGCGATCCACGTCGAGGATCGCGGCTTCCAGTTCGCCGACGGGGTCTATGAGGTCTGGTCGGTGTTCGATGGCCGGATGGCCGATTTCGAGGGCCATATGACGCGGCTGCACCGCAGCCTGAACGAGCTCCGCATCGACATCCCGATGTCGGCCGAGGCCCTGACCCGCGTGTTGAAAGAGACCATCCGGCGCAACCGGGTGAGGAACGGCATCGTCTATCTGCAGGTGACCCGCGGCACCGCGCGGCGCGACCACCCGTTCCCCGCCCCGGGCACGCCGCCCAGCGTCGTAGTGACGTCCAAAGCGGTGAGTGCCTCGCGCTCCGACGCCCAGGCCGCGAAGGGCGTGGCCGTCGTCACCCATCCGGACATCCGCTGGGGCCGTTGCGACATCAAGACGGTCGGGCTGTTGCCCAATGTGCTCGCCAAACAGGCCGCGCGCGACAGGGGGGCCTATGAGGCCTGGATGGTCGACGAGATGGGTCTGGTCACCGAGGGCGCCTCCACCAACGCCTGGATCGTCGACAAGGCCGGCAAGCTTCGCACCCGCGACACTCAGGCCAATATCCTCAAAGGGATCACCCGCACCGCCATCATGACCCTGATCGAGGCCGAGGGCATCGAACTGGACGAACGCCCCTTCAGCGTCGACGAGGCCAAGGAGGCGAGGGAGGCCTTCTTCACCGCCGCCGGGGCCTTCGTCATGCCCGCCATCTCGATCGACGGGGTCAGGATCGGCGACGGCAAGCCGGGTCCGGTCACGACGAAACTGCGGGCGCGCTACCTTGAAGCGGCGAAGCGCGAGGCCATCTAGACGTTGCGGCGCCAGCGACGCGTCGTCTAGGCTCCGGAGCCGGGTTCAACCGGCCCCGCGCTCTCCCCGACGCGGCGAACAACAAAGAACAGGACCAACCTGCCATGTCGCAAGACAAGCGCCAGAACCTTCAGGACACCTTCCTCAACTCCGTCCGCAAGACCAAGACCCCGCTGACCATCTTCCTCGTCAACGGCGTCAAGCTTCAGGGCATCGTCACCTGGTTCGACAATTTCTGCGTGCTGCTGCGTCGCGACGGCCAGTCCCAGTTGGTCTACAAACACGCCATCTCGACCATCATGCCCTCCGCCCCCGTGCAGCTGTACGAGCCCGAGGCCGACGAGGACTGATCGGTCATCCGACGTGACAAGTGCTAGTGAGCGAGGAGTGAGCCGCGTGCGCTGTCAGCCTTGCTCACCCCTTGCTCACTAGCACTCCTCACCAAAACCCCCAGAGACCCAGACCCTGACTTCAAAACACATCGACCATTCCGTCCCGCTGATCCGGGCCATCGTCATCCACCCCGACATGGGCGAACGCGCGTCCCGACCGGCGCAGGAACGGCTGGAGGAGGCCGCCGGCCTCGCCCGCGCGCTGGACCTCGACGTCCGCGCCGAGGAGGTGGTGCGTCTCAGGAAGACCACCCCCGCCACCCTGTTCGGCACCGGCAAGGTCGAGGAACTGGCCGCCCTGATCCGCGCCGCCGAGGCCGAGGCGGCTGTCATCGACGACGACCTGACCCCGGTGCAGCAGCGCAATCTGGAAAAGGCCTGGGACTGCAAGGTCATCGACCGTACCGGCCTGATCCTCGAGATCTTCGGGCGCCGGGCGCGCACCAAGGAAGGCCGGCTGCAGGTCGAGCTAGCCCGGCTGGATTACGAGAAATCCCGCCTCGTCCGCACCTGGACCCACCTCGAGCGCCAGCGCGGCGGTTCGGGTACGATGGGCGGCCCCGGCGAGACCCAGATCGAACTGGACCGGCGGATGATCGCCGACCGCATCGTCAAGCTGAAGGGCGAGCTGGAAGAGGTCCGCCGCACCCGCGGCCTGCACAGGAAGCAACGCAAGAAGGCCCCGTTCCCGGCCGTGGCCCTGGTCGGCTATACCAATGCCGGCAAATCGACCCTGTTCAACCGGCTGACGGGGTCCGAGGTGTTGGCCAAGGACCTGCTGTTCGCTACCCTGGACACCACCCAGCGCACCATCCGTTTGCCGCAAGGCCGCCCCGCCATCATCGCCGACACCGTGGGCTTCATCTCCGACCTGCCGCACGAACTGGTCGAGAGTTTCCGCGCCACCCTGGAAGAGGTGGGTGAGGCCGACCTGATCCTGCACGTCCGCGACATCGCCTCCGCCGACACGGCCGCGCAGGCAAAAGACGTCGAGGAGGTCCTGAAACAGATCGAGCAGTCTGCCAATCCTGACGGGACCGTCAAACCCCGCCGCATCCTCGAGGTCTGGAACAAGACCGACCTGCTGGACCCCGAGGCCCGCGAGGCCGTCGAGGGCCAGGCCGCCCGCTCCGGCAACACCGCCGTCGCCGTCTCGGCCTGGACCGGGGAGGGGATCGAACGGCTGCGTCAGGCCATCACCGACCTGATCGACGACGACCCCGAGACCGAACTGGTGCTCGACCCCTCACAGGGCGAGGCCCTGGCCTGGCTCTACGAGCACGGCCGCGTCACCGCCCGCGACACCGACGATCAGGGCCGGATGCTTCTGACCGTCCGCCTCGACCCGCAGGCCATGGGGCGGTACGAGCGGCAGTTCGGCTA
>JBBSCK010000024.1:0-26128 GCA_038250335.1 Caulobacterales bacterium
CGGTCTCGGGCTCGGGCGGTTCGGGCTCTTCGGTCACCCGAGGGGTTCCGACCTCGGGCCGCATCGCCTCCGGGGCCACGGTCGAGCGCGAGACGGGGTTTAACCTGGACAGCCAGCAGGAAGTCCGCCTGACGCTGCGCAATCCGGATTTCACCACCGCCCAGCGCGTCGCCGCAGCCATCAACGCCAGCTACCCCTCCACGGCCCTGGCCGAGAACGGCTCGGTCGTCGCCGTACGCGCCCCCGCCCAACTGGGCATGGCCGCCTTCATCAGCCGGGTCGAAAACATGCCGGTCGCGGTCGACACGCCCGCACGGGTCATCATCGACGAGGTCAACGGTGTCATCGTGATGGGCGAGAACGTTCGCATCTCCACGGTCGCAATCGCCCAGGGCAATCTGACGATCTCGGTGCAGGAGTCTCCCCAGGTCAGCCAGCCCGCGCCCTTCAGCCAGGGTCAGACGGTTGTCGTCCCCCAGACCGACGTGACGGTGGAGGAGGAACTGGGCCGCGAGATCCGGCTGGTGAATGGCGCGACCTCTCTGGCCACCCTGGTCAACGGCCTGAACGCGCTAGGGGTCTCCCCGCGCGACATGATCTCCATCCTCCAGGCCATCAAGGCGGCGGGCGCGCTGCAGGCCGATATCGAGGTTCTGTGATGAATGATATGATGCTCCCGCCTCTCCCGCTCGCCGCCCGAGCCGTTGAAACGCCGAAGATGCGCGAGACGGCCGAACGATTTGAAACGTCGTTCCTGTCCCAGATGCTGAAACCCATGTTCGAGGGCCTGAACACCGACGGCCCCTTTGGCGGAGGCGAGGCCGAAGGGACCTGGCGCAGCTTCCTGATCGACGCGATGGCCGAACAGACGGTGAGGGCCGGCGGCATAGGCTTGGCCGACACCGTCGTGGCCGAGATGATCCGGATGCAAACCGAACAGAGCGCGAAGCCCGCCGCATGACCCACGACCCCACCACGGCCACGGCCCATCTGCGCCGCCTGACGGCCCTGACCGAGCGCCTGACCGCCCGGCTGGAAATCGAGACCGACGCCTATGCCGGGCGGCGCACACAGGATGTCGCAGCAGGGCTGGCCGAGACCCAGGATCTGGCCAACCTGTATCGGCGCGAGTCGGCCCAACTGAAAGCCAATCCAGGCCTTTTGTCCCAGGCTCCCCTCGCTGAGCGGATGGCGCTGATCCGGGCGACCGAGACGTTCGAGGCCGTGCTGGCGGTCCACGGAAGGACAGTCGAGGCGGCCCGCACGATCTCCGAAGGGCTGGTCCGCACCATCGCGCGGGAAGTGGCCGGCGCACGGGCCTTGGGCGTCGGATATGGCGCGTCGGGCGCGGCCCATTCGGGCGACAGCCGGGCGGTCACACTGAACCGCACGGCCTGAAGTCAGACCCGCCAGCGCCCGACCCGGCGGCTGCAGATATCAGCGGGGGCCGTGCCGTTAACGACGCTTCTGAGGCGAAGTTTAAAAGGTTTCAGACAGGGTGAAGCCATGTCGATCAGCAAACGTCTTCTGGGACTGGCCTTCGCCTCCGCCGACCTGTTGCTGGAACTCGACCCGGCCGGTCAGGTCGTCTTCGCTCTTGGATCGAGCCCGGAGGCCGGCACCCCGGCGGATGCCCTAGTGGGCTCCGTCCTGTTCGAGCGGGTCGGAAAGGCCAGCGCCAAGGCCCTCGAGGCCGTCCTGTCTGACCTTGCGCCCGGTGCGCGATCCGCCCCGCTCGAAGTCCTGTTCCTCGCGGGCGACAGGCGCGTGCGCCGCGCGACCACACGCTTCTTCATTCTGCCGGACCTGGCCCCGAACGTGTCGGCGTCGGTGACCTGGGAAGGCACGGCCTATCCCATTCATGATCTTCAGGCAGGACAGGCCCTGACGCCGTGTGCCTTCCTCGATCGCGCCCGCGACGCACTTACAACCCCGGATGCCACTCAGGACCTCGCCGTCGCCTTCGTCCTTGTCTCGGGCCTGGCTGCCACGAGCGACATGGGCGAAGCCGGCGAACGCCTCAACGCGAAGGTCGAGGCGGCACTGCAGGCCGCCTCGGTCGATGGTGCCAGCGCCGGAAAACTTGGCCCGGAAAGGTTCGCCCTGTTGCGGGACCGGTCCGTCGAGACCGATCTCGCAAGCGAAATGCGGGAACTCGGGCGCAGCGAAGGCCTCGACCTCGCTGTCCAGTCTTCCGAGATCGACCTCGACAAGGGCGGTGATCCGCTGCATGCGCTCCGCGCCCTGCGGTTCGCTGTCGAAGGCTGCCTGAAGGACGGGGGCATCGATCGGCCCGAACTGACCTTCACCGCCTCGTTGGCACGAACCCTCAAGGACGCCCAGGCCTTCAGGTCGATGGTGCGCGACCGCAGATTCGACCTGCACTATCAGCCGATCGTCGACCTCAAGACGGGGGCGGTGCACCATTTCGAGGCCCTGGCCAGGTTTAGCGGCACGTCCGGCCCCGCCGACACCATTCACATGGCCGAGGAACTGGCCCTGATTGACAGCTTTGACGTGGTGGTGTTCGAGAAGGCTCTCGCCCGCCTGCGTCGTCCGGGCGCAGCGCGGCCCGCGTTCGCTGTCAATGTCTCCGGGGCCTCCCTCGTCGACGATCGGTACGTCGAAGCGGTCCTGGGCATGACGGCCAGCCACCCTGAAGAGCGCCGGCGGCTAATCGTCGAGGTGACCGAGTCGGCCGCACTGGCCGACGTGGAGGCGGCAGGCCGTCGGCTCGGGGCGCTGCGCGCTGCCGGCATCCGGATCTGTATCGACGATTTCGGTGCCGGGTCGGCCTCCTACGATTATCTGCGCGGGTTGTCGGTTGATACGGTCAAGATCGACGGAAAGTTTGTGGAAGGGCTGGAGACGGATCTCAAGTCCCGCACCCTGATCAGCCACCTGGTCGACCTGTGCAGTTCGCTGAAGGTCGACACGATCGCCGAACGGATCGAAACGCAGCCGGTGGCCGACATCCTGCGCGATCTCGGCGTCGACTACGGCCAAGGCTGGCTGTTCGGCAAGGCAGAGAGCGAGCCGGGCCTTGGTGCCGAGGTCGTCCGACCCGCCCGCCGGAGGGGTGCCGTCGACGGCTGGGGCTGACGCACGCGCCGCCCGACCGGGGCGGCCGGACGTCTGCGCGATCGCGACACGCCTGCGCCGGCCCCGCTGTAGCCCGTGGCGGTCGGCCGCGAGGATGTTGCCACATTGTTCTTGCTGAATCGCCGGGATCAATGCCCATATAGCGAGGCTGCCCCGGACACCCGTCCGGGTCTTTCGCGTTCCCGGACTCCATGACCGAAAAGCACAACTTCATCCGCGTGCGCGGGGCCCGCGAGCACAATCTCAAGGGCGTTGACGTCGACATCCCGCGCGAGAAGCTGGTCGTGATGACCGGACTGTCGGGCTCGGGCAAGTCCTCGCTGGCCTTCGACACCATCTATGCCGAGGGGCAGCGTCGCTATGTCGAGAGCCTGTCAGCCTATGCGCGCCAGTTCCTGGAGTTGATGGGCAAACCTGACGTCGACCTGATCGAAGGCCTGTCGCCCGCGATCTCGATCGAACAGAAGACAACGTCGAAGAACCCGCGATCCACCGTCGGCACTGTGACGGAAATCCACGACTATATGCGCCTGCTGTGGGCGCGCGTCGGCGTGCCTTACTCGCCGACGACCGGCCTGCCGATCGAGAGCCAGACCGTGTCGATGATGGTCGACAAGCTGGTGGCCCTGCCGGATGGAGAGCGGCTGCTGCTGCTGGCTCCGGTCATTCGCGGGCGCAAGGGCGAGTACCGCAAGGAGATCGCCGAATGGCAACGCTCGGGCTATCAGCGGCTGAAGATCGACGGCGAATTCTACGCCATCGAGGACGCGCCCACGCTGGACAAGAAATTCAAGCACGACATCGACATCGTCGTGGATCGGATTGTCACCAAGGCCGGGTTGGAAAGCCGCTATGCCGACTCGATCCAGACCGCGCTGAACCTTGCCGACGGCATCGCCGTGGCCGAATGGGCCGCCCCCGCCAGGGATGCACCCGAAGGCGAACAGCCGCGCCGCCTGCTATTCTCCGAAAAGTTCGCCTGCCCGGTCTCGGGCTTCACGATCAGCGAGATCGAACCCCGCCTGTTCAGCTTCAACAATCCCTTCGGGGCCTGCCCGGCCTGCGATGGTCTGGGCGTGAAACTGGCGTTCGACGCCGATCTGGTCATCCCGGATCGCGACAAGACCCTGCACAAGGGGGCTGTCGCTCCCTGGTCGCGTGGCCCCTCGCCGCTTTACACCCAGACGCTGCAGGCGCTGGCGCGTCACTATGGATTTTCCATGGACAAGCCCTGGCGCGAGCTGTCGGAGCAGGCCCAGCGGGTCATCCTGCAGGGAACGGGCAGCGAGAAGATCAAGTTCGTCTACGACGACAACGCCCGCAAATACGAGGTGTCCAAGCCGTTCGAGGGCGTCATCCCCAACCTCGACCGCCGCTGGCGCGAAACTGACAGCGCCTGGGTCCGCGAGGAGCTGGGGCGGTTTCAGTCCGAAACCCCGTGCGAGGCCTGCGGCGGCAAGCGGCTGAAGCCCGAGGCCCTGGCGGTCAAGATCGACGGCGCGGACATTTCTGAGATCAATTTCCTTTCCATCTCAAAGGCGTTCCTTTGGGTTTCGACCCTTGAGGAGCGGCTGACGGAGAAGCAGCGCGAGATCGGGCGCCGCATCATCAAGGAGATCGGCGACCGGCTGCGCTTCCTGAACAATGTCGGGCTGGACTATCTGAGCCTGTCACGCAGTTCGGGCACCCTGTCCGGCGGTGAGAGCCAGCGCATCCGGCTGGCCTCGCAGATCGGGTCGGGCCTGACGGGCGTGCTCTATGTGCTGGACGAGCCGTCGATCGGCCTGCACCAGCGCGACAATTCCCGCCTGCTGGAAAGCCTGCGGGGGCTGCGCGATCTGGGCAACTCGGTGCTGGTCGTCGAGCATGACGAGGAGGCGATCCTGACCGCCGACTATGTCATCGACATGGGCCCGGCGGCCGGGGTCCACGGCGGCGAGATCTGCGCCGAAGGCACGCCGGAACAGGTGATGGCCAATCCGAAATCCCTGACCGGCAAATACCTGACCGGCGAGCGCGAGATCGAGCTTCCGCCCGAGGGCCGCCGACCGGTCAACCGCAAGACGATGCTGAAAATCAGCGGGGCGACCGGTAACAACCTGAAGGCCGTGACGGGCGAGATTCCGGTCGGCCTGTTCACCTGCATCACCGGCGTGTCGGGCGGCGGCAAGTCCACCTTCACCATCGAGACCCTGTACAAGGCCGCCGCGCGCCGGCTTCACAATGCCTCGGACGCCCCGGCCCCGTTCGACCGGATCGAGGGGCTGGAGCATTTCGACAAGGTCATCGACATCGACCAGTCACCGATCGGACGCACGCCGCGCTCGAACCCCGCCACCTATACCGGGGCCTTCGGGCCGATCCGGGACTGGTACGCCGGCCTGCCGGAATCAAAGGCCCGCGGTTACGGCCCCGGCCGGTTCAGCTTCAACGTCAAGGGCGGTCGCTGCGAGGCGTGTCAGGGCGACGGCCTGATCAAGATCGAGATGCATTTCCTGCCGGACGTCTATGTCACCTGCGACGTCTGCAAGGGCAAACGCTACAACCGCGAGACCCTGGAGATCGTGTTCAAGGGCAAGAGCATCTCCGACGTTCTGGACATGACGGTCGAGGAGGCCGGTCAGTTCTTCAAGGCCGTGCCGCCGATCCGCGACAAGATGCTGACCCTGTCACGCGTGGGGCTGGACTATGTGAAGGTCGGCCAGTCGGCGACGACCCTGTCGGGCGGCGAGGCCCAGCGGGTCAAGCTGTCGAAGGAATTGTCGAAACGCGCCACGGGCAAGACCCTCTACATCCTCGACGAGCCGACCACGGGCCTGCATTTCGAGGACATCCGCAAACTGCTGGAAGTGCTGCAGGAACTGGTCGACGCCGGCAATACCATCGTCGTGATTGAGCACAATCTGGATGTCATCAAGGTCGCCGACTACCTGCTCGACTTCGGTCCGGAAGGTGGCGACGGTGGTGGCGAGATCGTCGCAGTCGGGACACCCGAACAGGTCGCGGGGAACGAGAGAAGCTGGACCGGCCGCTATCTCAAGGATGTGCTGGACCGGCACGAGACCCGGCGCAAGGCGCGGGTCGCGGCCCTGACCGCCGTCACACCAAACGCCGCAAGGACGAAGGCGCGAGCCTGAAGGCCTGCCTCCCTCCAGACGAGCGACGCGATGAGCGCGCTGGTCTGGCTCAATCGCGCGCCAGACCCTTCAGGTCGCGATAGGCGGCCGAAAACGGTGCCTGGAGGACCGCCAGTTGCAGGGCTGAAAATACCGCGTTCACCACCCCCCAGGCGATGAGGCCCGGTCCGGCCACCTGCAGGATCTGCTGCGTTGACTGGCCGTCGAACTCGGCGAGTTGCGCCATGCCGCCGCCCGTCGCCATCGTCACCGGCAGGGCAATGATGGTCCCCAGCATACTGACGAGAATATACATCACGCCGGCGATCACGGCCATGCCGAGGAGCGGGAGGGTCTTGCCCCGGGTCAAGGCGAAGGAGGCGAAAGGCGCGATTCGCTTTTCGGCGACGGTCAGGGGGACGGCGAGGCTGAGCCGGATCGAGATCCAGATCAGGGCCACCACAGAGGCAAGGCCCAGCAGAATGCCCACGATCACGGCCAGTCCCTGGCTGGTCTGAGCTGCCACGCCGGCCGCGACGGCGACGACGGCGAACAGCACCAGCGCGGCCACGCCGATCACGATCGCCAGGGTGACGCTGACCGCCAGAACCCTGAGCTCGTCGCCGCCGAGGCGTAGGGAGCCGAACCGCTTGTCGCCGGGTTTCAGCACCGCGCGAGCTACCGCAGCATTGAGCACGGCACCCAGGATCAGCCCCAACGGCAAGGCCACGCCCAGGAACCCGATATAGGCCTGACCCAGCCCCGCAAGGTCCTGCTGGCTGGGCTGGGTGCCCTCCAGGCCTTCGGTCGTAGCCATCAGGGAGGCCAGCGATCCGCCGAACGCGGCGAAGAAGACGGCGAAGAACAGGATGTAGGCGACGGCCCAGAACACGACCGCCATCGGGTTGCTGCGCACGATGCGGAAGCCCTCGAAGGCGGCGTCGGTCGCGGAAAAAGTCATCGAGTCACTCCAAGGACGGTCACGACTTGCTTAACGGATCAACAGGCGAAGAGTCTCCGGTCGATGTGGTTTCATCCGAAGGATCGGCGGGAGCGACATCCCTGGTCGATGGCGGGTCGCCTGCCTCCGCAGCTTCCACGCCGGTCACGACCGGGTCCGGTGCCGTTGGGGCAGTCACGGCCGGGGCGCTCGCCTCCGGAAGCACGGAGGGCGAGGCCGTCCCGCCATCCAGCAGCTGGCGCGCGGCATTGATCGCGGGCGCTGCGCTCAGGGCAATCGCCCAGCCTTGGTAGAGCGCCAGCGGAATCAGGGCGATGGCCCCGGGCACAAGCATCTGCCGGGCCAGGGGGATCAGATCGGCCGGCGTTTCGACGGACTGCGGCCAGCTGAGCCCCAGTCCGAAGAAACCCGCCACCAGAATGGCCCCCACCACCAGAAAGAGCCCCAGCTGCATCGCGATCGAGATGAGCCACATCAGCAGATTCAGGCCCAGAAGCTTCAACACCTGGCCCTTGCTTAGCGCCCAGCCGCGAGCGAAGGCGAAATCCTTCACGATCAGGCTGACCGGTGCGATCAGGCAGAGCCGCAGAAACAGCCAGGTCGCCCCAACCATCACGCCGAGCCCGTAAACCACCATGATGATGATCGCCGCAGTCTGGTCGGCGGACCAGACAGCAAAGCCCAGGGCCGCTCCGATCAGCATTGTCACGAGGACAATAAGGTACCAGCCGATGAACCAGGCGACATAGACGACCGCGACCCGGAGCTCGTCCATGCCGATCCGAAGGAAGGCGAACGCATCGCCCCGTCCCGGGCTCAGCGTCGCCCGCGCCGCAGCCGTCTGGCCAAGAAGTATCGCAAGATACACCAAGGGCGTCAGCGCGTTGACGGTCAGCGACATACGCCCGGAGTCCAGCACGTAATGGTCCAGCGCCGCCGTCCCCTCGCCAGGCCCGACCGGCAAGCCGGCCAGCATCGGGATCAGCTGACTGTAAACGCCGATTGCCGCAGCGATTGTCAGAAACCCCCAGACGAGCAGGCTCAGGGGTTTCTTCTTGAGCAGGCTAAAGGGTGCCGCAATGGCGTCGCCGATCGAGAAGGTCGGTTTCATGGCGCAGGCTCCTCACGGGTCCAGTACTCCAGCTGGCGATAGGCCGCGCCCAGGAATGCCAGCATCAGCGGCAACTGCACGGCGACGAGGCCCACGACCCAGACCGGCTTGGCCGTCTGCCCCGTCAAAGCTCCGGCTCCGGTCAGGACCAGCAGCAGGATCGTAGGCAGGGCGGTGACGATCAGCCCCGCCAGCAACGGCCAAAAACTGCCGTCGGCAATCCCCATGCTGTTCAAGGAGACCATCTGGCGGCGACCGAGGGTGGCCGGGACGAACAGCGACAGCCGCACGGTCAGCAAAAGGGGGACCACCAGCGCGCCCACCCCCAGGACCCCCAGCAGAGCGAGCTTCCACGGCGCGCCGACGCGGCCCCAGTCACGCGCCTGGATCGCTGCCACATCCAGCTCGGCCGTACCGAAGATGGCCAGCACCACAAGGCTCAGGATGATCACGATCATCGCAAGGAAGATCAGGCACAACAGCGCCGCCCCGATCAGCCTGAGCTCGGGCCTGCCGAACTGGAGGCCGGCGGGACCCAGTCCCATGGCCCGGGCCGCCTGATCGTTGTCCGTCACCGACAGCCGCGCCAGGGCCCCGACCGCGATTAGCGTGGACAGCCCGGCCGCAGCCGCCTGGACCGGGACGCTCCCAACCTCCGGCGAGACGAAGAGCGGCGCGAGCCATACGGCCATGCAGGCGACCAAAGCGGCTGCAGCCCCCAGCCACAGACGCGGAAAGGCGCTCAGGGTCGACCCCAGCGCGGCCTGAAGATCAAGGCGTCGGCTTCCGATATCCCTGCGGCTCATCAAGCCCCCTCGCTGAGCAAGGCTCCATCAT
The DNA here is from genome assembly GCA_038250335.1 of Caulobacterales bacterium. Classification (GTDB taxonomy): domain Bacteria; phylum Pseudomonadota; class Alphaproteobacteria; order Caulobacterales; family Caulobacteraceae; genus Brevundimonas. The sequence goes on from JBBSCK010000024.1 coordinate 9,128, forward strand.
AGCCTTCGATGTCGCGGCACGACAGACGCCTGCTGACGAAGTGCGCCGGCGTGTCTAAGAAGCCGCATGACCCTGCCGTCCCCCATTCACGTCATTGGCGGCGGCCTCGCCGGATCCGAGGCCGCCTGGCAGATTGCCCGGGCCGGCGTGCCCGTGGTGATCCACGAAATGCGTCGTCCCGGCGTGACCACCGACGCCCACCACACGGACGGTCTCGCTGAGCTAGTCTGTTCCAACTCGTTCCGTTCTGACGACTGGGAGCACAATGCAGTGGGGCTCCTGCACGCCGAAATGCGCGCCCTGGACTCGATCATCATGGCCTGCGGGGACGCCCATCAGGTGCCCGCCGGCGGTGCCCTCGCTGTCGACCGCGAGGGGTTCTCGCAGGCGGTCACCGACCGGCTGCACGCCCACCCTCTGGTCACCGTAGTGCGCGAAGAGATCGCGGGCCTGCCACCGGAGGACTGGGACAGTGTGATCGTGGCCACCGGGCCCCTGACCTCGCCCGCCCTCGCGGACGCCATTCTGTCGCTGACGGGCGAGGAGAGCCTGTCCTTCTTCGACGCCATCGCCCCCATCATCCACGCCGAGACGATCGATTTCGACATCGCTTGGCGCCAGTCGCGATATGACAAGGAAGGCCCCGGCGGGGACGCTGCCGCCTACGTCAACTGCCCGATGGACAGGGCTCAATACGAGGCCTTCATCGACGCCCTGCTCAGCGGTCCCAAGGCCGAGTTCAAGGAGTGGGAGAATGTCCCCTATTTCGATGGCTGCCTGCCCATCGAGGTCATGGCCGAACGTGGCCGTGAAACGCTGCGACACGGCCCGATGAAGCCCGTGGGCCTGACCAATCCGCGCGATCCACTGGTCAAGGCCTACGGCATCGTCCAGCTACGTCAGGACAATGCGCTCGGAACATTGTTCAACATGGTCGGCTTCCAGACCAAGCTGAAGCACGGGGCCCAGGCCGAGATCTTCCGCATGATCCCGGGCCTGCAGAACGCCCAGTTCGCGCGGCTCGGCGGCCTGCACAGGAACACCTATCTGAACAGCCCCCGGCTGCTGGACCGCCAGCTGCGACTCAGGCCCATGCCGCGCCTGCGCTTCGCCGGTCAGGTGACGGGGGTCGAGGGCTATGTCGAGAGCGCCGCTACCGGCCTGCTGGCCGGTCGTCTCGCCGCCGCCGAACGGCTGGGCAGGCCCCTGGATGCGCCCGCCGCCCAGACCGCCATCGGAGCCTTGGTCGAACACATCACCGGCGGGCATTTGACGGGCTCGAAGTTCCAGCCGATGAACATCAACTATGGACTTCTGCCCCCTCTCGAAGCGCCCAAGGTGGACGAGGCGGGCGTCAAGATCCCGCTGAAGGAGCGGGGCCGGGCCAAGAAGCGTCTCATGAGCCTCCGCGCCCTGCGGGACCTCGAGGCCTGGCGCGACGCGGCCTGACCGGGAACCAGAGCGGTGAGCCGGCGTCAGTCCGGCGTCACGGCGTCGACCCACTGGGCCGTGTCGGTATATTGCTGGAAGGCCACAACCTTGCCGTCCAACAGCGTGAAGACATGCGCGAACTCCGCGTCCAGACGTTCGCCGGTCGCAATATTGACCCCTGTATAGCGGCCGAGGGACACGACGGTGGCCCCGCTGGGCAGCAGCGTTGAGGGGGTGACGGCGAAGTCTCGCCACTGCTGTCCGATGCGGCCGAACACGCCTTCCGCCACCGCCCCGGGGCCCCGGTAGGGATTGAGGTCCGCATAGGGACCGCTCTCCGCCTCGACCCAGACGAGGTCAGGCGACAGGAGGGTGCCGATGGTCGCCATGTCGCCGGCGGCGAACGCGCCATAGAGCCGTTCGACCACAGCGACGTTGTCGGCGTCGGGCATGGACTGAGGCGACGCCAACATCGCCGGGAGCGCGGATACCGGTGGCAGGGCGACGGCCGCCGAGGGGATCAGGACGGTCATGGCGACCACGGCGGTCAGCGCGGCGCAGGCCCTGTTCATAGTGTCTCTCCGGGGCGACCGGTCCACGACCGATGTTCTTTGAGCTGGACCATGGGATCACATTAGCGCGGTGTCCAGAGCCCCGGCCGGGACCTGGCCTCAGCCCTGCTGAAGCTTAGCCCGCCTCAACGCCGGGAGATCCGGTGAGCCGGTGCAGAAACAGACCGTCCGAAGCTGCCGGATCACGACCTCGAAATGGTCCACCACCGCCTCTGTCGACACCGTCGCGGCCTGCAGCACCCCGGCCGCCTGCCCTACGAGATCGGCACCGAGCCGGATCGCCTTGGCCGCATCGACCCCGTCGCGCACACCGCCCGAGCCGATGATCACCGCATCGGGACAGGCCGCACGGACCTCGGCGATCGCCCGCGTGCTAGGAATGCCCCAGTCGGCAAAGGCCAGGGCGTGCGCCTTGTCGGCGGGAGCGTCTGCCCGTTCGCCCTCGATAAGCCCCCAGTTGGCCCCGCCCGCGCCGGCAACATCAAGCGCCGCGACGCCCATGGTGACCAGCCGGCGGGCCGTCGCCGCAGACAGGCCGGCACCGGTTTCCTTGACGACGACGGGGACGTCCAGCGTGCGAATCAAAGCCTCCAACCCCGCGCCGACACCACGCCAGTCGCGGTCACCCTCGGGCTGGCAGGCCTCCTGCAGGGGATTGAGGTGCACGATCAGGGCGTCGGCCCCGATCATGTCGATGACGCGCTTCGCCTGGTCGAGCCCAAAGCCGCGCGTCAGCTGGGCGGCCCCGATGTTGGCCAGGATCGGGGTGTCCGGGGCGAGGTCGCGCAGGGACTGGTTCAGGCCACCGCCCGCGCCGCTCTCGAGCGCGGCCCGCTGCGACCCCACCGCGAGCGCAATGCCCAGCGCCTGGGCGGCCTCGGCAAGATGAGCGTTGATGGCCTCCGCCCGCGCCGGCCCGCCGGTCATTGAGCTAATCAGCAGAGGGGCCTTGAGCCTGCGGCCGAGAAAGTCTGCACCGAGGTCGATGCCGGCGTGATCAAGGTCCGGCAAAGCCTCGTGAACGAAGCGGATGGCGTCGAAACCCGCATCGCGCGCATGCCGGCCCCCGCCCGCCAGGACGACGTCCAGGTGCTGGTCCTTGCGGTCTCGGATCGGATCGTTCGTCAAGGGGCTCTCCGCCTCCTCCCCGACGCTGCGGGGATGAGGCGGGATAGGTCAAATGTGTCGCGCTGGCGAGTGGGGAGCCAAGGGCGTAGGCTATACGAATGCTTCCCGTCTGGTTCACCCTGCTGACGCTCGCCGTATTCTTCGCGATGGAGGGGGTCGCGTGGCTGACGCACCGCTACATCATGCACGGCCCTCTGGGCTGGGGCTGGCACCGCGATCACCATGAACCCCATGACAAGATCTTCGAGACGAACGACCTCTATGGCGTCGCGGGGGCAGTGGTCGGGACCGGCCTGTTCGTGGTCGCCTGGCTGACCGGACTGTGGTGGGTGCGGGCAGTGGCGCTGGGCGTCACCCTGTACGGGGTGGTCTATGCCTTTGTGCACGACGGTCTGGTGCACCAGCGCTGGCCGTTCCACTGGATGCCGAAGAACGGCTACGCTCGCCGGCTGGTGCAGGCGCACAAGCTTCACCATGCCGTCCAGACCCGGGACGGCGCCGTGTCCTTCGGCTTCGTCTTCGCCCTCGATCCGCAGCGGCTTAGCGCCATTCTGAAGGCGCGTCGCGCCGCGCGCGCCGGTCTCGCGGGCCAGCCGGTCGAGTGAGCGTCGCGCGCCAGACGACTGTCGGGCTGACGCTCGCCGCCCTGATCGTCGGCAGCTGGCTGGTGCTGCACGTCTGGGGGATCTTCTTCCAGCCGCTGACCGGGTTCGCCCTCGCACTCGCCCCGGTGTTGATCCTGACCCAGAGCTGGCTCGGTGCCGGCATGTTCATTATCGCGCATGATGCCATGCACGGCTCCCTTGCCCCGGGCCGGCCGCGCCTGAACGCCATCATCGGCCAGGTCTGCGTCGGGGCCTATGCCGCCTTCTCGTTTCGCCGCCTCAATGTCGCCCACCATCAGCATCACCGGGCACCCGGGACCGCTAAGGACCCGGACTTCCACGCCGACCGGCCGGAGGCCTTCGGCCCGTGGTTCCTCGCCTTCTTCACGCGCTATTTCGGCTGGCGCGAGTTCAGCCTGGTGACGGCCGTGCTGCTCGCCTATCTGGTGATCGGCGCTTCGGTAGCCAATATGGTGCTATTCTGGGCGCTGCCCGCCATCCTCAGCGCGCTGCAGCTGTTCGTCTTCGGCACCTGGCTTCCGCATCGGCACGAACGCTCAGGCAAGGCCTTCGCCGACCACCACAACGCCCGCACGGTTCCCATGCCGTGGCTCGCCTCGCTGCTGACCTGTTTTCACTTCGGCCTGCATCACGAGCACCATCTGTCGCCGAACACGCCGTGGTGGCGGCTGCCGCGGGTACGGCAGGATGGTCTCGCCAGTCGCCGGCTTCCCTGAGAGACCTGGCAGGTCGTTTTCGATCTCTGCAAACCGGAGACGTCAGACCCGCGTCCACAGCGCCGCTCTGGGCGGTGCCGCCCTGCCCCGGTGAAGGGTCTGGATCCAGACGGCGATCAGTGCGCCCCGACCGAACAGCCAGAGCTTCATCAGGCGACCGACCGAGACCCGACGTTCCCAAACACCGGGCCCAAGACGACGCACCTTTCGCCCGATCTCGCGATAGACCCCGCGGGCCGCCGCGATGGCCATGGCGGAACGGAATGGAAGTCCCCGCAAACCGTCGCGCGCGCTGTCGTAATAGGGTTCGGCCACAGCGAGAAGCCGCTCGGTAACGCGATGGACGGCCGCGCGGTTGGCCGGATCGGCGACAGCTTCGGCCGTCGGGGCCAGCCCAGCCTCGACCAGCCAGTCGGCGGGCAGATAGACCCGCCCGCCCTGGGCATCCTCGATCACGTCGCGCGAGATATTGGTCAACTGGAAAGCCAGACCCAGATCCTGCGCCCGTCGCAGGACCTCGGGGTTGGTGACCCCCATGACCCGCGCCATCATCACCCCGACGACCCCGGCCACATGCCAGCAATAGGCCATCACGTCGTCGATAGTCCGATAGTCGCGATGCTCCACATCCATGGCGAAGCCGTCGATCATATCCAGCGCCCACCGTTCGGGCAGGCGGTGACGGACGGCGACCCGCTGGAAGGCGGCGAAAGTGGGGTCTGGCATCGGCTCGCCGGTCATGGCCCGGCGGGTCATGTCGTACAGGCGGGCCAGCCGGCGACGCTGCTCGTCAGCAGTCAGAACTTCATGGCCGAAGCCGTGGTCCTGGCCGTCGATCTCGTCGTCGCAGGCGCGACACCAGGCGTAGAGTAGCCAGGCGTCCTCGCGCACCGCAGGATCGAACAGCCGCGAGGCAGAGCGGAAGCTCTTTGACCCCTTGGTGATCGAAGCCTTGGAGGCGGCGAGGACGGCATCTGTCATCGATCGGTCTGGGCCTGTTCCAGCATGAGTCCGGCCGTGGCCTTGGCCGAACCGACCACACCGGGAATACCCGCACCCGGATGGGTACCGGCACCCACGATATACAGGTTCGGGATCACGTCGTCGCGGTTATGCGGCCGGAACCAGGCACTCTGGGTCAGGATCGGCTCCAGGGAGAAGGCTGAACCCAGATGGGCGTGGAGGTCATCCTTGAAGTCCTGCGGCGTCCAGATGCGGGTCGTGACAAGATCCCGGCGCAGGTTCGGCATGTAGCGCTCCTCGAGATAGTCGATGATCTTCTCGCGGTATTCCGGCCCCTTCACAGACCAGTCGATGTCGGCGGCTCCCAGATGCGGCACGGGCGACAGGACGTAGTGGCTGCTCATGCCGTCGGGAGCCATCGACGGATCGGTGGCGCAGGGGGCGTGCAGATAGAGCGAGAAATCCTCCGGCAGGGTCGGTCCGGCGAATATCTCGGAAATCAGTTCCCGGTAGCGGGCACCGAAACAGATGGTGTGGTGGGCCAACTGCTTCTGGGGCTGGGATGTCCCGAAATGCAGCACGAACAGCGACATCGAGAACCGCTTGGATTTCAGCGATTTCGCCTTGGCCTTGCCACGCGGGGTGCGGCCGAGCAGCTTTTCGTAGGTGTTAACGACATCGCCGTTCGAGGCGACCATGTCGGCCGCAATGACCTCGCCTCCCGCCAGCGTCACGCCGGTGGCCCGCTCGCCCTCGGTCTCGATCCGCTCGACGGCGCTGTTCAGCCGGACGACGCCGCCGAGGTCCTCGAAGAAGCGAACGAGGCCGGCGATCATCGCACCGGTCCCGCCTCTGGCGAACCAGACACCCCCGCGCCGCTCCAGGGCATGGATCAGCGAATAGATCGAGCTGGACTTGAACGGATCGCCCCCGACCAGAAGCGTATGGAAGCTGAACGCCTGACGCAGATGCGGATCCTGAATGTATCGGGCGACCATGTCATAGACGCTGTTCCAGGCTTCCAGCCGGGCCAGGACCGGGGCGGCCTTCATCATCGTCCAGAATGACTGGAACGGCACCGAACCAAGCTTGACGTAGCCCTCCTGATACAGGGCCTCGGAATGGGCGTGGAAACGCTTGTAGCCCTCGACATCGGCCGGATTGAAGGCTGCCATCTGGCGCTCCATGGCCGCCTGATCGTTGTTGTAGTCGAAGTGTGTGCCGTCCTCCCAGCAAAGCCGGTAGAAGGGGTCGACCGGCATCAGATCGATGTAGTCCTTAAACTCGGAGCCCGTTCCCTCGAAAAGCTCGGTCAGGCAGTCAGGGTCGGTGATGACCGTCGGCCCCGCGTCGAAGGTAAAGCCCTGGTCTTTCCAGACGTAGGCGCGGCCGCCCGGCTTGTCGCGCATCTCCACCAAGGTGGTCTGCACACCTGCCCGCTGCAGACGGATGGCCAGGGCAATCCCGCCAAACCCCGCGCCGATCACAACCGCGCGTTTCGCCGTAACGTCTCTCATAGCCGACTTCCTCGTCCTGTCTCACGGACCTGCATTAACGCCCGACCGAAGGGCACGGGCGGTTTTCCCGTCAGGATACGCAGTTTGTCGAGCAGAGTACTCCTGCCTGCGTAGAAGCGCCGCAGCACGCCGTCCGACAAACCATAGAACCGTTCGAAAACGCGCCAGCGCTCTGCGGGTTCTGCAGCCTTGAACAACATCCGGTTCAGCAGACGATAGAAGGCCCGGTCTCGCCATAGACGCTTGGAGTAGGTTTCCGTCAGTTGTCTCAGGCTGGCGGAAGACAGGTCGTCCTGTCCCGCGATCAGACGGGCCAGAAGCACGGCATCCGGCAGGGAGTAGCCGGTCACCGGGTGGAACAGACCCGCCAGAAGCCCGGCCCGGGCGACCGGGGGACCGTCGGCCCAGAAGGCATCAATGTCGCCATCCAGCGCGATCGGCAGAACGCCCTCCTCTTCGGCAATCACGGCCTCGACGATCCAGCCCCGCGACCGGATATAGTCGTCAATGCGGCGCTTGAGGGTCTGCCGGTCCAGCTCCGGCCCGTCGGCGTAGTAGGTATCCTCGACCATGACCGTCCGGGCATCGAACGGTAGCAGATAGACAAACCGGTAGGCCCCGAACTGCTCGACCGTGGCATCCATGATCGTCGGCCGGGTCAGGCCATGGGGTTCGGCCAGTCGAACCGTCTGTCCGACAAAGCTCTGCCACCCCAGGTCGAGAGCCGGGGCCGACCTGGGGCCCCGGGCATCAACCACGCCCACTGCGCTGAGCCGGCGCTGGTCCAACAGGGTCACCCCATCCGGATCCACCACGACCGCTTCGCCGATAATCAGGCGGTCGCCCAGCAGCGGCGCGACAGCTGCGTGCAACCGTTCTGATGTCAGACTGCTGTATCCCGTGTTGAGCGTCCGGCTTCGGCGCGGAAAATATACGTCATAGCCCTCGGGCCAGCGATGCCCGATGGCGGGGGTCAACCATTCCCGGTCGACGGGGGCGACGTCACTATCAAAGATCGACCAGGTGTGGTTTCCGCCGAGCGCGCCATCGCGTTCGATCACGCAGACCCGGACCTCGGGCCGATCCAGCGCCAGTCACCACGCAATCAGGCTGGACGCCAAACCGCCACCGACGAGGATCAGGTCGAAGTCAGGATTCGACGCACTCATGCGGTCCATCGGACTGGTCGCCGCAAGAGTTGAAAACGCTGGTCATGGTCTCGGGAGCCGTGGCTCCGGGCTCCGGGCCGACACCATGCCGCGAACTGCAGGCCTTGCCTGTTCATGCCACCGCCTCATTCCCCTGTGCGACCGAAGCCCGCTCCAGAGCGCGCGCCACGCTGCGAATCCAGCTGTCATCGCCCTATGTTCTCTAGAACAGATCGCAAAAAGTGTGAGCCGTTTTCAGACCGTTTGACACGCCGGACCCGAATCAGACGTCGTCAGAGCCGTCTGTGGCAGTCGCCAGCCGGACGAAACGCCGCTAGCCTTCTCCAGAACCCGCATGGCCGCCAGTCGACCCGACAGGGTCGCCATCGGAATGCCAGGCCCCGGGTGCACACCCCCTCCGGCAAGGTAGAGGCCCTCGAGACCGCTCTCCGGACCGGGGCGCTGGAAACTTCCCATAAGGCCATGATTGGCGCGCCCGTACAGCGCCCCGCCGCTGGCCGGAAAAAGCAGTTCGAAATCGTCCGGCGTGGTCGCGATCGTAGCCTCCGCCACCGGCTCCACACTCAGTCCGCAACCCTCCAGCACTGCCCAGGCCCTGCGGCACACGTCTTCCACCTGTGCTGGATCGAAGGACACTTGATCACCGATCGCAGGCGCATTGACCAGCAACAACAGCCGCTCGCTTTCGCCTGACGGCGAGCGGCCGCCAGAACGATCCTGGGCACAGACATAAACGGTCGGCCGCTCACAGATCGACTGGTTCGCAAACACCTGGCGAAACTCGTCCTCGTAGGCTTCCGCGAAGAAGACGGTATGATGGGAAAGCGGAAAGCCCCGCGTTTGCGCGGCGACGGACCAGGTCACGGCCGAGAGAGATCGCTTCCCGGATGCCACCCGGGCAGGACCGACGGACGTATTGCCCTCGATCAATCCGCCCCTCAGGGCCGAGATGTCACCGTTGAAGACGATGGAGTCGGCCTTCAGGATCTCGCCGGACGCCAGCCGCACGCCCGATGCGCGTCCCCCGGTCTGCACGATCGCCTGCACGGCCTCTCCATAGGCGAAGGTGACTCCCAGCGATCGGGCCAGCGACTCCATTCCCCGTGCGACATTGACCATGCCGCCCTCGACGAACCAGACCCCGTCCTTCTCGACATGGGCAATGAGCATCAGGGTCGCCGGAGCGGCGAACGGTGAAGAACCGGTGTAGGTCGCGTACCGGCCAAACAATTGGCGCAGTCGCGGATCACCGAAATAGCGCCCGAGTTCGGCCCAGAGAGTCTTGTGGGGCGCAGTGCCCAGCAGGGCGGGAAGCCCCGACAGCCCCACGCGGGGCGCCATATCAAACAGCCCCGGGCGCTGGGCGGAAATGAAGGAGTCCCGGAGCACGGCATACATGGCCTCGCTGCGGGCACAGAACGCCCGGTAGCCCTCGGCATCCGCCTGTCCGGCAAACTCGCCGATGGCCGCGATCGAGCGGTCCATGCACGCGAACAGGTCGAGGCGCGACCCGTCGGTCCAGCCATGCCGGGCCAGAACATCGGCGGTCCCCAGCGTGACATAGTCAGATAGCGAAGCCCCCGCGTCGGCAAACAGGCTCTCGAACACCCAGCGCATGGTGAACACCGTCGGTCCCGAATCGATACCGGGGCCCCCGCCGGGATGAAGCTGGCGCATCTTGCCGCCGGGCGTCGCGCCCTTCTCGACCACCGTCACGCGACAGCCGGCCCTCGCCAGATCGATGGCGGCAGCGAGCCCCCCCATTCCAGCCCCGACCACAACAACCGAGTGGTCCGTCATTCGCCTGTGGCCAGTTTTCCAAGCCGAGAGCCTGACTGGCCGATCTTCCAGTAGTGATAGAGGATGAGGCCCAGACCGATTGCCAGGGGAATGGCCCAAAGTCCGGGATGCAGGGCGATCTCGGGCATGAATCGCACGGCACCGAAAGCGATGAAAGCCGTATAGACCGAGATCCCCGCCCCCACGATGCCTTTCACATGCTCCCTCAACCAGGCCTTGGGCGGGGGAGCCGGATTCAGCATGTGCATGAGGTTCGTCGCCACGGTGCCGAATCCGATCACCGAGGCCCCCCACATCAGGGGCTGGCCGATCCTGAAGCCTTCCACCGCACAGGCCAGGGCGGCCATGGCCAGCAAAAGTTGCAGGTAAACGTTTACGCCGCGCCGATTGCGGGCTGGATCCGCCTTATTCTTCAGAACTTCCCGACCGTACCAGGCCAGGTTCACCGTCAGCACTCCCAGATGCAACATGAGAACCCCGAAAATGCCGCGCACGAATTCGGCATCCTGAAGATGGGGATGAGTCCCGAGGGGATCGTACAGGGTGGTGAGCGACAGAAGGATGGCGATACCCCCCGCCATCAGTATGGACCAGGCGAAGATACGGCCCCACAGCCGATGCACCGGCGAGCCTTTCCGGCTGAAAACGGGAATCCAGAAGCTAACCAGCCCCACCACGCCAAACACGATGTGGACCGCGATCAGGCCCTTGAAGAGGAGATACATATTCGACTCTTGCAGCCGGCGACATCTGGCGGTCTGTTCATCCTTCAGCGGAGTGGCCGAAGATTCAAGGGATCACGATGGTTCGTAAGGAAAATCTGCAGTGAATCGCGATCCGGGATCGGCCGTGCCTGACCTTTACGAACCGCCCGGGCCGGACCCGTTGCCACCGCTCGCCGCCTTGGTGCGCACGGCGCTCCGTGGCGAGGGCAATCTGCTGAGTCTGCTTCCGGCCTCGGCCTATGAAGTCCCGTTTGGTCCTCTGGGCTATTCTCGTCGTTTCATTCTCATCGTCAACGACCCCGAACACATCCGCGCCATCCTGGCCGATCCGGATGATGTCTTCCCGAAGAGCGACCTGATGGTCGGGGCGCTGGGGCCGCTGGTCGGCGACAGTATCTTCGTCTCCGCAGGCGACCGATGGCGGGCCCAGCGGCGGATGATCGACCCCGCCTTCTCCCACATGCGCCTGAGCCTCGCCTATCCGGCCATGTCCGCTGCGATCGACGACATGGAGGTGCGGCTCGACGAGTGCTGCCGCACGGGCGAGCCATTCTCCCTGGACCTGATGCTGGGTCAGCTGACTGCCGACGTAATCTGCCGCACAGTCTTCTCCACCTCACTGGCCAATGACGCCGCCCGGGACGTGTTTGAGTCGTTTTCCGTCTTCGAACGCAGCGTGGCCCACGTCGAACTGCGCCGGCTGATTTTCGACAAGGCCTTCTCCACCATCCCGCAAAGTCGCGCGGTCCTCGAGGCCTGCACCCGCATTCGCCGCCATATCGGTGTGCTGCTGGATGAGCACCTCGGCGCAGGAGGCGCGTTCGATGACATTGCGGCGAGCGTGATCGGGGCCAGGGATCCGAAGGACGGCGCGGCCTTCACCAGGGAGGAGATGATCGACCAGCTCGGCGTCTTCTTCCTCGCGGGCCACGAGACGACCGCCAGCGCCCTCACCTGGGCCTTCTTCATCACGGCGATGCGACCCGAGGTGGCCGACCGCATCGAAGCCGAGGTGCGCGATCGTTCGTCGGACGAGGCCATCACGTTCGAGCAGACGCGACAGCTGGCCTTTGCCCGCAACGTCTTCCGCGAAACCCTTCGGCTCTATCCGCCCATCACCTTCCTGCCCCGCGTGGCGCTAAAGCCGATCAAGTTCGGCCGCTACCAGCTGCGTCGCGGCTCGATGGTGATGATCGCGCCCTGGGTGGTCCAGCGCCACCGTGGTCTGTGGAAGAACCCCCACGCCTTTGACCCGGACCGCTTCCTCCCGGAACGCGAGCACGAGATCATACCCGGCACCTATATTCCGTTCGGGATCGGTCGCCGCGTCTGCGTGGGGGCTGCCTTTGCCACGACTGAAGCCACGCTGATCCTCGCGCGGCTCATGCGCCGCTATCGCTTCACCGTCGAACGTCCCGAACGGGTTCGTCCGGTGGCACGCCTAACGACCCGTCCGGCGGAGGAAATCATGGTGCGCATCCGCCGCGTCGAGGGTGTCCCATGAGCCCCGGGACCGTTCTGATCACCATCGGCCGGTTGCCCAAGGCGCTCGACTTCGCCCGCGCCTTCCACGCCAGAGGCTGGACAGTGATTGTCGCAGAGCCGTTCGAGCGACACCTCACGGGGGCCTCCAACACGGTCACCAGAAGCCGGGTGACGCCCGCACCCTCGGCGGGCAAGGCCGCCTATCTTGACGCCGTGCTGGACATCGTTGCCCGGGACGGCGTCGACCTCATCTTGCCCCTGTCCGAAGAGACCATGCATGTCGCCCATCTGCGCGACCGACTTCCCGCCGGGGTGAGCGTCTACGCCCCGCCGGCCCGCGACCTGCTGGGGCTTCACGACAAGAAAAAGTTCGCCGCCCTCGCCGCTCGCCATGGCCTGACCGTTCCGCGCACGGCCGCGCTCGGCAGTGCCGAAGCCGGGGCGCTGGCGCAGTCCCGTGACTATGTGGTCAAGCCAGCCCTGTCCTGTTCCGGGCGGGGGGTCGTGTTCGGAGAGGCGGGGACAACGCCTCGCCCCGGCAGCGAAGACGCGCGACAGATCGTGCAGCAGTTGATCCGGGGCGCACACTTCAGCACTTTCTCGATCGCCCATGCAGGCAGGGTCGCGATCACCGTCGTCTACCGCGGCCTCGTGATGTCCGGCACGGTCGCTGTGGCGTTCGAACGGGTGGAGCATCCGGCCATTGCGGCCTGGGTCGAAGACTTCGTCGCGCGAACCGGACACACGGGATTCATCTCGTTCGATTTCATCGTCGACGCCGATGGATGCCCCCATGCCATCGAGTGCAATCCCCGGGTCACCAGTGGCGTTCATTTCATCGAGACAGAGGACCTTGCCGCAGCCACGCTCGACCCTGCAGCCCCAACACCGCGACTGCGGGACACGCGCTGGATGCAGCAGTTCTATCCGACACTGACGGAAACCCAGGGGGCGGTGCTAGACCGGGTTCGCTTCGGAGCCTGTTTCCGGGTCCTGACCAGGGCGAAGGATGTGACCTGGAGCGCCAGGGATCCCTGGCCTTTCCTCAGCATGCCTGTGACGGCCTTTCAGATTATCGCCGCGTCAATCCGGACGGGCCAATCGTTCGGAGAGGTCTCCACAGCGGACATCAGCTGGTTCGAGGACGCCGACTAAACGCGCCGCCCTACCAAGGCATCCGTGGCATCCGGAACGGCAGCAGGCATCGCACGACAGGATTGCTGAACCGGTCCAGCATCAGGCTTTCATGCCAGATCGACGCCGGACGCCCGAAGATGTCTCCCGACAGGGCCGAGCGTGAATAGAACGGCGTGTCCTCCAGCGTCCTGGCCACCTTCAGCCGGGCTCCGGCATCGCTGCGGGCCTTACGGTCCACTCCCCAAAGGGTGCGCGGCAGGGCCTGGGCAGGAGGGGCCAGAACGCGCTCGATCTCGCCGCTCCGGCTGACCCGCAGGGCCAGTTCGTGGCGGGCTCCATCGAGCCGATCGACGTCATAGAAGAGCAGTACATCGTCCTGTGTGTGCGCGCGCGACCAGTCCCAGCGATGGAACCGCGCTTCCAGGGGCTCGCTGCCGTGGTTGGTATCGAAATACCCGTCACCGTTCCACGAGATCCCGGGCGTATCGAACGCAACCTCGACCCGGGCCCGGGGGGCCAGCGGCTGCCAGACGTGGTCCCCGGCCGCGTCGAGGGAAAATGCGCGACGGGTCAGGGCCTCGGGGTGAAGCCGGATCGTTCCACGCAGCCGACCGGGGAGCGGGTTCGAGACTTCATCAATCCTGGCCGTCAGCACGCCGCCTTCCCAGGACAGACTGCTTGGGCCGATCGAGATGTGGCTGGCATCACGGTCCAGCCGTCGCTCGGGCCGTTCGGTCATCGCCCAGCGACCCGCCCCTCCGTCCAGACGGTAAAGCGCCAGATTGACCGCGCAGTGATTGAACGGGTCCGCCCAGCCCGACCAGGCGTAGTAGGGCGAGAAGACGCTGCCGATGAAGGTGATCAGGGTCAGACCGTAGCGGCCACAGTCGCTCTGGGCGTCAACGTACCACCAGAGATAGCCGCCGGGCGGGACATCAGAATCAAACCGGGGTCCGCCATCGGGGCCAGCACCCCCAAAGGTCTGCAGCACGGCCGAGCGGCGCGAAAGACTCGTATCCCGTCTCAACGAAGCGTCGAAAGCAGCGTAGAGGTTGGGGCCTGTGCGCCTTTCGGCGATCGTCGCCCCCTCGACCGGAATCGCCGTCATCGTTCGCCCACGCCTCCAAGCCGGATGGCGGCCAGCGCGCTCATCCCGGCATCAACCTCGCATCGTTTCGAGCGAACTGACAAGTCGGATTGACACTCGAGTGTCCAATTTAGTTGTCACTTTAGTCCCGATGCCCCCGTCGGGGCACCCTCAAGCCGCAGGCGACCCCGGTCGATTTCAGCAGCTACGGGTCAGCCGGACTGGCGTCGAAGCCGCGCACGGGTGTCGCCAGCGCCCGCCCGCGCGGGCAATCGGATACCGCAAACGCGAGGGGCTCCGACACATTCGCACCGGAGCCCTGTTGCCGCCCCGCCAGTGACTACTCCTTGGGTTCGATCGTCAGAGCGTAGGCCCCCGACTGTCCTTGGGCGAAGCTGCGGGCGCGGATGATATAGTCGCCCTCCTCCTCGACCGCCCAGTCCAGCTTGGCATGGGTGTCCGACAGGCCATCGTCGTCGGACACAACAGAGCTGAACACACCCGCTTCGTCCTCGCGGCCGATGTCGATGAAGGCGTCGAATTCGTTGGACGCCATGGTCAGGCGCAGTTTGTCGCCAGCCTTCACCGAGATGCGATAGGCGTCGAAGAAGGCCCCGTCCTCGGCGATGCCGTCCTCTTCTGTCAGCGTCCCCCGCGCCGTAGCACCGACGAGGATGCTGCCTGGCGTGGGCTGCGGGCCCCGGTCGATCAACTCCAGCGAATACAGGCCGTCGGCGTCCGCATACAGGGGTGAGGCGCGCAGGACGAACTCGCCCGACGACGGCAGGGTGTAGCTGAGGCGCGAGTCGGTCCCCTCGCCCAGACCGTCATCATCGCTGGCCAACGCATAAAAGTCGCCCTCCGGGCTCCCGATCTGGAGATAGGTGTCGAAATCCCCTGATCGCATGATGACCTGGACGCGGTTGCCCATCTCGCCGCTGAAGCGATAGGCGTCGAAGCCCCGGTTCTCGTCGTCGCGGGGATCGGCATCGACGATCTCGCCCTGCACGGTGGCACCGAAGGCCAGATCGGCGGGCGCAGGCTCGGGCGCGGCCTCCTCAAGGGTCAGGCTGTAGGCACCTTCGCCCTCGTCGGTGAAGGCGCGGGCTTCCAGCGTGTACTGGCCATCGGACGGGATGGTGGAGGCCAGGCGCGAGTTGGTGCCTTCGCCGGCTCCGTCATCATCGGAATCGACCGAATAGCGACCGCCTGCGTCCGCGCTGTTCTCGGAGAACAGCTCCAGATAGGTGTCGAAGGCGTCCGAGCCCATGGTCGCAACGATCCGCTGGCCAGCCGTGGCGGTGAAGCTGTAGGCGTCGGCGCGCTGGCCGATCTGGTTGCTGCCGTCCGAATCATTCAACTCGCCCGTAACGGTGTCGCCGACGGCGATGGGCCGCGCCTCGAGCGGCGGCGGGCCCTCAGCCAGGGCGAGCGCATAGTCGCCCTCTCCCGAGCCGCCGAGGGGGGCCGTGCGGATCACATAGTCGCCGTCCGCGGGTGCGGTGAAGACGAGGTAGGAGTTCAGGCCTCCAGTGCCCGAATCGTCATTCTGGGCCAGTTCCTCGAAGGCCCCGGCGCGTCCCATGCGGCCGACGCGGACGATCGGATCGAAATCGTCACTCTCGAGGGTGATGGCGACACGGTCACCGGCACGCGCCCGGAAGCTCCAGGCGTCATAGCTGTAGGGAGCGGAATCCCCGTCCTCCTCGACCGGATCGCGTGCGCTGATCTCCCCCTCGGCCTCACCGCCGAGCCGGATCGCTGTCGGGCGCGGGGCGCGGGGCGCGGGGCCACGGTCCGTGACCTGGAGCGTGTAGGCACCGCCTTCGAGACCGCCAAGGGTGCGTGCGCGGATGATGTAGGTCCCGTTGTCGGTCGAGAACCGGAGCCGTGAGTCCGTATCCTCGCCCAGCCCGTCGTCGTCGGCACCGAGGATCTCGCCCGAATCCGAGCCTTCATAGACTTCCAGATAGGCGTCGAAGGCCTCGGACCGCATCACGACCTCCAGCCGCTGACCTGCGCGCGCCCGGATCGAATATGTGTCGTAGACGAACTGCCCGAGTTCCTCGCTGTCCACCCGGGCATCCCCGGCGGTCAACTGTCCGCTGACCGCCTGGCCAAGCCGCAGCGGTGTCGCGTCCTGCGCGACAGCCTGGCCGGACGCGAATATCGCCAGCGCGCTGACGGTCATGATGAAGCTTGAACGGCGCATCCGGAGTCCCCTGTTTTCTAGAGGCCACATAGACGCTGAACCGCGAGGTCTGTAAATCGCCTCGATCTGGTCGAATCCTGACGAAAGAAGGCCCCATGGCCGATCCGGCCCCGCGCACCACAATCATTGACGGCAAGGCCTTCGCGGCCGGTCTGGTGGAGCGGGTCGCGGCCGCCTCGGCCCGGCTGGAGCAGGCGCACGGCGTGCGCCCGGGCCTGGCCGTCATCATCGTCGGAGAGGATCCGGCCAGCCAGATCTATGTCCGCAACAAGGGCGAGACGACCACGCGCGCCGGCATGCGATCCGAGACCCATCGGCTGGCCGAGGCAACAACCCAGGCGGACCTGCTGGCGCTCGTCGGACAGTTGAACGCCGATCCGGGGATCCACGGCATTCTCGTCCAGCTGCCGCTGCCGGCGCAGATCGATGCCTC
>JBBSCK010000025.1:0-25837 GCA_038250335.1 Caulobacterales bacterium
CCACGGCCGTTCTCGTTGCCACGCCGGCCCGGGCGTGCATCCCGCCGCCGCCCAATGCCTCCTATGAGACCGCGATGGCCCGGGCCGCCTTCGTGGGCCGCGTGGTCTCGATCGAACAGACCCCGCCCGAGGCCTGTATCGCCGCCGCCCGTGCGCGCGCGAATGACAACCTTCAGGGCGATCCCGGCGAACGCGGCTGCGAGGCCTTCGGATTCGCGATGCTCGAGCCCGCCTGGATCATCAAGGGCGAAGACATCGTGACCGGCCCCGTCCGCGTCGCCTGGAACCGGACAGGGTTCTGCACCGTCGGCTGGGAGCCAAAGGCCGGCGCCCTCGCCGTCGCGACAATCCCCGAGGACCCCGCGCGGCTGCGCGACGGGACCACGGCTGTGGTCGAAGGCATCCAGCAGGGCGACCTGCTGTTCCAGATCATCATGGAGCTGGTCGCAGAGATTCAGCCCCGACCTCACCAGTAACGGCGGCGCATGACCCAGACCCTCAAAACCAAAGTCCTGATCATCGGCGCCGGCACCGGCGGCTATGTCGCCGGCATCCGCTGCGGCCAATTGGGACTGGAGACCGTACTGGTGGACGGCGGCGACGGGCTGGGAGGGACCTGCCTGAACGTCGGCTGCATCCCGTCCAAGGCCATCATCCACGCCGCCTCGAAGTTCGAGACGGTGGCCAGGGCCGCCGGGGAAGGCACCCTCGGCATCACCGCGTCTGACCCGGCCATCGACCTGTCACAGACCGTGGCGTGGAAGGATGGTATCGTCCGTAAACTGAATGCGGGTGTGGCGGCTCTGCTGAAGAAGTCGAAAGTCAGGGTCATCAAGGGCTGGGCGAGCTTCGCCGACGCCAAGACCTGCCGCGTCGAGACGGATGACGGCCCGATCACCATCACGGCCGAACATGTCATCCTGGCCACAGGATCGGAGCCGGTCGAACTGCCCTTCCTGCCCTTCGGCGGCGATGTGATGTCCTCGACCGAGGCCCTGTCGCTCGACGCTGTGCCGAACAGGCTGGTCGTGGTCGGCGGCGGCTACATCGGGCTGGAGCTTGGCATCGCGTTCCGCAAGCTGGGGGCCGAGGTCGCCATCGTCGAGATGGCCGACCGGATCCTGCCGCTCTACGACAAGGCCCTGACCGACCCGGTCATGAAATGGCTGACCGGCCACGGCGTCGAGATGCATCTGGGGGCCCGCGCCGGTGGTTTTGGTGACGGCAAGCTGTCGATCACCACGAGAGACGGCGAGCCGCTGTCGCTGGAGGCCGACAAGGTGCTGGTCACTGTTGGCCGTCGTCCGCGCACCGCCGGCTGGGGCCTTGAAACCATGGGCGTGGCCATGGCGGGGCCGTTCGTCAAGATCGACGACCGCTGCGCCACCTCGATGAAGAATGTCTGGGCCGTCGGTGACCTGACCGGCGAACCCATGCTGGCGCACAAGGGCTCGGCCCAGGGCGAGGTCGTGGCGGAAATCATCGCCGGTCACGACCGGCGGTTTGATCCCGTCACCATCGCTGCCGTCTGTTTCACCGAACCCGAGATCGTCTCGGCGGGTCTGGGGCCGCCGGACGTCGAAGGCCGCGACGACGTGATCACCGCGATTTTCCCCCTGGCCGCCATCGGCCGGGCCCTGGCCATCGAGGCGGGCGAGGACGGCGGCTTCGTGCGGGTGCTGGCCTCGAAGTCGGATCACCGCCTTCTGGGCGTTCAGGCCGTCGGCCAGCACGTCGCCGAACTGTCCAACAGCTTCGCCCAGATGCTGGAGATGGGGGCGGTGCTGGAAGACGTGGCAGGCGTCATCCACGTGCACCCGACCCTCGGCGAGGCCTTCCACGAGGCGTCGCTGCGGGCGCTCGGCCACGCCATTCACATCTGACGGGTCGCTACCGCTAGGCTCGCGGAGCCTCGCTGCTTGAGCGACGGACGGGTCGCTACCGCTAGCCTCGCGGAGCCTCGCTGCTTGAGCGACGAACGGGTCGCTAACGCCCGGCTCGCGGAGCCTCGCTGCTTGAGCGACGGACGCCCCCCTCCCCCGCCGGCGGAGGGGGAAGCCCGGTCCTACTGCGCAGCGAGACGGACCAGCTTGCCGTTGGCCTCGTCGGTGACGACCCAGACGGCGCCGTCGGCGGCCACGGCGACGTCGCGGATACGCTCGCCCAGATCGGTCAGCAGCCGCTCCTCGCCGACCACCCGGTCGTTCTCGATCACCAGCCGGGCGATGTGTTTGTCGCGCAGGGCGGCAACCAGCAGATTGCCGCGCCAGCCTGGGAACATGGCTCCGTCATAGAGAGTCATGCCACCCGGAGCGATCGACGGGTCCCAGTAGTAGGTCGGCTGCTCGGTCCCTTCACCCGCAGTCAGGCCGGCGTTGATCGGGCTACCGCGGTATTCGATGCCATAGGTCACATCGGGCCAGCCATAATTCAGGCCCGCCCGGTCCAGATTGATCTCGTCCCCGCCGCGCGTGCCATGTTCGACGGTCCACACGGCACCGTCGGCGGCGATGGCAATGCCCTGGGCATTGCGGTGACCCAGCGACCAGATTTCCGGCAGGGCACCGGCGCGGCCGACGAAGGGATTGTCAGAGGGGACCGTGCCGTCGGCATTGATACGGATGGTCTTGCCCATGTGCGAGCCGAGGTCCTGGGCCTGGGGGCGCATCGGCGCGTCGGAACGCTCACCGAGGGTGATGAACAGCGTGCCGTCGGGCGCAAAAGCCAGCGACGATCCGAAATGCTTGTCGCCGTCATAGACAGGCAGGGCGCGGAAAATAACCTGGACACTCCCGACCGAGGCCCCGTCTGCCGACAGGATGCCGCGCGCCACGGAGGTGGCATTGCCCCCCTCGCGCGGCTCGGCATAGCTCCAGTAGATCATCCGGTCGGCCGCGAAGTCCGGCGACAGGACCACGTCCAGCAGGCCGCCCTGGCCCCGGGCGTCCACAGCAGGCAGGCCCGTGACCGGTTCACCCACCTGACCCTCGGCGGAGATGATGCGCAGCCGGCCCGGCCGCTCGGTCACCAGCCAGCGGCCGTCGGGCAGCAGGGCCAGTCCCCACGGCTCGACCAGACCCGACGCGACCACCGTGTGAGCCATGGCCACCTCCGTGCGCACACCCGGGGCCCGGGTCTGGCCTGCAAAGGCGGGCGTCTGACTGGCCCCGTCGGCGGGCCGTGTCTCGACCGGAGCACCGGGCGCAGGCGTGCCGGCGGTCTGTCCATTCGCCCCGCAGGCGGCGGAGAGCACGAGAAGCGAGGTCGAGGCGGCGAGGATGAGCGGACGCATTGTGATCTCCGGGTCGAGCTGACGGTAGCGGTATGCCCGCAACCGCAGCGATGCGCCACTGTTGCGGTTCCGCATCGACTCGCCGCGGCCCGTCGCACCGGCGCGGGCGATCGACGGGAGTTCAAAGCGACTTGAACGAAACGGGCGACGACGATATAGGCACGCCTCCCACGCGATCCGGCTCCGGCCGCACGCTGTGCCGGGCTGGGTAGCTCAGATGGTTAGAGCGGTGGATTCATAACCCACAGGTCGGCGGTTCGATCCCGCCTCCAGCCACCAGCACGTCGTTGTAAATCAAAAACTTACCGCACACGCGGCGGTCGCGTCCTTCCGACGAAACGGGAAGAAAAGGGAACGTCCGGGACGTTTTTCGGATACAAAGTCCCGGCATAGTTCCGAACTTTGTCCTGATCGCTGTCCTTCAGGGTCCGGGATCGAAGCCCGCCCGCCCCCCAGAAGGAGGCGACGAGGTTCTCATGGAGCCGCCCTGTGTGCTGGTGGCGGGTGCCCTTAGCGCTCCGGACTCTCGATGGGTTCGGTGGACGGCGTCAGAAGGTCCGTCGCCGCATCGTTGATCGTGGGGGCCGGGGGCGGCGCACCTTCGGTCCGCGCCGCGCGATGGGCCGCAGGCAGGTGTTGCGCAAAACCCAGGGCCTTCAGGGCGTCGTCCCCCTCGCGGCCCAGAAGGCTCCGGATCCGCAGATCAGTTTGCGGGAACGGGATTTCGATACCGGCGGCGTCCAGGGCGTCTGCGATGGCCCAGGTATAGGCCGCATGCATGGCGGCCGGGCGTTTGACCGCGTCCTGGGTGGGCCAGACGAGGAGTTCGAAATTCAGGCTGCTGTCGCCGAAGCCGACCAGCCAGACCTGGCTGGTGCGATGCTCGGTCTCCGGCAGGGTGAAGGGTGACGCCCTGGCCGCAGCCAGTATGGCCTCGCGCACCTGACCCCGGTCGGCACCGTAGGCGACCGAAAACGGGATATGGATCCGCCGCGTGTCACCCTTGAGCGTCCAGTTCGTGACCGGGCCCTCGATCAGATGCGAGTTCGGGATAACGACGTTGACGTTGTCGTTGGTGCGGATCCGGGTCGCGCGCGGACCGATCTCGGCAATGGCCCCTCGGGTTCCGTTTTCCAGCTCGACGTAGTCTCCGACCGAGACCATCCGGTCGAAGATCAGGAAGATGCCGGAGACGAACTCCTTGACCACGCCCTGGAGTCCGAGACCCACGCCGATACCAATGGCACCCGCGAAGACGGCGAGGGATGAAAGATTCAACCCCGCGGCCGATAGCGCCATGACGATGCCGACGGAGATGATGCCGTAACCGGCCAGTTTCTCGAGCAGATAGAGCGCCTGGGCTGTCCGCTGCGCCTTCTGACGCACCCGTCGAATGCCCCGGGTCAGCAGCCACGACACGAGCAGGGCCACCCCCAGAATCACAGTTGCGGACAGAAGCCCGCCGAGCGTGAGGGAGGTGCCGCCGATACTCAGGACCCGGGTCTGGTCGAGACGACCGATATCGGTCAGGACTTTGTCCGTCGTCATGGCGATCGCCCTTCCGTCGTGCGCCAGCGGAAATCGTCGCCGCAGTGTCGGTCATACAGGCCAGGACGGGCGCTGATCACCCCTGCGACGCAAACGTTCAGGCGGAGAGGTCAATCCTGCGGGGGCCATCAATGTTCCCGGCAGCGGCCGCGTCGCTGGCGACAAAGCGGTCGAACGGGAATCAGCCGGCGGGTTTGACGACACTGGCGACCGCGTGACGCAGGACGTCGGCTGTGAACGGCTTCAGCATCACCGCGTCGGCAAGGTCGCCGAGCGCGGACAGGGCGGTGATGTCGCCCGACATCAGGACGGTCGGAACGCCCCAGCGGGTCTTCAGCGAACGGGCCAGGTCGGCGCCGTTGGTCTCGCTGGCGAGGTTGATGTCGATCAGGGCCAGATCGACCTGGTGCAGGGCCGCCGAGACCTCGGCAGAATCGGCGCTCTCGAACGGTCCCACCAGGCAGTGGCCGGCCTCGGTCAGCGCCGCCATAAGACTGGCCGCGATGTCGGGGTCGTCCTCGACCACCATGATGGTCAGGACCTGGACCGGCTCCGCAATATCCATCGGCGGCTGAAGCACCAGCATCGTCCTCAGTTCCGACCAGACCTCCACCGGCTCTCGAGTGGTCGAAAGATCGAAGATCCGCGCCAGCGCCGCGAGTTCGGCCTTCTGGTCCGGGTACAGGGTGTGGGCGGGGTCCTGGAGCAGCGGATCGAAGGTTTCGCACAGGCGGTCGATCCCGCGGATGGACTCCCTACGCACTACAGTGCGCTGGGATGGGTCGTCAAAACGGTCGAACATGGAACAGTCCCGAAACAGTTCGCGGGTTCCTAGCAGTCAAGGTTGAAAATCAGAACCCGGATGCCGTCATCGTTATGAGCGATCAAAATTCCGTGAGAATAAAGTTCCGCTGAATAATCAGGACAGCAGGGCGATCAACCATCGCATCGTCATGTCGACGATTGTCGATAATCTGACCGTTGCTGAATTTAATACTCCATCAAATTCAATCTAGGCTCCGCTTGATACCCTTTGATCGTTTCATTACGCAAAAAATTGCGCGTCGGATTCGAAACGGGATGACGAGGCTTTTGAGCATCCGCCCGGGCGTCCCTATTCCGTTGCATTACCCAGGCGGCCAGACCAGCGCCTGACCAGGCCGCCGATTGTGCCGCCCTGTGCAACCACCGAGAACAGAACCACCACATAGGTCGCAGCGACAAGGACGTCCTTCATCGGACCAGCCGGCAGCGAAAGGGCGAGAGCGATGGAAATCCCGCCGCGCAGCCCGCCCCAGGTCATAACCGGAAAGGCCAGTCTGAAGGGCAGCAGGGTGCGCCAGAACAGCAGCGGCACGCCGACCGAAATCGCCCGGGCGACCAGCACCAGCGGTATGGTCAGGAGCCCCAGACCCAGCAGGCCAAACCGGTCGGCGAGGACCACGGCCTCCAGCCCGATGAGCAGGAACAGGACTGCGTTCAGCACCTCGTCTATCAGGGCCCAGAACTTCAGCACATAGTCCTTGGTCGTATCACTCATGGCGTAGCTGACGCCGTGATTGCCCACGATCAGACCCGCGACCGCCATGGCGACCGGGCCGCTGATGTCCAGCGCGTGCGCCAGGGCATAACCGCCCATGACTGTCGCCAGGGTCACCATCACCTCGACCGAATAGTCGTCGATGGCCTTCATGGCCCGGTAGGCGATCCAGCCGATCAACCCGCCCAGGACGGCCCCGCCCACTGCCTCGACCAGGAACAGTTCGCCCGCATGGATGACCGAGAAGGCCTCGCCACTGACGGCGGTCGCCAGCAGGATGGAAAACACAACCACGCCGACGCCGTCGTTGAAGAGGCTTTCCCCGGCGATGGTGGCCTGAAGCGTCGGAGGTACCCTGGCGGTTTTCAATACCGCCATGACCGCGACCGGGTCGGTCGGGCTGACGATGGCACCGAAGACGAGGCACCAGATCAGCGGCACATCCATCCCGACCAGCCGCGAGATGAGCCATAGGCCGCCGCCGACGATCAGGGTGGAGGCCACCACTCCGACGGTGCTCAGGATGGCGATTTGCCAGCGGCCCTTGCGCAGATAGTCCAGATCTACATGCAGGGCACCGGCGAACAGCAGGAACGACAGCATGCCGTTCATCAGCGTTTCGTGGAAATCGATGTCGCTGAGGAAGCCGGTGACCGTGTCAGAGACACGGCTGGAGGGCAGGACCGCGTCCACGCCGATGACGACAATGGAGGCCACCGCGCCCATCAGGGTCATGGCCACCGTGCCCGGAAGCTTGAAGAACCGATAATTGATCCAGCCGAGCGTTGCGCTCAGCACGATCAGGATCGACGCCGCATCGAAAGGCGAAAGCTCGAACTGGATCATGTCGCACCCCGGGGCCCCTGCGGACCGCCCTGACTCTAGTTCTGTTTGCCGTCGCCACATACTCCCCGGGCGCCAACCCGGCGAGCCGCTGAGGATTTCGCGGACAGGCCCCGCAGTCCTGTCGCGGCATTGCGTTTGGCCGTCTTCGACGGCATGACGTCGTCCCAACGATGGACCCGGTCGCGACCGGGTGGCTAGCCCGGGCGCCGATCCCTCGGGAAACCTGATGCGATGGCCACGCGCCGTCCGACCCAGACTGCAGACCCATGATCTTCATCGCCTCGGCGCGCCGCGAATGGCTTGCCAACCCCCGCCGTGACCTGCTGGCCGGGACTGTCGTCGCCCTCGCCCTGATCCCCGAAGCCATCGCCTTCTCGATCATCGCCGGGGTCGATCCGGCGGTCGGCCTCTACGCCAGCTTCGTCATCGCCGTGACGATCGCCTTCGTCGGCGGTCGCCCCGCCATGATCTCGGCGGCGACCGGCGCCATGGCCCTGTTGATGATCACCCTGGTTCGCGACCACGGGCTGGAATACCTGCTCGCCGCCTCGCTGCTGACCGGCGTGTTCCAGATCGTCGTCGGACTGTTCAGACTGGGGCGTTACATCAAGTTCGTCTCGCGCTCGGTCATGACCGGCTTCGTCAACTCGCTGGCGATCCTGATCCTCCTGGCCCAGATGCCCGAACTGATCGGCGCCAACTGGCAGACCTTCGCCCTGGTCGGCGCGGCCCTGATCATCATCTACGGGCTGCCGCGACTGACCCGCGCGGTCCCGTCGCCGCTGGTGGCCATCGTCCTGCTGAGCGGCCTCGTGATCTGGACCGGGCTGGATGTGCGCACCGTCGGGGACATGGGCCAGATGCCTTCCACCCTGCCGATATTCCATATCCCGGAGGTTGCCCTGACGTGGGAGACACTGATGATCATCGCGCCGATCTCGGCGACGCTGGCCTTCGTCGGACTTCTGGAGAGCCTTCTGACGGCCAACCTGCTCGACGACCTCACCGATACGGCGTCCGACAAGGACCGCGAGACGCGCGGGCAGGGCATTGCCAACATCGCCTCGTCCCTGTTCGGCGGCATGGCCGGCTGCGCCATGATCGGCCAGTCGATCATCAACGTAACCAGCGGCGCGCGCGGGAGGCTGTCGACCCTGTGGGCCGGTCTGTTCCTGCTGTTCCTGATCCTGGTGCTTCAGGACTGGGTCGCGCAGATTCCGATGGCAGCCCTGGTCGCGGTGATGATCATGGTCTCGGTCGGCACCTTCGACTGGGGCTCGGTTCTGAAGCTGCGCTCAACGCCGCTGCAGTCCTCCGTCGTGATGGTCGCGACCACGGTGACGGTCGTCGCGACCCACGACCTGTCCAAGGGTGTGATGCTCGGAGTCGTGCTTTCGGCGATCTTCTTCATGCGCAAGGTCGGCAAGACGATCGTCGTCGAGCCCATCGCGGATGCGGGCGACGAGGTCCTGCGCTATCGTGTCGAAGGCCAGCTGTTCTTCGCCTCGGCCGAGGTCTTCGCCGCCGGTTTCGAGCACCACGGCCATCCGAAGCGGGTCGAGATCGACCTGTCCGCCGCCCACCTGTGGGATCTCACCGGCGTGGCGGCGGTCGACAAGGTGGTCTTCCGCTA
This sequence comes from Caulobacterales bacterium, assembly GCA_038250335.1. Classification (GTDB taxonomy): domain Bacteria; phylum Pseudomonadota; class Alphaproteobacteria; order Caulobacterales; family Caulobacteraceae; genus Brevundimonas. Next base: position 8,860 of record JBBSCK010000025.1, read on the forward strand.
TCGCCGCCAAGGGGCCGATGTCGAGCTCATCGGCATGAACGAGGCCAGCAGCACTCTGGTGGGTCAAGTCGGCAAACACGACAAGGCGCACCTGCCGGCCGCGGCACACTGACGCCCGGCGGCTCCGACGTCAGCCCGGACGCCACTCGCTGAGCGTCGCGCCGGCGGCGTCCTCGAACGCCACCTTGTCGAGCTGGACGGCGGCGACGCAGACCGGGCGCTGATCGGGCCCCGGTGCCAGGCACCGGATCGCGCGGCCGCCAGGGAAGCCCACGACCCGCCCTTCGAGCAGGAGGCGATATCCGCCGTCGGGGGCCAACACGGGCTCGTCGCCTTGCGCCCTGACCGTGAAGGCATAGGCCCTGCCACTTCTCCGTCCGATGCGCGAACTTCCGGCTTCGAACACGGCGGCGATACCGACGGTCTGGGGCGATGCCGACGCCCCGGCGGTCTGGAGAGGGTCGCCCGGCACTTGCGGGCAGGCCTCGGCCGCCAGCCAGGGGCGCGGAATCCAGAAGCCATCGACCGCTTCCCATACCGGCTCGCTGCCGACAGGAACGGTCAGGGCCGATGCGGTCCAGTCACCCGGGGTCATACTGATCTGGATCGTCTTGCGATCCGGGCCCCAGGTCCACCGGGCCAGACCATTGGACGCCGCGCCGTCGACAGCCGTCGACGGCCCACCGCATCCGAATGGCATACGCACCGCAAAACTGCGTCCGACCAGCGGGTCCGTCGTCGTCGGCGTTTGCCCCCGGGCATAGGTCGACGCGGCCTGTCCAGCGGCGTTGACGAGTTCGCCCCGGCTCAGTGCGGTCTCCGGCCTGGGGGTCAGGGGTGCAGTCGGGGTCAAAGCGGGCTCGGGGGCCTCCGTCGGAACGGCTTCGACCGGTTCGACGGTATTCTGATCGCACTGAACCAGCAAAAGGCTGAGGGCCGATACAACCGCCGCCGTCAGAATAGGGCGGCGGCGAAAAAACGGATCAAGGCGGGGCATGTTTCAAGCCTAGCATGCGGTGAAGCCTTTTGGAGCCTTTTGGCAGGCCGAGGCTTGACCCGGTCGCCTCACCGGAGTCTGCAGGGTTCATGGAGCTCAATCAGATCCTGGCCCTGATCGTCCTGGTCGCCGTGGTCGCCGTCCTGATCCACGGCAAGATCCGGTCCGACGTCGCCGCCCTGTCGGCGGCGGCCGCCCTGTTGCTGATGGGCGTTATCCGGCCCGTGGAGGTGCAGGGCGCGTTCGCCAGCCCCGCCGTCATCGCGCTCGCCTGCCTGTTCGTCATTGCCTATGCGATCGAACTTTCAGGCCTGCTCGGCTTGTTGATCCGGCAGGCGACGGCGCTCTGCGCGAGGCTCGGTGCTGCGGGACTGTGGTTGGTGATGGTCCTGTGCGGGGGTGCATCGGCCTTCCTCAACAACACGCCGATCGTGGTGCTGGCCGCACCGGTGATCAAGGACGTCGCGACGTCGCTCAACCTGTCACCCAAACGGTTCCTGATCCCGCTCAGCTACATCACCATCATGGGCGGCGCCTGCACCCTCATCGGCACCTCGACCAACCTGCTCGTCAACGACATGGCGCGCAACGCCGGCCAGCCCGTGTTCGGCCTGTTCGAGATCACGCCCGTCGCCCTGATCATCGCGGCCGTGGGCGGGCTCTACCTGTTCCTGCTCGGCGGGCGGCTTCTGGCGGGCGGTGCCGACGAGGAAACCGCCAGTCACGGGCCCCACGAGCAGACCGGCGACGGCCTGATGGGGGACGTTCAGCTGTTTGCCGTCGATCGTCCCTTTGATGTGCGCCGGGCGACGATCTCCCTGGTCGTCTTCGTCGGGGTCATTCTCGCGGCTGCGCTCGGGATCGCTCCCATCGCCGCTTCCGCGTTCGCCGGAGCCGTCATCCTGATCCTGCTGCGGGTCATCAGTCCCGAGGAAGCCTATGCCGGGCTACGGCCAGAGGTTCTGCTTCTGGTCGCCGGCATGGTGGTGGTGGGCCTGTCCATCGAGGTAACGGGCCTGGCGGCCTCCGGCACCGCGGTGCTGATCGACTTTATCCGTCCGTTCGGCCCGCTCGTCGCCCTCGCTGTCCTGTACGGCGTGACCCTGTTCGCGACCGAGCTTCTGTCCAACGCGGCTGTCGCCGTCCTGATAACGCCCGTCGCCGTCGCAATGGCCGAAAGTCTCGGCGTTGATCCCCGGCCGTTCCTGATCGCGGTGATGATGGCCGCGAGCGCGGCCTTCGCCACGCCGTTCGGCTATCAGACCAACGTCCTCGTCTTCGAGATCGGCAAGTACAAATACATGGACTTCGTCCGCGTCGGCGTGCCGCTCAATCTGGTGACCTGGGTCGCAGGCGTCGTCGCCATCCCGGTCTTCTTTCCGTTCTGACGGACCGGTCGATTTCCACCTTCTGCAGAGTGCCGCGATCCGACGGCGATTCGGCGGGGGAGGCTGTGCTGGACGTGCCGCCGGATGCCCGCAGGCGTCTGCACGAAATCGGCCACGGCCCCCCTGCGCGAAAGCAACCGACAATCGCGCTGCTCGCTCCGCCAGCCCGCCCCATGGCGCGTCACTGGACGCGTCGAGGGCGGCGTGTCGAGTCCGGATCCAACATCAGGGTCGGCCGCCCGAGCGGCGGAGGCGACCAGAACAGGCTCGGCAGGACCGCGACGCCGGAGGCCAGCACCTGGGCCGCCACCTCGACCGACGGGCCGAGCGGTTGCATCAGGCACAGGGTTTCGCACCCCTCAGCACGGGCCAGACGGACGACCTCGGCGACCAGCGCCGCCGCCACCGATTGAGGATCGAGCACATCGAAGCCGACCAGCGATTCGATCTGCACGGTTCGCCGCCCGTCAGGCGGATCGGTCAGCGCATAGACCGCAAGGCCGCGAGGCCGTGCCTCGTGGTCGCGGGCTAGCAACACACCGCCGGCGGTGGGCCGGCTGTTGCGCGCCGCAGCCCTGACGCGCCAGGCCTTCAGCGTCAGACCGGCGTTGCCCAGTCGGGCCAGCACATAGGCCTCATCGACGTCATCCGGAGACAGGCGGTGGATGAAGACGCGGGCCATGCCCCATTCAGACGATCCCTCCAGGCGCGGCCTTGATCTGGGTCAAGCGGCGTTTGTGAGTGGGGCCGGCCCGGGTACCAAGGCTCAAGGGTCAACTGTGAGGCCAAGACGTGGTACATGGAATTCGGGTTCGTCGTGACCGGTAAGGCCCCGGGCACAGCGATAGGGGTAGGGTTCTTTCGTCCCGGACCGTTCCTCTGGTAGCATCGACGGACGCAGATTGATGACCCGCTCGTGCCGGCCTCGGCAGAACAGCGCGAACGCCTTGTTCTTCACGTCGGTCCCGGCGTACCCAACCCGTTGAAGCTCCACGCCAGTTTTCGTCAACCCGGCTGGCGAGAAATCCGTTTCGATATCTCCGAAGCCAACAAGCCTGACATCATCGGTGACATGTTGGATATGCACGCCGTCGACTCGGGGTCGATGGACGCGGTCTATTCTTCTCACAACCTTGAGCATGTCTATCCGCATGAGGTCGCGATTGTTCTTGCAGAGTTTCTCCGCGTGTTGCGGGCCGGGGGCCATGTTCTTTTGACGTGTCCCGATCTGATGGCAACCGCCAGAGCGATCCTCGACAAGGGACTGACGGGCACGGCCTACGATTCCCCCTCCGGACCGATCACCCCTCTCGATATCCTTTACGGGTTCGGCAAGTCACTGGCCCGAGGCAATCACTACATGGCGCACAAGACCGGCTTTTCGGTCGACTCTCTGCAGGCCGCCTTTCTGGAAGCCGGCTTTGTAAGGATCGAATGCACGGCGGGCCGGAGTTTCGATCTCTGGACACGCGCGTTCAAACCCAGGATCATCCGGACCACAGCGTTCGCAACTGACCAGTGACCGCGCTTTCTGCCCCCTGACTGTTGACGAACTGCCCAGATGCGGGCCCAACCAAAGCAGTTGTCAGGGTCTGCGCTTCCGGGTCGGGTGCAGGGCATTCTCGGCCGCGCGGCGTCTGCGGCGCCGTCGCCAGCGCCGGCCCGTGGGCTGGTCGGCGAGATCCTACGCCAGCAGACCCGGCAAGGCCTTGATCACGAGGCCGCCCGGCATCAACATCGCAGCCGCTCCCGCTAGTCCTGACCTGGCAACTCTCGCCCAGATCGTGCTGCAATGCAGCATGGCCGCAACTCAATGTGGTCGACGGCGTTAACGGCCAAGGTTCAACGTCATTCGAGGGTTCGTCATGACCATCCGTCTTCCCCATCTGCTGACCCTGTCCGCCATCGCAGCCCTGTCTGTGGGGGCCATGGCCTGCACACCAGCCGAACAGGACCAGACCGCTGCGGAAGCCGATGCAGCTGGGGACAAGGCTGAAGCGGCCACGGCCGAGGCCGGCCAGGAGCTGAAGGAAGGGGCTTCCGCTGCAGGCGAGGTGATCGAGTCCGGGGCCATGAAGGCCGCCCAGGCGGTCGAAGCCGGAGCGGGCAATCTGGCCGACCGGCTGGAGGCTCAGCAGGCCGAAGCCGCCGCCGAAGGCCGCCCCGGGGCCGTCGATCCCGCGACCGAAAAACGTCAGTAGTCTCAGGCCGGTTCGGCCAGCACCGCGTCGATCAGGGCGCGGGCCTCGGTGCCGGCCCAATCGGCTTCGCCCGACAAGGCGGCGCGGATGCGGCCCTGACGATCCAGCAGGATCGTCTGGGGCATCTTGCCCTTGCCGGGGAATTCGAACGGCAGCTGGAATTTCGGATCGCCGTAGAATGGCAGCGGCTCATGCACGTCGATGAAGCTCCGCGCATCGGCGACCGCATCCTCGCCCGTATCGACATTGATCGGCAGGACCACCAGGTCTCCGTCAGGATAGGCGGCGGCCAGGGCGGCAATGGTCGGCATCTCGGTGCGACAAGGCGCACACCACATGGCCCACAGATTGATCACCACAACCTTGCCGCGGAAATCGGCGAAGCGAACCTCGGCTCCGTCCCGGGACTGAAACACATAGTCGGGCGCGGATTCGAGCACCGCCGGGGTCTCCAGCGACGCCAGCCCGCCCACGGCGAACCGCGCCAGATCGCTCTTTTCGGCCGTGACCGGTCTCACGGCTTTGAAAGGTTCGGCCCGCATGGCGTATAGGGTCCCGATCGTTCCGCCGGCGAGCACCGCCAGCGCGAGCGCCCCCCCGATCCAGACGCCCGTTTTCGAGCCGCTCATGCCCCACTCCCAAGCTCCGGTCCCGCCGGGGACCGCGTCGCAATCCGGCCAGACCCTATGGGGCGGACGCTTTTCCGCCAAGCCCGCCGACATCATGCAGGCCATCAACGTCTCGATCGGCGTCGACCAACGCCTGTGGGCACAGGACCTGAGGGGGTCCCGGGCCCATTGCCGCATGCTGATCGCACAGGGGATCGTCACGGTCGAAGACGGTGCCGCGATCCTGGGCGGGCTCGACACGATCGAGGCCGAGATCGAGGCCGGGACCTTCCCCTTCCGCGACGAGTACGAGGACATCCACCTGAACGTGGAGGCCCGGCTGTCCGAACTGATCGGCGAGCCGTCGGGCCGGCTGCACACGGCGCGAAGCCGCAACGACCAGGTGGCGGTCGATTTCCGCCTGTGGGTCCGCGACGCCTGCGACCGGTCGATCGCGCAGCTGAAGGCCCTGCAGCGGGCCCTTCTGGTCCGTGCCGAACAGCATGCCGGCGACCTGATGCCCGGCTTCACCCATCTGCAGACCGCCCAGCCGGTGACCTTGGGTCATCACCTGATGGCCTATGTCGAGATGTTCGGCCGCGATGCCTCGCGCTTCAACGACGCCCGTGCCCGGATGAACGAAAGCCCGCTGGGGGCCGCAGCCCTCGCCGGCTCGCCCTTCCCCATCGATCGCCATGCGACGGCGGCCGAACTGGGCTTCGACCGGCCCATGGCCAACAGTCTGGACGCCGTGTCCGACCGGGACTTCGCGCTGGAGACGCTCGCCGCCGCCTCCATCACCGCCGGCCACCTGTCGCGGTTCGCCGAAGAGATCGTGATCTGGATGACGCCGATGTTCAGCTTCGCGTCCCTGCCAGACGACCTGACCACCGGCTCCTCGATCATGCCGCAGAAGCGCAACCCGGATGCCGCCGAACTGGTCCGGGCCAAGACCGGTCGCATTCTGGGGTCCTTCGTGGCCCTGTCCACCGTCATGAAGGGCCTGCCGCTGGCCTATTCCAAGGACATGCAGGAGGACAAGCCGCCGGTGTTCGAGGCCATGGACGCGCTGGATCTGGCCCTGACTGCGATGACGGCCATGGTCGCCGCGCTGCAGCCCAACAGCGCCCGCATGGCCGAGGCGGCCGGCTGGGGCTTTTCCACCGCCACCGATCTGGCCGACTGGCTGGTGCGCGAGGCCGACCTGCCGTTTCGCCAGGCGCACCACATAACGGGCGCGGCGGTGAAGCGGGCGGAACAACTGGGCGTGGATCTGGCGCAACTGCCGATGACCGAATTGCAGGCCCTGCACCCCGGCGTCACTGAAGCGATTTACAAGGTGCTCACTCCTGAGGCTTCCTGCGCCAGCCGCCAGAGCTTCGGGGGCACCGCGCCGGACCAGGTCCGCGCGCGCATCGCCGAATGGAAATCGCGTCTCGCGTGAAGGAAGTCGTCATGAAAAAACTGCCCGCCCTGGGCGCCCTCGCCCTGATCGCAGTCCTGGCCGCCGCCTGCGGGCGGATGGCCGATCTGGAATCGCCCGCCCCGCGCGAGACCGAGCGTGCCCCACGCGACGCCCGCGCGCCCAGTCTGCCGGATCCGGCCACGATCAACCGCCCGTCCAGCCAGATGCCCATCGATGGCGGCCCCTCCAACCCGATCGGCGGCACCGCCGCCGGCCGTGAGCCGCAGTAGGCCTTGGACCATTTCGATCTCAGGGACGGGGCCCTTCATGCCGAAGACGTCGCCCTGGCGATGCTGGCGGCCGAGGTCGGCACGCCGGCCTATGTCTATTCGACCGCAACCCTGACCCGGCACTATGGCGTCCTGCGTCAGGCGATCGACGCCTACCCGAATGCGTTCGGAGACGCCCTGATTGCCTTTGCGGTCAAGGCCAACTCCAACGTGTCGGTGCTGGCGACCCTGGCCCGGCTGGGCTGCGGTGCCGATACCGTGTCGGAGGGTGAAATCCGCAGGGCGCTGAAGGCCGGCGTCCCGGCCGAGCGGATCATCTTTTCCGGCGTGGGCAAGACCGACGCCGAACTGGCCTTTGCCCTCGACGTCGGGGTGCGCCAGATCAACGTCGAGAGCCCGGCGGAACTGGACCGGCTCATCGCAATCGCGGCGGAAAAGGCCGTCGTTCCCGACATCGCCATCCGCGTGAACCCCCGGATCGGGGCAGGCGGCCACGCCAAGATCACCACCGGCGGCGAGGACGACAAGTTCGGCGTCCCGGCCGACGAAGCCATGGCCCTGTTCGCCCGCGCCTCCGCCAGCCCCCATGTAAACCCCGTGGGCCTGGCCTGCCATATCGGCAGCCAGATCGTGGACCTGGGCCCGCTGGAGGCCGCCTTCGGCCTGTTGCGCGACATGACATTGACGCTGCGCAAACAGGGGCTGTCGGTGACCCGGCTCGATCTCGGCGGCGGCCTCGGCGTGCCCTATTCGGGGGGCGCGCAGACGGCGTCCCCGACCGATTATGCCGCCATGGCCGCGCGGGTGCTGGACGGTCTGGGCGTCGAGGCGGCGTTCGAGCCCGGGCGGCTGCTGGCCGCCAATGCCGGGGTGCTGCTGAGCCGCGTCATTCAGATCACGGAACGCGCGGATGGCCGTCGCTTCCTCGTTCTGGACGCCGCCATGAACGACCTGATCCGCCCCGCCATGTACGACGCCTTCCACGAGGTAAAGCCGGTGGCGCCGCGGGCCGGTGAATCGGTCGCCCACGACATCGTCGGCCCCGTGTGCGAGACCGGCGACACCTTCGCGCGCGGCCGGATGCTGGCCCCGCTGGAAGCCGGAGACCTCATCGTCTTCACCGGCGCGGGGGCCTATGGCGCGGTCATGGCCAGCGAATACAACTCCCGCCCGCTGGTCCCCGAGGTGCTGGTCGACGGCGACCGCTGGGCCGTGGTCCGGTCACGGCCGACCTATGACGAGATGCTGGAGCGGGAGACCATGGCGGGGTGGCTGTAAAGCGCCCCACTCTCCCCCTCATCCCCACGAAAGCCGGGACCCCGCGGATGTCTGCTGCGGGAGCCGGAAGCATTGAACGCGAAGCGGAGAATGCGGATGGAGACGGAGATCAGTGGGCTCCGTCGACACGTCTCTTGATTCATTCAAGGCAGGAGCCAGGGACCGATCAAGGCGATCCATGCTCCAATTCCCACGGCAACTCCTGCGACAGCACCGCACAGTGAATTGAAGCGAGTCCCCCGCTCGAGGCGTCGGAACATCCACACCCAGATGGCAATCGTAGCGACAAGCTCAAAGATCAGCAGCGGTTCGACCGCAAAGCCCAGCGCCTGAGCCGCCTTGAACTCATCGAAGTTCGGCTGACCTCGCGCACCGCCCTGGATGGCTGCCTGCAGGGAAAAGGCCAGATACACTGCACCCACGGCAAACCGGATCGGCGCAACGATCAGGGCAACGACGAAAAACGGGTGGACTTTCTTTCTCAGCCCCATGACGCAGGCCGCCATGATCAGCAGGGTTGCGACGGGCCCTGCCAAGGCTTGAGCACCAATCCGGGCGGCCGGAAACCCCTGCTCGCTCGCCGTGTCCGACACCGATCCATAGTGCAGAGCAAGATCGGGTGTGCCGAGAAGCAGGCCGACGCCAAAATGGCCCAGTTCGTGCGCGACGATTGTTAAGGGGGCGACCACTGCGCCCCAGGCCGCGTAGGTCAGCGCCGTCGTCAGCCCGCTTCCCACTGGCATGGTAAACGATGCGCCCATCCAGTCCCCCGACCGAAAGTTTTCCCGACTGAGCCGTTAACCCAACGCCCCGGAGCGAAGGTTAACTCAGTTGTTGCCCGGGACAAAGCGTGCTCGCCGCCTACCCCAGAAACCGGTCCACCGCCGCCAGGAACCGCGTCGGCTGGTCGATCATGACCATATGCTCGGCCCCCTCGATCCGCTCGAACCGGGCCGGCCTGCGCAGGTTGCGGTAACCGGCCTGGAACAGGGCGTCCAGATGGGCGCGCGGGGACCGGTCGTCGGGGCTCCAGCCATAGACGACCGTCACGGGGCCCGAGATGTCGGGCAGGCGGCTGCGGAGGTCGGTGGTCATGACCTCGTACAGCCCCTGCGCCAGCACCTGACGGTTGCCGCCCTGCCAGCCCAGCGAACCGAACACGCTGTCGGCCGCGCCCCCCAGCTGTTCACCCAGAAGATTGCCCTGCCTCCTGAGCGCCTCGTGGCCGAGGAACAGCAGGGCCTGATAGGCGATCCGGGCCAGGGGCTCGACATCGCCGACGGTCGCACCCGGGCTGATCAGCGAGGGAAAGAAGGGCGTGGCGTCCACCACCATGACCCGCCCCACGGACCCGCCGCGCCGGTCGCGCCCGGCGTCCGCAGCCGCCCGCAACGCCACCAGCCCGCCCATCGAATGACCGATGACGGCGGGGCGATCCAGCCCGGCAGTCCGGATATAGCGGCGCAGCTCGGCCGCGACCGGAGCCACCAGCGCGCCTTCCGCATTGGCGGCCGCCGGCAACTCGCCGAATCCCCGGATCGAGACCAGATGCACCCGGTACCGGTCATCCAGCCGGTCTGAGGTTCGCGCCCAGACGTCACCGGTCGAGGCCAGCCCCGGGATCAGGATGATGTCGGGCCCGCTGCCGCGGACCTGCACCACGATCCGGTCGGAGGTGAAGACGCGCTCCCCCACCTGCGCGGTGGCGACGGCCGGGGCGACGGTGAACAACAGGATCAGGATCAGGATACGCAGCATTTCCTGACCCTGAACGGCGATCGCGGCCATTGGTGGGCGGCTGCCCTCTTGATCTTGGGCGCGGGCTGGCGCGAAACTGTCACACAGGCAGTCCGGGGAGGCGAACCGTGAACTCAAGCTCAAGATCGGCCGCAGGGGTCGCGCTCGCGGCGTTCGTCGCCCTGGCCCAACCGGCGGCGGCGCAGGAAGAGATCATGGCCGCCCCGGGCGAACCGCCGGCCGGGGCGGCGCAATGGCAGGCGTTCTCGCGCAGTGCCTCGGCCACCTTCCTGATCGACACCGCCAGCGTGCGGACGGAGGGCGACACGATCAGCGTCAAGATCGCGCGCGTCGCGCTGGCGTCTCCGCCGGGAGACTACAGCCACACGGTCGACGACTTCGCCGTTCGGTGCGACGCCGACCAGTCGCATCTGGTCGCCTCGACCGAAGCCTACGAGGACGGCGAACTGACCGAGACCTTCCCCGTCGACGAACCCTGGGCCGAAATCCGCCCCGGCAGCTTCGACGAGGGCATCCAGAGGATCGGCTGCGGCGTGGCGATCCCCACCGGTGCCCCGTTCCCGAGCGTCCGCGCCTATATCGACGCGGGCCGGCCCTGATCCGGTTCTAGACGTCCACCGCAGCGTCCAGGGCGTTTTCCTGAATGAACTCGCGGCGCGGCTCGACGACGTCGCCCATCAGCTTGGCGAACAGGTCGTCGGCGTCATCGGCATGGTCGACCTGGACGCGCAGCAGGGTGCGGGCGTTGACGTCCAGCGTGGTCTCCCACAGCTGTTCGGGGTTCATCTCACCCAGACCCTTGTAGCGTTGGATGGCCAGGCCTTTCTTGCCGGCATCCAGCACCGCGTTGAGCAGGTCGATCGGTCCCCGGATGGGGGTGGACTTCTCTTTGCGCCGATAGGTCGCCGGGCTGTCAAACAACCCTTCGAACGCGGAGGCGCGCTCGGCCAGGCGACGGCCGTCCAGCGAGCGCATGAGCGCTTCTTCCAGCACGATGGTCTCCTGCACCGCGCGGCGGCTGCGGCCGAACACGACCGCCCCCTGCTCGCCCGGCGAGCCGGTCCAGGCCCCGTCGCCCTCCTCGGCATAGAGGTTCAGCCGCTCGGCCGCCGCAGCTGCCGCGCCGGCCGGATCGGCAGTCTCGGCGAACAGGCCGGCGAGGGCCGACTGTTCGATGGCGAAGGCCGGCGCGCGCTGGCTGAGGCGGTCGACCTGGGCCTTGAACGCCTTGGCGTCGCGGACCAGGGCCTGCAGGTCATGGCCGGTGCGGCGTTCGCCCGTGGCCAGGTCCAGTTCGGCGTCCGACGACCCCTCCTCGATCAGATAGGAGTCCATCTCGGACTGGTCTTTCAGGTAGCGTGACTGTTTGCCCTTGGAGACCTTGTAGAGCGGCGGCTGGGCGATGAAGACGTGACCGCGCTCGATCAGCTCGGGCATCTGGCGATAGAAGAAGGTCAGCAGCAGGGTGCGGATATGCGCCCCGTCGACGTCGGCGTCGGCCATCAGGATGATCTTGTGATAGCGCAGCTTGTCGGCGTTGAAGTCGTCGCGGCCGATGCCGGTGCCGAGCGCCAGAATGAGCGTACCGATCAGTTCGGACGACAGCATCCGGTCGAACCGGGCTCGCTCGACGTTCAGGATCTTGCCGCGCAGCGGCAGGACCGCCTGGTTCTCGCGGTTCCTCGCCTGTTTGGCGGAGCCGCCGGCCGAGTCGCCCTCGACGATGAACAGTTCGGACTTGGCCGGGTCGCGTTCCTGACAGTCGGCCAGCTTGCCGGGCAGGGAACTGATATCCAGCGCCGACTTGCGCCGCGTCAGGTCGCGGGCCTTCCGGGCCGCCTCACGCGCCGAGGCCGCCTCGATGATCTTGGCCACGACCTGTTTGGCCTCGAGCGGATGTTCCTCGAACCATTGGGACAGGCCGTCGGTACACAGGCCCTCGACCGCAGGACGGACCTCGGACGAGACCAGCTTGTCCTTGGTCTGGGATGAAAACTTGGGATCCGGCACCTTGACCGATAGCACGCAGGTCAGACCCTCGCGCGCGTCCTCGCCGGTGGGGGCGACCTTTTCCTTTTTCAGCGCGCCGGAGCTTTCCATATAGGCACCCATGACCTTGGTCAGGCTGGTGCGGAAGGCCGACAGATGGGTGCCTCCATCCCGCTGGGGGATGTTGTTGGTGAAGCACAGCATGGTCTCGTGGTAGCTGTCGTTCCACCACAGGGCCAGGTCGATCTCGATATTGTCGCGCTTGCCGCGGATGACGATGACGTCCTTCAGGATCGGCGTCTTGGACTTGTCGAGGTGGCGAACAAAGGCCTCGACGCCGCCCTCGTAATGCAGGATTTCCTCGAACGGCTCGACGCCGCGATGGTCCTGCAGCTTGATGACCACGCCCGAGTTCAGAAAGGCCAGCTCGCGCAGCCGGTGCTCCAGTGTCTTCAGGTCGAAGTCGATATGGGCGAAGGTGGTGACCGAGGGATAGAAGGTCACCTGGGTGCCCGACAGGACTTGCCCCCCCTTTGGGCCGCCCTCGCGCATCGGGGCCTCGCCGGTGACGCGCAGGCTCTCGACCGTATCGCCGCGTTCGAACCGCATCTCGTGGCGCTGGCCGTTGCGGAAAATCACCAGCTTCAGCCAGTCCGACAAGGCATTGACCACCGAGACGCCGACGCCGTGCAGGCCGCCGGAGACCTTATAGGAGTTCTGGTCGAATTTTCCGCCCGCGTGCAGCTGGGTCATGATGACCTCGGCCGCCGAGACGCCCTCGCCCTCGTGGATGTCGACCGGGATGCCGCGTCCGTTGTCGGTGACGGTGACCGAGCCGTCGGCGTTGAGGATCACCTCGACCAGATCGGCGTGACCGGCCAGCGCCTCATCGATGGCGTTGTCGACCACCTCATAGACCATGTGGTGCAGGCCCGAGCCGTCGTCGGTGTCACCAATATACATGCCGGGGCGTTTGCGCACCGCATCCAGGCCCTTGAGAACCTTGATGGATTCGGCACCGTAGGCGGCCTCCTCGGCGGTGTCTTCGGTGCGGGCGGTCGGGGTCTGGTCGGTCATTCAGTCGTCCGGAGACGCGGGCGTTTCGGGCCGCGCCGCGCGCCGCCCCGTCCGCTGAAAAGTAGCACTCGCCGGGCGACCGATTCAGGCCGTCCGCGTGCGTCGTTTATATAGGAATTTTACAGCCGAAAGCGAGGGTTCAGGCTGGTCTCGCGGCTTGCCCGGCGACGCTTGCGCCCCATATGTTGGGTTCATCCATCGCGAGACCCACAGCCGACGCCCGGAGCGCCGATGCCGCAAGCCCACAGCCTGATTACCACGCTGGTTGCGGCTTTCGTGCTCGCCTTCGCCTTCGGCATGATCGCCAACCGGCTGAGACTGTCCCCGCTGGTGGGATATCTGGTAGCGGGCGTGGTGGTGGGCCCCTATACCATCGGTTTCGTCGCCGACACGACCCTGGCCCCCCAGCTGGCCGAGATCGGCGTCATCCTGCTGATGTTCGGCGTCGGCCTGCATTTCTCGCCCGCCGACCTGATGAAGGTGCGGCGCGTCGCCGTCCCGGGTGCCCTCGTCCAGATCGCCGCCGCCACGACGCTGGGCTGGCTGCTGGGCCGGTTCGGCCTCGGACTGTCCGACATTGAGGCCATGCTGATGGGGTTCGCCCTGTCCGTCGCCTCGACGGTCGTCCTCATCCGCGCCCTGGAGGAGCGCCGCCAGAGCAAGGGCGAGGTCGGTCGGATCGCCGTGGGCTGGCTGATCGTCGAGGATCTGGTCATCGTTCTTGCCCTCGTGCTCCTGCCCATGATCGTCCTGCCCGCCGGGACCGCCCTCGATCCCGGAGCGTTGGGACTGAGCGTCGGCTGGACCCTGCTAAAGGTCGCCGGCTTCGTTCTGGCCATGCTGTTCGTGGGAGGGCGGGTCCTGCCGTGGGTGCTGGTGCGAATCGCCCATACCCGGTCGCGTGAGCTCTTCACCCTTGGCGTCCTCGCCATCGCGCTGGGTATCGCCTGGATTGCCTATCAGCTGTTTCACTCCTTTGCGCTGGGAGCCTTCCTCGCCGGGCTGGTGCTGAACGGCACACCGCTGGGGCACAATGCGGCCGAGCGCTCCCTGCCGCTGCGCGACGCCTTCGCCGTCCTGTTCTTCGTTTCCGTCGGCATGCTGTTCGATCCCTCCATTCTGGTGCGCGAGCCCCTGGCGGTGGTGGGGGTTCTGGGCATCGTCATCGTCGGCAAGATCATGGCGGCACTGGCCATCACCACACTATTCCGGCTGGATCGCGGGACCAGCCTGACCGTCGCCGCCAGCCTCGCCCAGGTCGGGGAGTTCTCGTTCATTCTCGCTGCCCTCGGTATGTCGCTGGGGGCCCTGAGCCAGGGCACCCACGACCTGATTCTGGCTGCCGCCCTGCTGTCGATCTCGCTGAACCCGTTCCTGTTCCGCCTGATGGACCGGATGGGGGCCAAACCGCCCGGGGCCCGCCCGGACAATGAGATCAACCCCGCAACGGCCTAACCGCGCGTCAGCGCCCCACCCTCGACGCGCACGAAGGCGGCGCGGCCCCGCAGGGGCGAAAACAGATCCGCCTCGGTGCCGGTCAGGAAGGCCTGAAGGCCGAGGGCGACGATCTCCTCGAACAGGGCCGCCCGGCGACCGGCGTCGAGGTGGGCGGGGGCCTCGTCCAGCAGCAGGACCGGGGGAGCAGCAGTCGGGCCGCCCGCACCTTGAAGCCGCCCGACCTGGGCCAGGATCAGATTCAGCACCAGCGCCTTCTGCTCGCCCGAGGACCCTTCCGCCGCCGGCCGGTTCTTCTCGCGGTGCAGCGCCGTCAGATCCGCGCGGTGGGGTCCGAACAACGAGCGGCCCGCCGCCCCGTCGCGGACGCGGGCCCGCATCATGCCCTCGCGGATCGCGCCTGCCAGCGCGGCCTCGTCAGCCCCCTCGTGGGCCAGCCGCTCGGTCTCGCCCATCAGTCCCAGATCGGCCTGGGGGAAGGGCCGGTCGGCGCGCGCATCGATCGCGGCCTGGAGCCCGCCCAGCGCCCGCGTCCGTGCCAGAGCCGCCCGCGCCCCCGTCTCGGCCAGCCGTGCCTCCAGCGCATCCAGCCACAGCGGGTCCGCCTCCCGCCCCTCCGCCCCGTCGACCAGCAGCCGCAGCCGCTCACGCAGGGCCTTTTCATAGCCCGCCACCGCCGCCGCGTGGCCGGGGTCGGCGGCGAATACCAGCCGGTCGAAGAATTTCAGCCGCTCGGCCCGGGCGTCGGAGAACAGCCGGTCCTGTTCGGGCGTGGCCCAGACCGGGCGCAGATAGTCCAGCAGCCGCCCCGGCTGGACCGTGTCGCCGTCAATCCGCACCATCCGCCGGCCCGCGCCCGCGACCTGCACACCCGTACCCAGCCGGACCGGGTCCCCGTCCGCCCCGGCCAGGGTCAGGGCCACCGCCCAGGCCCGGCCGCCGGCCTCGCCCGGCTCGCGTCGCCCAACCTCCTGCGCCGTCGCCCCCCTGAGCCCCTTGCCAGGCGTAAACAGGCTCAGCGCCTCAAGCAGATTGGTCTTGCCCGCCCCATTGGGCCCATGCAGCACCACGGGGCCTGCGCCGACGGACAGGGTGGCAGAGGCATAGGACCGGAAGTCGGTGAGGGTGAGGGTGGTGATCAAGGCGTGACCAGTGACTCGTGATTGATGCGTCATCGCCTGGACCTACCGGCGAGGTTGGATCGCGAGCCCAGTAATCACCAATCACTACTCACCAGTCACTTTGCCCTAAACCCGCAGCGGCATCAGCACATACTGGACGCCGGGATCGCCGGGATCGAGCACCAGCGTCGGCGAGGCCGGGTCGGCGAACAGGAAGGTGGCGTTTTCGCCGGTAATCTGGCCGGCCACGTCCAGCAGGTAGCGGGCGTTGAAGCCGATCTCGAATGGGGCTTCGGAATAGCCGATCTCGACCTCCTCGACGCCCTGGCCAGCCTCCATGTTGCGCACCGTCAGCGTCACCCGGTCCAGTTCGAAGGCCAGTTTCACCGAGCGGCTCTTCTCGGCCGAGATGGTGGCGACGCGGTCGACTGCCGAGGCAAAGACGGCGTTGTCGATGTCGGCCTGTTTGTCGTTCCCCTTGGGAATGACCCGCATATAGTCGGGGAAGGCTCCGTCGATGACTTTCGACGTCAGGGAGGCCTGGCCGAACTCGAAGCGGATCTTCTGCGGGCTGACCTGAATCTCGACCGGGCCGGACCCGTCGTCCAGCAGGCGGCGGACCTGATCGATGGTCTTTCTGGGCACGATCACGCCCGGACCGCCGGCGGCGCCCTCCGGCGCAGGCGTCTCGGCGAGTGCCAGACGGTGACCGTCGGTGGCTACGGCGCGCAGCAGCGGAATACCGCCCTCGGACACGGTGTGCAGATACAGGCCGTTGAGATAGTAGCGCGTCTCCTCGGTCGAGACCGCGAACCGGGTCTTGTCGATCAGCCGCGCCAGATCGTCCTTCATCAGGGTGAAGCGGGCGCCGGATGTGTCGGTCGACATGACCGGGAAATCGCCTGCGGGCAGGACAGGCAGGTTGAATTTCGACCGCCCCGCCTGGACCGTCAGGCGCGGATCGTCGCCATTGTAGATCAGGGCCACCTCGGCCCCGTCGGGCAGCTTCCTGACAATCTCGTAGAGGGTATGCGCCGGGGCCGTGATCTGACCCTCGACCTGGACCGTCGCCTCGGCCTCGTCGACCATTTCCATATCCAGATCGGTGGCGGCGAAGGACAGTTTATCGCGCCCCGCCGACAGCAGGACATTGGACAGGATCGGGATGGTGTTCCTGCGCTCGACCACGCTCTGCACATGGCCCAGGGCCTTCAGGAGCGCGGAACGTTCGATGGTCAGCTGCATAGCGGTTTCAGGCCCGTGGCGGCGACTCGAAACAGCACCGCAGATAGAAGGGGTTGAACAGTAGCGGATCAGGCCGTCAGGGCAAGGAAGGGTCGCGGGGGGAGGGGGGGGGGGGGGGGGGCCCCGGGACAGGGGCGGGGGGTTAGGGGGCCCCGGCGCGCGCGGG
>JBBSCK010000026.1:0-25298 GCA_038250335.1 Caulobacterales bacterium
CCGATCGGGTCAGGCGCTGGCCTGCTCGGTCTCTTCGGCAGCCGGTTCTTCGGCAGCGGGCTCTTCGGAGGCGGGCTCTTCGCCCGAAGCTGCCAGCATTTCCTCGGCAACAGCCTCGGTCCCTTGCGGGGCGACGTCGGCATCGACCGGGGCCGAAGCCTCGGCCAGCATGGGTTCGACCGGGTTCTCCGAGGCACCCAGATCGACGCCCGAATGGGCAGCGCCCGCGGCCAGGCCATCCAGCACGGCGTCGGCGATCAGATCGCAATAGGTCTGGATGGCACGCGCGGCGTCGTCGTTGCCCGGGATCGGATAGGTGATGCCGTCGGGGTCCGAGTTGGTGTCCAGGATCGCGATGATCGGAATGTTCAGCTTGCGGGCTTCAAGGATCGCGATCGCTTCCTTGTTGGTGTCGATCACGAACATGATGTCGGGGATGGAGCCCATGTCCTTGATGCCGCCGAGCGACAGCTCCAGCTTGTCCTTCTCACGCTCAAGGTTCAGCAGCTCCTTCTTGACGCGGCCCTCGCCGCCTCGCTCCAGCAGGCCTTCCAGCTCACGCAGGCGGGCGATCGAGCCCGACACGGTGCGCCAGTTGGTCAGGGTACCGCCGAGCCAGCGGTTGTTCATGTAATATTGGGCGCAGCGCTTGGCGGCCTCGGCGACGGGCTCTGCGGCCTGACGCTTGGTGCCGACGAACAGGACGCGACCGCCCTTGGCAGCGACTTCGCGCACAGCCACCAGCGCCTGGTGGAACAGCGGCATCGTCTGCGACAGGTCGATGATGTGGATGTTGGAGCGCGAGCCAAAGATATAGCGCTCCATCTTCGGGTTCCACCGGTGCGTCTGGTGGCCGAAGTGGGCGCCTGCTTCGAGCAGGGTACGCATGGAGAATTCAGGCAGAGCCATGATTGGAAGTCCTTTTTCCGATTGTTCCGCCGCAGGCGGTGAAAGGATCAGCCCTCCTTGCGGAAAGCAGGCCCCTCGGAACGGCACACCCGGGATGTCTCCCCGGAACGCGCCACGCCTGCGTGTGAAGTGGCCGGGCTTCTAGGCGGGATGGGACCAAAAGGCAAGCCGTGTCAGGCGTCTTCCAGCATCAACACGCCCGGGGCCGACTTCAGCGCGCCCCTCAGCGCCCCGTCCAGCCGGTAGCGGCCCGGCAGCCGCATCTCGACTTCGCGCCGGCCGTCCAGCGAGGCCACCAGGGTGACCTCGCCGCCCTTTCCGTCGGCCATGGCCCGCGCCAGCCGGGCCTGAATGGCGGCGGGGTCGGTTGTACGCGCCGAGACATGGACCCGCAGACCCACCGAGGCGTCGTCCGCCAGCGCATCCAGTCGTGAACAGTCGTCGCCGAAGAACCGCACCTCGCCGTCCGACGACTTGGCCCGGACCCGCACCATCAGGGCCGAGCCAACCTCCAGCAGGTCGCGGCATTTCCTCAGCTGTTCCGGCGGGAACAGGCATTCGAACTCGCCGGTGGGATCCGAGAAGGTGACGAAGGCGAACTTCTCGCCGTTCCTGGCGCTGGCGCGTTCCTGACGGCGGCGAACGACACCGGCCATCTGAAAGGCCGTGTCCCCCGCCTCGGCACGCTGCACGGCCTCTGCGACGAAGGTCACGCGTTTCCTGCGCAGCGCCCCCTCCATGTCCTCCAGCGGATGGCCGGACAGGTAGAATCCGACGGCCGACAGTTCCTGATCCAGCCGCTCGGGGCCCACCCACGGCTCGACGCTCTTCAGCCTCGGCCGCGACGCCCCGGCCTGATCGGCCCCGAACAGGCTGACCTGGGACGAGGTCCGGTCGGCCGCCACGCTCTGGCAATAGGCCATCAGAACGTCGGCCTGTTCGAACAGCTGTCGCCGGTTGGGATGCAGGCTGTCGAACGCTCCGGCCCGAGTCAGCCCTTCCAGCGCGCGTTTGTTCACGCTGCGCGGATCGACCCGTTCCAGAAAATCGAAGATGTCGGCGAAACGACCGCCGGTCTCGCGCACCTCGACAACGTGTTTCATCGCCTCAAGGCCGACGTTGCGGATGGCACCCAGCGCATAGAGCACCGCCCCCTGCCCCTCCGACCCCGAATCCGGCAGGGCCACATCAAAATCGGCGGATGAGCTGTTCACATCCGGAGCCCGCACCGGCACGCCAAACTTCCGCGCGTCCTGATAGAATACCGCCAGCTTGTCGGTGTTGGACAGGTCGAGGCTCATCGAGGCGGCGAAGAACTCGACCGGATGGTTCGCCTTCAGCCAGCCGGTTTGATAGCTGATCAGCGCATAGGCGGCTGCGTGGGATTTGTTGAAGCCATAGCCGGCGAACTTGGCCACCAGTTCGAAGATGGTGTCCGACTGCTGTTCCGGCACCGACTTTTCGGAGGCCCCCTTGATGAAGCGGGCCTTCTGGACGTCCATCTCCTCCTGCTTCTTCTTGCCCATGGCCCGGCGCAGCAGATCGGCCTCGCCCAGGCTGTAGCCCGCCAGGACCTGGGCGATCTTCATCACCTGCTCCTGGTAGATGATGACACCGTAGGTCTCCGACAGCGTCTCTTTCAGACTGGGGTGGAGATAGTCGACCTCGGCCCGTCCGAACTTTCGGTCGATATAGGTGTCGATCATCTCCATCGGCCCGGGCCGGTAGAGCGAGATCAGGGCGGTGATCTCCTCGATGGAGCCGCAGCGCATCTTGCGCAGGGTGTCGCGCATGCCCTGCGATTCCAGCTGAAACACCCCGACTGTCTGGCCCGAGGCCATCAGCTCATAGGTCTTTGTGTCATCCAGCGGCAGCAGGTTGAAGTCCTGCGCCGCCCCGCGTCGCGACAGATAGCCATGCGCCCGGTCCAGCACGGTCAGGGTCTTCAGCCCCAGGAAGTCGAACTTCACCAGACCCGCCGGTTCGACCCATTTCATGTTGAACTGGGTCGCCGGAATGTCCGAGCGCGGGTCCTGATACAGCGGTGTCAATTCGACCAGCGGCCGGTCGCCGATGACGATGCCCGCCGCGTGGGTCGAGGCGTTGCGGTACAGCCCCTCCAGCTCCAGCGCCGTTTCCAGCAGGGTCGCGACCGAGCGTTCGGCGTCGCGGGCCTCGCGCAGACGCGGCTCGATCTCGATGGCCTGGGCCAGGGTCGTGGGATTGGCCGGGTTGTTGGGGATCATCTTGGCCAGACGATCCACCTGACCCAGCGGCATCTGCAGCACCCGGCCGACGTCGCGCAGCACCGCTCGGGCCTGCAGGGTGCCGAAAGTGATGATCTGGGCTACCCGGTCCTTGCCGTAGCGCTCCTGCACATAGGTGATGACCTCTTCCCGCCGCTCCTGGCAGAAGTCGATGTCGAAGTCGGGCATGGAGACCCGCTCGGGGTTCAGGAACCGCTCGAACAGCAAGCCGAACCGCAGCGGGTCCAGATCGGTGATGGTCAGGGCCCAGGCGACCAGAGACCCCGCCCCCGAGCCCCGGCCCGGCCCGACCGGAATCCCGTGCGACTTGGCCCATTTGATGAAGTCCGCCACGATCAGGAAATAGCCGGGGAACCCCATCTGGGTGATGATCCCGACCTCCCACTCCAGCCGGGTCCAGTAATCCGCTTCCGGGGCCGACGGCGTCACCTGTCGCAGCCGCGCCTTCAGACCCTCGCGGGCCTGATGCATCAGTTCGTCCGGCTCGGTGCGGCCCTCCCCGGCATCGAAACGCGGCAGGATCGGCGGATGGGTCTTGACCAGAAAGGCGCAGCGCCGGGCGATCTCGATGGTGGTGTCACAGGCCTCGGGCAGGTCGGCGAACAGGGTCCGCATCTCAGGCGCAGACTTGAAGAAATGCTGGTCGGTTATCCGGCGCCGGTCTTCCTGGCCGGTAAAGGCCCCGTCGGCGATACACAGCAACGCGTCGTGCGACCGCGCCTGTTCGCGCCGGGCATAGTGGACATCGTTGGTCGCGGTCAGGGGAACATCGCTGGCATAGGCCCATTCGACCAGCCCGCGCTCGGCCGCCGCCTCCTCCGGCAAGCCGTGCCGCTGCAGTTCCACGTAGAACCGATCGCCGAAGGTCTGCGCCATCGCCGCCAGCGCCCCGGCCGCCTCCTTCGGCTTGTTCTGAACGAACAGGGGATCGACCGGACCGTCCGGTCCGCCCGACAGCAGGATAAGTCCGTCCGAATGGGCCACGACCTGGGCCCAGGTCACGTTCGGCTCATCATCCCCGGCATCGAGATAGGCCGAGGACGACAGGGCACACAGGTTGCGCCACCCCGTCTCGTCCTGACAGATCAGCACCACGGTCGGGACCTTGGCCCAGCGTTCCGATCGTTTGCCGCCGATGCCGGTCACCGGCAAGGCGCAGGCGATCAACGGTTGCACGCCCACCGCCTTGGCCGCTTCCGAGAACTCCAGCGCCCCGAAGAGATTGACCCGGTCGGCCACTGCCACGGCCGGCATCCCGATGTCCGCCGCCAACCGGCCGACCTTCCCCGCCTTGATCGCGCCTTCCAGCAGCGAATAGGCCGAGCGGACCCTCAGATGGATGAAACCCCGGCCCGATGGCGTATCAGTAATGGCCTGATCCTCAAGAACAGGCCGGTGACGACTCATCTCGCCAACAGGGCGACCTGCCACACCATCCAGACAAAGCCGCCGCACGATGCAAGCGACAGCGCTTCCCGAACCACCCGTGTCATCACCTTATCCCCAGATTGTGTGTTCCTGTATTGTTCTATGTTGGCAATTTGTTCCAGTCAACAACCTGTGACGTGATGGGCGACGGGCGCTCTGGAAAGGTCTAGGTTCAGTCGGAAATCGCGTCACCCTTCCGGCGACGCAGGGCAGGAGAACAGCCATGGCCAAGGGTCAAGTGAAGTCGAACAAGGAAACCCGCAAACCCAAGGCGGAGAAGCCCAAGCCGGCGGTGTCGGTCGGCACCTCGCCCTTCACCCAGCCGCCGGGGAAGAAATAGGCGTCCAGCCTCAATCCCGTCATCCTCGGACGGTTTCACGCGACGGTCCGGCTTATGCGACCCGCGCCCTTCCCCCGCTTGCGGGGGAAGGGCGTCCGACTTCGGCTGCAGGCCGAACAGGAAGGATGGGGGCATTTTCCTGTCGAGGGGGAAGCAGGCAAACAAGACTTCCCCCATCGTCACGCGTCTCGCTTTCGCTCGACGACGTAACATTTCCCCCATGAAGAATGGGGGAAGGACGCCAGCCGTTGCCCCTACCCCCGCGACCGCTCCACCGTGTCCACGTTCGGATTGGCCCGCAACGCGGCGATGATGCTCGTCGCGTGCTTGGCATCCGCCACCTCGACGTCCAGGTCGACGTCAAAGAAGTCGGACTGGCGGTGCGCCATCCGCAGGTTCAGGATATTGCCGCCGGCCTCGCCGATGACCGTCGCGACCTGACCCAGCACGCCCGGCGCATTCTGGATCGTGGCCCTCAGCCGCGCTGTGCCGACCGCCCCCTGTTCGGCCTGGGGCGTCCATTGCAGATCCTGCCAGACGTCGTCGTCGTCGGCAAAGTCGGCCAGCCGCTGGCAGTCGATGACGTGGACGGTCAGGCCGGTCTCGGGCTCGAGGATACCGACGATCCGGTCCCCGGGGACCGGGGTGCAGCATTCGCCGAAATGGATGCTGACACCCGGGGTCAGTCCCCCGCCCCGCACGAACATCCGGGCCTGGGAATCGTCGATCTTCTTGCGGTCCTGCCCCGACGACAGCGTGCCCTGCAGCGCCGGGAACAGCATTTCCACCACCTTGTTGGCGGCCAGACGCCCCCGGCCGATGGCGTCGAACAGGTCCTCCTGCGTGCCGGCCGCAAGGGTCTCGACCACAGATTTCAGCGACACCTCGGCCAGCGACTTGCCGGCCCGTGTCAGGGCCTGTTCCAGCGTCGTCTTGCCCAGCTTGTAGAACTCGTCGCGCTCCGATGAGCGTATGTGGCGGCGGATGGCGGACCGGGCGCGGCCGGTGACGGTCAGGCTGCGCCAGTCGGCCGGGGCCTCGCGCTTCTTGCCGCGGATGATCTCGACCACGTCGCCATTCTGCAGGGCGGTGCGCATGGGTTTCAGTTCACCGTTGATCTTTACCCCCACGGCGGTGTCGCCCACCTCGGTGTGGACGGCATAGGCGAAGTCCAGCGCCATGCCGCCGCGCGGCAGGGTGATCAGCGCACCCTTGGGTGTAAAGACGAACACCTGATCGAGGTACATCTCCAGCTTGGCGTGCTCGACCCAGTCCTCGCCTCCCTCGCCGTGCTCGATCACCTGGACGAGGTGGCGCAGGTTCTGCAGTGGATCGCGGCCACCGTCCCTTTCCATCGCTTCCTGGTCAAAGCCGTAGGACTGGTTCTTGTAGGCCCAGTGTGCAGCGACGCCGTCCTCGGCCACCCGGTCCATGGCCTCGGTGCGGATCTGCATCTCGATGCGCAGCCCGCCGGGCCCGACCACCGTGGTATGCAGCGAACGGTAGTTGTTCGACTTGGGCGTGGAGATGAAATCCTTGAACCGCTCGGGCACCATCGGCCAGGCGCGGTGGATGACGCCCAGCGCGCGGTAGCAGTCGTCCTCGAACTCGACCAGCACGCGGAACCCGTAGATGTCCGACAGGGAGGAAAAGCCGACCGACTTCCTCTGCAGCTTGCGCCAGATCGAGTAGGGCGTCTTCTGCCGGCCATAGACACGGGCCGGAATTCCGGCCTCGCTGAGCGCGCGCTCGATCTCGCTGGAGACGACCTCGGTCGCGCGTCCATGCTCTAGCTTCAGGGCCTCCAGCCGGCGTTCGATGGCGGTGCGAGCGGTGGGGTTCAGATGCTCGAACGCCAGCTCTTCCAGCTCCGAAGCGATCGAATGGATGCCGATAGACCGGCCCAGCGGCGCATAGACTTCCAGCGTTTCGCGGCTGATGCGTTCGCGCTTCTCGGGCTTGACGTATTTCAGCGTCCGCATGTTGTGCAGCCGGTCCGCCAGCTTGACCAGCAACACCCGCACGTCACGGCTGATGGCCAGGATGAACTTTCGCAGGTTCTCGGCCTGGCGGGTGTGCTCGGCCTGCAGTTCCAGCCGGCTCAGCTTGGTGACGCCCTCGACCAGACCCGCCACCTCCTCGCCGAACATGGCGGCGATGTCGTCGCGCGTGGCCGAGGTGTCCTCGACCACATCGTGCAGCAGGGCGGTGACGATGGTCGCCGTGTCCAGCCTGTAGTCGGTCAGGATGCCCGCGACCTGGATCGGATGGGCGAAATAGGGGTCGCCCGAGGCGCGCAGCTGCGAGCCATGCATCTTCATCGCATAGACATAGGCCCGGTTCAGCAGGGCCTCATCGGCGGTGGGATCATAGGCCTTGACCGCCTCGATCAGCTCGAACTGGCGCAGGACCGGAACGCGTTTCGCCGCCGGCTGCGCAACAGCCGACGGCGAAAGGATGTCATTGGCAATGTCGTTCGTCGGCGGGGTCGAACCGGACCGCGCCGGGAGGATGGTGATACCGGTGGCGGGTTCCGCCGTCAGTACCGCTCCTCCTGCCCGCCGTCCCGGTCGCTCTGCAGGGCGCGGATCAGTTCGGCCTCGGCCATGTTCATGTGCTGCGGCTCGGCCAGCAGACCGACGATCTCCGCCTCGTCCTCGGCTTCGGTGCGCTCGTCGACGCGCTGCAGGGCGACGATGACGGTCTCCAGCAGTTCGGCCGGCACGACGGTCTCGTCGGCGATCTCGCGCAGGGCCACGACCGGGTTCTTGTCGTTGTCGCGATCAATGGTCAGCGGCGCGCCGTTGGCGATCGCGCGGGCGCGGTTCCCGGCCAGCAGGACCAGGCCGAACCGATTCGGTACCTTCTCGATGCAGTCTTCGACAGTGACGCGAGCCATGGGAATCCTTCGGGTCGGCGGGGAGAACCGCGTTGCATACAGATAGGAGCCCTGTTGTGCAACGCCACACGGGCGGTTTTGGGGCCGATCAGGCCAGCGGCCGGGCATCCGTTCCGACTGTGGCTTCGCGCGCAAGCGTGCTCGCCGCGACGCCCGAGACCGGATGCGGCCATTCGGGCGCGATCTCCGCCAGCGGCCCCATCACGAACCTGCGATCCGCCGCGCGCGGGTGCGGCAGGATCAGTCCGGCGCAATCCCCCTGCTCTCGACCGTAGGCGATCAGGTCCAGATCCAGGGTCCGGGGCGCATTCGGCACGCTGCGGCGGCGACCGAAGGCATCCTCGATCCGGCCCAGCGCGGTCATCAGTTGGTGCGGGTCGTGGGCGGTGCGCACGATCACCACACCGTTCAGAAACGGCGGATCATCCGGTTCGGGCCAGGCCTGCGACCGCCACCAGGATGACCGCGCCACCACATCGATCCCCTCGGACCGGAACCGCGCCAGCGCGGCCTCCAGCGCCTCGCGGCAGTCGACCCAGACCCCCTTGTCATTACAGCCAAGCGCGACGATGACAGCGCCGGCCAGAGACGTGGCATCGTCGATATTGACGATGCTGGCGTTCGTGTCTGCGGCCGATATTTCCGGGGAAGCGATTGCCATGACCTCTTATCCGACCGACCGCCTCGCCGTCTTCATCGACGGGGCGAACCTGTATTCGGCGGCCAGGGCGCTGAACGCCGATCTCGACTTCAGGAAGCTGCTCGACAGTTTTCGCCGGCAGGCTGTCCTCATCCGCGCCTATTATTACACAGCGGTGGTCGAGGGCGAAGAGTTCTCTCCGATCCGGCCGCTGGTCGACTGGCTCGGCTACAACGGCTTCTCGCTGGTGACCAAGCCGGTAAAGCGGTTCACCGACGCCCAGGGCCATACGAAGACCAAGGGCAATATGGACATCGAGATCGCCGTCGACATGCTCGAGATGGCCCCGCATCTGGACCACGCCGTCCTGTTCTCGGGTGACGGCGACTTCCGACGGCTGGTGCAGGCGGTCCAGGCAAAGGGCGTGCGCGTCACCGTCGTCTCCACCCTGAAGAGCCAGCCGCCCATGATCGCCGACGAACTGCGTCGTCAGGCGGACGACTTTATCGATCTGGCCGACCGGCTGGAGGACTGGGGGCGTCCGCGCAGTCCGTCGCCGACACCGACGGTGCGGACGTTTGAGACCGGACAGGCGTGAGAATCTTTCGGCTGTTCCCACCATCATTTCTTCCGCTCATCCCGGCGAAAGCCGGGACCCGGTTCTTTGGTGCGACAGGATGCGCGGGATCGCGGCGGGTGGCCAATCCGGTTTATCCGCGTGCCCAAAGGACCGGGTCCCGGCTTTCGCCGGAATGAACGGAGATCTCAAGTGAACGCCGAACCGCCCCGCGACTGCCCCCTGTGTCCCCGTCTGGTCGACTACCGCCGGGACAACCAGCGCCAGAACCCCGACTGGTGGAACGGCCCCGCCCCCTCCTTCGGCGATCCGGACGCGCGCCTGCTGGTCGCGGGCCTCGCCCCTGGCCGTACGGGAGCCAACCGCACCGGCCGCCCCTTCACCGGCGACGGTGCCGGGGTGATCCTCTACGAAACCCTGCTGAAGACCGGCTTCGCCACCGGTGCCTACGACGCCCGACCCGACGACGGCCTGACCCTGGTGGATTGTATGATCACCAACGCCGTGCGCTGCGCCCCACCGCTCAACAAGCCCCTGCCGGTCGAGGAGGCGACCTGCCGCCCCTTCCTGACGGCACAGCTGGCCGCCCTGCCCCGCCTGAAGGTCATTGTGACCCTCGGTGACGTCTCCCGCCGCAATGTCCTGAAGGCGCTCGGCCTGCCCGCCTCGGCGGCCCCGCCCGGCCACGGGGTGGAGGCCAGTGTCGGCGGCTATACCCTGCTGAACAGCTACCACTGCTCGCGGCTCAACACGAACACGGGCCGGCTGACGCCCGCCATGTTCGAGGCGATCTTCCAGCGGGCGCGTCAACTGATCGGTCAGAGCTGAACGCGGATATATCACGGGTTGATGAAGCGTGCCTTCGGAGCAATCCTCGGTCATCGATCTGATGTTTCCGGAGGTTCCGTCATGCTTGCAGTTGCACTCGCGGTTTCCCTTTTGGCCGCCGCGCCCGATCCCGCCCTGGGCAGCCATTCGGTCACAAACTTCCAGGTCCAGGACCCGGTCGAAGCGGGTCCGGTCGCGCTGGAGGATGTGATCGTCGAAGGCCGCCGCTTGGACGATCTGACCCGGGATTTCGTGGCCGAGGTCGCCCTTCCGGCACGGGGCCGCGGGCTCGCGCGCTGGCGGGACGGTGTCTGCGTCGGCGTCGCCAATCTGGAAACCGACGCCGCCCAATATATTGTGGATCGCGTCTCTACGGTGGCGGAGGATCTGGGACTTCGCCCCGGAGCTCCTGGCTGCACCCCGCGCGTGCTGGTGATCGCGACCACGGACGCGGACAGCTTCACCCGCCAGTTCGTGGCCAACCGGCCCAGACTGTTCCGGGTCGGCGGGGCCGGTATGGATCTGGGACGCAACGCCCTGCGCGCGTTCGAGTCCGCCGACCGACCGGTCCGCTGGTGGACCGTGAGCGCTCCGGTCGACGACGAAAACGGCCAGATTGCGGTTCGCCTTCCAGGCCAGATCAGCGGGGCCGGAACGGGGAGCATGTCCGCCATGCAGTATGCGCCCAAAATCTCCACCACCGCCTCACGGCTGACCACCCAGATCGTCGATGATACGTTGCGCTCGTTCGTGATCGTCGATGTCGATCGCCTCAACGGCGTGTCGCTGGAACAGCTGGCTGACTATATCGCCTTCATCGCGCTGGCCCAGATCGACCCGGACGCCGACACCTCCGACTACGTCTCGGTGCTCAATGTCTTCGACGATCCCGCGCAGGCCGACGGTCTGACCCGTTGGGATCAGGCCTATCTGCGAGGTCTTTATGAGACCCAACGCACCCGGGTGAATCCCGCCAGCCAGCAAACGGAGATCGTCAGCTCGATCGCGCGCGTGCGTCGCACCTTGACGGCGGCCGAAGACGCTGCCGCAGAATAATCCGATCGGGCGACTGTTGCTCCCCTGACACGCGAATCACGCGGGGTTCGTGCTATGAAAACGCAAGCGGAACGTCTCCGCCACGCTTGCGTTTTCAGGTCCAGCCGGGAGGGGTTGCCATGCGTAAGACTGAGTCCCTGTTCAGCCCAGCCGAACGGCGCATTGCGCTCATCGTGCTGCTGGGTGCCGGCGTCCTGACGCTGGGCACCATCGCGCTTGAGGGGACGTTCGAGCCGTCGCTGGGGCTCTATGGATCGAACCTGTCGACCCCCAGCCTGCCGAACGTGATCGAGGCCCGGCCCGCGTCCTGATGGTGCGGTGGTGTCTGGCAGCGTCGATCGTCTGCCTGTCTCTGGCGGGGCCGGCCCGCGCAGGCCCGCAGGAGTCACAGGAGGCTGAGGCCACCGCCCTGGAAGACCTTGTCGTCGAGGGGCGGACCCTGCGGGAGGCCGTAGAGGCGTTTGTCGATGCGGTGACGGCACCGCCCCCGGGTCACGGCCCGGCCAGGTGGCAGCAGCGCATCTGTATCGGTGTCGTCAACCTTCGTCACGACGCGGCGCGGATCATCATCGACCAGGTATCGACCGCCGCAGAAGCGATCGGGCTCGAGCAATCCCAACGCCCAGACCGGTGCCGTCGGCTCCCTGATGACGCGCGACCGCCGCGCGGCGCAGCGGGAGACGGACGAAACGGGGCCGGAACGCTGAGCCCTTGGTGCCAAGTGCGTATATCGCTGGTCACCGAAATTTGAGTACGGCTTCGCCTTATGCGTTTGGCGGAACGTCGATCCGGGCATACCCTCTCGATCCACAATGGAGGCTTCCACAACGGAGGAAGCCGTGATGAAAATGCTTGCTGCCGCCTTACTGCCAGGAGCACTCGCGCCCTATCCGACTTCAGCGTCGCAGCCCGAACTGCCCCCAAGATCGCCTACATTCTCCGATGTGTTCGCTTGGGCGGTGACCCTCAAGCGTGTGAGCTTACTGCCCAGAGCGAAACTTGCCTCTAAAATACTCGCTACGACGTCTTGGACTGGCCCTGGCGGTTCTGCTGGGGCCAGTCCTGAACGCAGGCGCAACTTGGTCTCAGGACGACCCCACACAACTCGACGACATCGTCGTCGAACGGCGTGCCCTGTCCGAGGCTGTCCGCCAGTTCGTCGATGATGTCATCGCCGCGCCGCTTGATCGCGGACCGGCCCGTTGGACCCGCAGGCTTTGCGTCGGCGTAGTCAACCTGAGACCCGAGGCGGCGCAGGTCATCGCGGACCGGGTGGGCCTCCTCGCCGCGGACACCGGCCTGCCGGTCGGGCAGCCTGGCTGCGGGCCGAACATTCTTGTCATGGCGACCGATGACGGCCTTGCACTCGCGCAAGCGATGATGTTGTCCAACCCTAGGATATTTCGTCCCGGCTATGCTGGGGCAACGCTAGGCTCCGTCGCGCGCGAGCGTTTCCGGTCAACCGAGGACGCCATCCGCTGGTGGCATGTCAGCGTGCCGATCGAGACTGGTCACAACACGGTCGCCGTGCGTCTGCCTGGGCGAGATGCGCCCTTGGTCCAGCAAGACGCGAGCCGCCTGACCACGCGCATCCGCAACGACTTCGCGGGGGTCTTCATCATTCTCGACATCAACCGGGCGGCCGGTCTCTCCTTCCAGCAGATCGGCGACTACATCGGCATGGTCGCCCTGGCCCAGATCGACCCGGAGGCCGACACCAGAGGCAACGACACCATCCTGAACCTGTTCGAGGACGGCCGAGGCGTGGATGCAGCCACGGACTGGGACCGGTCCTTCCTCGCCTCGCTCTATGCCGCCGAGTTGAACCAGCGCCAGGCGAACGCGCAGGGCGGCGAGATTTCCTCCATCATGATCCGCGACCGCGAAGCGGCGCAGCGGGCGACGGGCGAAGCGGCACCCGAGCGCTAAACACCCGGCTTCTATCCGCCTTGCGCAATCATGCGTCCGAAACTGACGCAGCGATCCTACAGACTGCGATCGAACCGGTCTTTGACATTGAAACCTGCAGCCCCTCGACCCGATGTGGACTGAGTGGACTGTGTGGACTCAGTGGACTCAGTGGACTCAGTGGACTCATTTTTTTCGTCCAGCCCGGTCAGCCCTTGTCCCGCATCAGCCGGGCCTTGTCCCTCTGCCAGTCGCGGTCCGCCGAGGCCTCGCGCTTGTCGTGCAGCTTCTTGCCCTTGGCCAGGGCGATCTCCAGCTTGGCCTTGCCGTCGTCGTTCAGATAGAGCCGGATCGGGATGATGGTCTGGCCGTCCTTCTGGACCGCCCCGATCAGACGGTCGATCTGTTTGCGATGCAGCAGCAGCTTTCTTGGCCGGCGCGGCTCGTGGTTGAAGCGGTTGGCCTGGGCATAGGGCGGGATGTCGGCGTTGATCAGCACGATCTCGCGCCCTTCGACCGCCGCATAGCTCTCGGCGATATTGGCCCGGCCCATCCGCAGGGCCTTGATCTCGGTGCCAAGCAGCATGATCCCGGCCTCGAGATTGTCCTCGAGGAAATAGTCGAACTTGGCCCGGCGATTCTCTGCGATGACCTTGGCCTTGGTGATCGGGGCCTTGGTGGTGGCGGCGGCCGCCTTCTCCCGGGTCGTGGCCATCAGCCCAGACCCGCCGAGGCCATGGCTGCATCGATCGCAGGTTTGACGGCCGCATGCGTGGGCACCAGCGGCAGGCGGACGTCCTCCGTACACAGACCAAGCCTGGCCAGTGCATATTTGGCCGGCGACGGTGAGCTATCGAGGAACAGGGCCTGCTGCAGGTCGGCCAGCCGGTCCTGCCACGACCGGGCCAGGGCCAGATCGCCGCTGGCGACAGCGTTGTAAAGCGCCACCATGGCTTCGGGCGCGACGTTGGACGCCACCGAGATCACACCCACACCGCCGTGCGCGCAATAGCCGAGGAAGCTGGCGTCATCGCCCGAGATCAGGTCGAACGGCCCGGCAACATGGGTTCGCATCCAGCTGACCCGGCCCAGATCACCGGTCGCATCCTTGATGCCGACGATGTTGGGATGGCGGGCCAGCGTAGCGACGGTCGCGTTCGCCATGTCCACGCCTGTGCGGCCGGGCACATTGTAAAGCAGCACAGGCAGCTGCACCGCCTCGGCGACAGCCTCGAAATGCGCCACCAGCCCCGCCTGCGAGGGCCGGTTGTAATAGGGCGTCACCACCAGGGTACCGTCCGCGCCGACGGTCTTGGCGTGTCGCACCCGCTCGATCGCCTTGTCGGTCCCCGAGGCCCCCGCCCCGGCGATCACCCGCACCCGCCCGGCCACGATCTTCACGCACAGCTCGATCACCCGGCGGTGCTCGTCGCCGGTCAGGCTGGCGCTCTCGCCGGTCGTGCCCATGGGCACGACGCCATGGACCCCGGCCGCGATCTGGCGCTCCAGCAGAGCCTCGAAAGCGGGTTCGTCCACGTTTCCGTCACGAAGTGGTGTGATCAGGGCGGTGATCACACCCTTGAACAAGGGGGCGGTCATTGAAACAAGTCTACCTTGCGTGGGGGATGGGCGGCAGTCGCCTGAAACGAGACGCAAGAGGGTAGGTTGCCAGGGTCAAGCCTGCAACCGGGATGAATGGGGATCCGACACATCATGCTCGCGACCAGCCTCGCGGCCGTTCTGGCCGTTATCGCACCGATTCCCCAGACCGCTGATCTGAACCGCCAGCCCACCCCCTATGTCGCCGGGCCGGCGGCGGGCTATCAGCAGCGGGTCCTGAATGACGCCGATACGGCCCTGTTCCGGCAGGGTCTGGCGGCGGCCCGTGCCCGCGACGTCATCGGTGCCCGCAACGCGGGCTCCGCCATTGGCGACCCGACGGCCCGCAAACTGGTCGAATGGGCCCTGATCGACACCTCGGCCGAGCAGCTTTCCTTCACCGAGCTGGCCGAGGACGCCCGGACGCTCCGCGCCTGGCCCCGCGCCGACAGCCGCATCGCAGCGGGCGAGCAGGCGCTGGACCAGGCCGGCATGGGGGTCGACACGGCCCTGGCCTTCTTCGCCGCGTCCCGACCCATAACGGTTCAGGGGGCACTCGCCTTCGCCGACGCCCTCGACCAGCGCGGCCGCGCTGACGAGGCCGGCGCCCTGATCGGTGAATGGTGGCGGACCCGGTCCTTCGACGAGGCGACCCAGACCCGTATCCTCGGCCGCTGGGGTTCGTCGCTGAGCCAGGCGGACCACGAGGCCCGCCTGAACATGCTGCTCACCGGCCCCCACGGTCCGGCGACGCGGGCCATGGTCGGTCTGGTCGCACCGGAGCGGCGGGCGATCGCCAATGCCGCCATGACGCTGCGCAGCGCCTACAGCCCCGACGCCGTGGTGGCCGGCCTGTCGCCGACCCAGGCGGTCGATCCGGCCGTCGTCTTCGAACGGATCCGAATCCTGCGCGCGGCCGGCCGCGAGTCCGAAGGGTTCGCCCTGCTGTCGGCCCTGCCCCCGGCCCCCCTGCACAGCGAAGGTCAGGACGGACTCTGGACCGAGCGCCGCAACTATTTCATTGATGCGCTGGAGCAGCGCGAATGGCGCGCCGCTTATGACGCCATGGCCGGCCACGGCTTCCCCGGCGGCGAGCGCAAGGTCGACGCTGACTTCTTCGCTGGCTGGGTCGCCCTGACCAAACTGGGTGATCCCGCCCGCGCCGCCGGCCATTTCGAGACCCTGCGTCAGGCCTCATCGACGCCGATCACCCAGGGCCGGGCCCTCTACTGGCTGGGGCGTGCGGCCGAGGCGCGCGGTGACCAGGCCGGAGCCATGGCCTTTTACCAAGGCGGAGCGAGGCATATCCAGACCTTCTACGGGCAGCTTGCGGCCGAGAAGGCCGGGATCACCACCGTGACCCTGCCCGCCGACCCGGTTCCGACCGGGGCCGACATCGCGGCCTTCGAGGCCAATGAGCTCGTCCGCGCCACCCGTATTCTGGGCGAAACGGGCGAGACCAGCCTTTACCGGGTCTTTGCCTATCACCTTGACGACACCCTGCCGGGCATCGCCGACCTCGCCCTCCTGATGGACATGACCCGGGGCTATGGCGACGGCTTTGCCGCCATGATGGTCGGGCGCGCCGCCAGCCAGCGCGGTTTCCTGATGCCCGAGCGCCAGTATCCCATCCGCATCCCGCCCGAGGTCGCGGGTGCCGCCCCCCTGGCCTTCACCCTTGCCATCACGCGTCAGGAATCCAGCTTCGACCCCCGCGCCCGCTCGTCTGCCGATGCCCGCGGCATGATGCAGTTCCTGACCGCGACCGCCTCGGGAGTCGCCCGCCGACTGGGCATGCCCTATTCGGCCGAGCGCCTCTGGGATCCCGACTACAACATGACCCTGGGCAGCTATCACCTGGGTGAGCTGATGACCCAGTTCTCGGGTTCCATGCTGCTGACCACCGTCGGCTATAACGCCGGCCCGGCACGGGCTCCCCAGTGGGTGGCCCG
The DNA here is from genome assembly GCA_038250335.1 of Caulobacterales bacterium. Taxonomy (GTDB): domain Bacteria; phylum Pseudomonadota; class Alphaproteobacteria; order Caulobacterales; family Caulobacteraceae; genus Brevundimonas. Next base: position 16,404 of record JBBSCK010000026.1, read on the forward strand.
CTGCGGCGATCCCCGCAGCGGTGCCTCGGGCGGCGGAATCGATCCGGTCGATTTCATCGAATGCGCGCCCTTCACCGAAACGCGCAACTACATGATGCGGGTGATGGAGAATATGGCGGTCTACAAGGCTCGCCTGAACGGCGGCTCCGCCCCTCTGACCACGGGGTCCGATATCGCGCGCGGCTACAACGGACCCCGGCCCTACAGTCCCTGACAAGGATCTGCTTCCGCGAGGCGACGTCGCGGCCGCGCTAACTCAGGGCTTGAGCAGGCCGACGAACAGGGCGTCGATCATGGTCCGGGTCAGGGTCGGCCGATCGACCCAGGCGAAATAGGGCTTGGTGATCATCAGTGAAACGATGCCGTGCGCGCCGGCCCATAGCGCTTGGGCGGTGGCCCTCGGCTCACCTCGCAGCCGGCCCGCCGCCCCGACCTCCTCGACAACGGCCTCAAACGACCGGAACAGCGCTCCGCCCAGTTCCTGCGACGCGCTCTGGGCCCCGTCCCGGGCCTCGACCGGCCGGGTCAGATAGATCAGCCGGTAGGCGTTCGGGTTGTCGAAGCCGAAATCGACATAGCCTTCCAGCAGACGCCGTAGACGAACCTCCGCCGGGCCGCCCGCCTCCATGACGGCCGCGTTGGCAGCCTGCAGCCGGCCAAAGGCCGCCTGACAGATCTCGTGGAGAATCTCGCTCTTCTCCGAGAAATGCATGTAGAGCGCGGTCGACGACAGCCCGACCTCGTCGGCGATCTTGCGGATCGTGGCCCCGTCATAGCCGACCTCGACGAAGATCCGCTCGGCGGCGGCCAGGATTTCGGCGCGACGGGCGTGCCCCTCGCCCTTGGGCTTGCGGGTCGAGCGGGGGGCCGAACTGGAGGAAATCACCGTATCGCCGGGCACGCACTCACTCCCTCAAGGGACAGGCCGGCGCGATCCCGGGCCAGCCTGTCCCTGCATAACGCCAATGCCGGTGCGGTGCCAACAGCTTGCCGCGTGCCGCCCGCCGCGATAGCTGTTCAGGATGGCGCGCACGGGGACGAGCGGAAAAGCCAGCATTGAGACGGTCGCATACCGCCATTGGGCGTCGCGCCGTAGCCCGGGCGTGGGCCAGGTTCTGGTCTGGATCGCGGCATTCTTCGGGTTGGTCGCAGCCTTCGCATCCGAACCCGGGCTCACCGGACTGCTGCTGGTCCTCGCGGTCCAGATGGCCTTCCTCGCCTGTGCAAGCTGGCGCGTCGTTCTGGTCCTCGCGAGTCTCGACCGCCCCTCGCAACCCGGTCTACATCCACCTGTGCGCGGACAGCGACTGCCCCGCTACACCATCCTCGTTGCCCTGCTGGAGGAGGCCGATGTGCTGCCCCAGTTGGTCGAGCGGCTGACGGCCATCGACTATCCCCCCGATCGGCTCGACGGCTATCTGATCCTCGAAGCGCATGACCATACCACCATCGCCGCTGCAGCCGACTGCGCCCTGCCCTCCTGGCTCAAGGTTCGCATCGCACCGCAGGGCGGTCTGCGGACCAAGCCGCACGCCCTGAACTACGGCCTCGCAGCCGCGAGGGGCGAGTTCGTCACGGTCTATGACGCCGAAGACGATCCGGACCCGCTGCAGCTCCGCGAAGCCGTCGCGCGTTTCGCCGATGACCGGACCGGGTCGCTGTGGGCCCTGCAGTCGCCGCTGCGCATCCGGACACGGGATCACTCGGAAAGCCGGTTCCTCGATCGGCAATTCGCTGTCGAATATGCGTCCCTGTTCGAGGTGACCCTGCCCGCGATGGCCCGGCTGGGGCTGCCCTTTCCGCTCGGCGGCACCAGCAATCACTTCCGGACCGATGCCTTGAGGGCGGTCGGCGGCTGGGACCCCTGCAACGTCACCGAGGACGCGGACCTCGGCTTTCGCCTGTGGCGGGCCGGCGGAACCCTGGGGACACTGTCGCGCCCGACCCATGAATCGCCGCCCGGCGCCCTGGTCGACTGGCTGCCCCAGCGGACGCGCTGGCTGAAAGGTTATATGCAGACCTGGGGCGTGCATACGATAGACGTGCGCGGCCTCGGATGGCGCGGGGGACTGGCCCTGACCTTGAGCGTCGGCGCGACCCTGGCCTCGGCAGCGGTGCATGCCGGCTCGCTGGCCTGGGTCGCCGCCAGCCTCGCGATCGCCGCCGCCGCAGGCCTGCCGCCAGGGACGCCCGTCTTCTCGATCGGCGTGCTTGTTCTTGGCGCGGCGGCTGCGTGGCTGAACGGCCTGATCGGCGCGTGGCGGGCGGGCCTGCCCTATACGGCCGCCGACATGGCCGTTGCGCCGGCCTACTGGTCCCTGCTCAGCCTCGGCTTCTTCCACGCCTTCTGGCGTCTGGTTCGCGAACCCTATGCCTGGGACAAGACCCGGCATCGACCCGACCCGAAGCCGGCGATGGAACACCTCGACGCTGGACGCGAGGCCGCCTGACGGCATAGAGCGTTGGCCATGCCGCCCGTCCTTTCGCCCCGCCCCGAGACCCTCGTGACCCGGGGCTGGTCCGACTACGCCCTGCTGGACAGCGGCGGCGGCCTCAAGCTGGAGCGCTACGGCCCCCACACGGTCGTCCGGCCCGAGCCGCAGTGCTTCTGGCGGCCCCGCAACCCCGAGGCCTTTGCGACGGCCAGCGCCACATTCGACCCCGATGACGAGGACGAGGCCGGCCGCTGGCGCTTCGCGGCGGCTCCGATCGACACCTTTCCGCTGAGCTGGCGCGATGTGCGGTTCTCAGGCCGGTTTACGCCCTTCCGTCACCTGGCCTTCTTCCCCGAACAGGCCGCCAACTGGGACTGGCTGGACGCTCGTATCCGCCGACTTGAGCGGCCGCGGGTCCTGAACCTGTTCGGCTATACCGGGGTCGCCAGCCTGGTCTGCGCGGCGGCGGGTGCCGAGGTCACCCATATCGACGCCTCGAAGAAATCCGTCGCCTGGGCCCGCGAGAACGCGGCCCTTTCGGGCATGGAGGACCGGCCGATCCGCTGGATCGTCGAGGACGCCCGCAAATACGTCGCGCGCGAGGTTCGTCGCGGGTCCCGCTATCACGGCATCATCCTGGACCCGCCCAAATACGGCCGGGGACCGACCGGAGAGGTCTGGAGGCTGTTCGAGGACATGCCGGCGCTTCTGGCCGACTGCGCCGCGCTTCTGGCCGACGAGGCCGACTTCCTGCTGCTGAACGCCTATGCCGCGCGCATTTCCGGCCTGTCCCTGGCTCATCAGATGGCCGAGGCTACGGTGTCGCGCGGGGGGCGGATCGACTGGGGCGAACTGGCCCTCGCCGAGGAGGGGCCTGACGGCCGCGCCATCGGCCTCAGCTTCTTCGCCCGCTGGTGCGCGTCGTGACCGACGGCCGGCTGATCACCTCCCTGACCAACGACACGATCAAGTCGGTCCGGGCACTGCATATGCGCAAGGAGCGCGAGGCGACCGGGCTGTTCCTGGCCGAAGGTCTCAAATTCATCGGCGAGGCGCTGGATCAGGGCCGCGCCCCCCGCACCCTGCTGGTCGGAATGGAAGCACGGCCGCACGCCCTGCTGGGCCGCGCAAAGGCGGAAACCCTGGCCGGCGGCGGCGAGGTCCTGACGGTCACCCACCCCATCCTTGAGAAGATCAGCCGGCGCGAGAATCCCCAGACCGTTCTGGCCGTCTTCGACCAGGCCTTCACACCGCTGTCCGCGCTGAAACCGGAAACCGCGTCCTGCTGGGTGGCGCTGGAACAGGTCCGCGACCCTGGGAACCTGGGCACGATCATCCGCACGGCGGACGCTGCAGGCTGCGGCGGGGTCATCTTGATCGGCGACTGCGTTGATCCCTTTTCGGTGGAGGCGGTTCGCGCGACCATGGGCTCGGTCTTTGCCGTGACCATCGCCCGGTCCACGCCGACGGACTTCCTGGCCTGGCGCGAGGGCTGGCCGGGCAGCGTCGTCGGCACCCGGCTGGACGCGACCGTCGGCTACCGCGACGCCGCCTATGCCCGACCCACCCTCATCCTGATGGGCAACGAACAGGCGGGTCTGACCGACGCCCTGGCCGCCGCCTGTGACGTCAACGTCAAGATTCCGATGCGCGGGCGCGCCGACAGCCTGAACCTCGCGGTCGCGACCGGGGTGATGGTCTATGCGGTGACGGATACGGCCTGAGCTCAGGTACCCCGGGGCTTCACGCGATTGGTGGGCGGGGCCTCCGCGGGGTTTTCGGGCCAGGGATGGCGCGGATAGCGGCCCCGCATCTCCGACCGCACGGCAGCCCAGGAGCCTTTCCAGAACCCCGGCAGGTCGCGGGTCACCTGCACCGGGCGGCGCGCCGGCGACAGCAGGGCCAGGGTCAGGGCGACGCGACCGCCCCCCACAGTGGGATGAACCGTAACGCCGAACAGTTCCTGCACCCGGATGTCCACCCGGGGACCGCCCTCGGCCGCATAGTCGATTGCCGCAGACCCCAGCGGTGTGTCGAGACGGAGCGGGGCCAGCTGATCCAGCGTCCTCTGCCGGTCCCACGGCACCAGCGCACGAAGCCCCTGCTCCAGCGCAGCGTCGGACAGCCGGTCCAGCGCCGACGCGCCCGCCAGCAGCGGCCACAGCCAGGTTTCGCGCTCCGCCAGCAAGCCCGCGTCCGAGGTGTCGGGCCAGCTTTCGTCCAGTCCCCTGACAAAGATCAGACGGGCCCGGAGCGCGCCCGACCGCTCGCCCCATGGCAGTCCCGACACGCCGTCCCGCTCGAACGTCTCGCGCAGCATGGCCTCGACCGCAGCGGGATCGGGGGCCCCTGTGATCCGTTCGTCCACCACGATCGCGCCGAGTCGACGGATGCGCCGCACCACCAGCCTCCCTGACGGCTCCCGCGTCACCCGGTCCTCGGTCACGAACCGCCCCTGCAGCGCCTCGCCCTCCAGCGGAGCCGCCAGCCGGATGCGGTCCCGGGTGTCGCCCCCGCCCAGATCCGCAACCGCCAGCCAGGGCTCGGACGCCAGAGGATCGGTCGCGTCGATGAAGGCCCCGCGTCCCGAGGCCAGCAGAACCTCGCCGGGTTTGCCCCGTGCCCGTGCGACCCGTTCGGGAAAGGCCTCGGCCAGCAGGCGGCCGATGTCGACCGCGCCCCGGTCAGGGACCCGCCCACCCGCCGCCGCTCGGGCCCATCGCTCGGCCAGCCGACGCGCGTCGTCCGCCCGGCCCGAGCGATCGCGGTCGAAGCCCCGCAGCCGTTCGCGCAGATCGGTGTCTGTTCCCCCCAGTCCGGGTTCGCTGAGCACTGCCGCGATCCGCGCGCCCAGCCGCGCCTCGCCCGCATCGGCCGCGAACGCGACCATATGGGCCAGCCTCGGCGGCAGCGGTATGCCACCCAGCCGTCGGCCGTGGGCGGTCAGCGCCCCATCCGCGTCCAGGGCCCCGAGCCGCGTCAGCACCGCCCGCGCCTCCAGCATGGCCCCGGCCGGCGGGGGATCCAGCAGCGCCAGCCCGTCAGCCGACCGTGCGCCCCAGCGGGCCAGGTCCAGCGCCAGACCGGTCAGATCCGCCTCCAGGATCTCGGGCCGCTGGTGCGCAACCAGACCCCGCGTTTCAGCCTCGTCCCACAGGCGATAGCAGATCCCCGGCTCCGTTCGGCCGGCCCGGCCGCGCCGCTGCTCGGCCGATGACCGGCTGACGCGGACGGTGGCGAGGCGGGTGAGGCCGCTGGACGGCTCGAACCGGGGCACGCGCGACAGGCCCGAATCGACGACCACACGGACGCCGTCGATGGTCAGGCTGGTCTCGGCGACAGAGGTTGCCAGCACGATCTTGCGCCGTCCGGGCGCTGTGGGTCGGATCGCGCGGTCCTGCGCCTCGGGGTCCAGACCGCCATACAGGGTCACGATCTCCACGGCCGGATCGCGCAGCCGCTCGGCCAGACGCGACGCCGTCCTGTGGATCTCCCCCTGCCCCGGCAGAAAGGCCAGCACCGATCCCGACTGATCGCCGAGGGCCGTCAGACAGGCGCGGGCCATGGCGTCCTCGATCCGATCGACCGGATTGCGCCCGAGATAGATCGTTTCGACCGGAAAGGCGCGGCCCTCAGCCTCGATCACGGGGGCACCGTTCAACAGTTTGGCCACGCCGGCGATGTCCAGTGTCGCCGACATCACCAGCAGGCGCAGGCGCTCCCGCAACAGTCCCTGCGATTCCAGAGCGAGCGCCAGCCCCAGATCGGCGTCCAGCGACCGTTCATGGAATTCGTCGAACAGGACCGCGCCCACGCCCTCCAGTCCCGGGTCGTCGAGGATCATGCGGGTGAACACGCCCTCGGTGATGACCTCGATCCGTGTGCGGGGCCCGATCCGGCTCTGGAGACGGGTGCGGTAGCCGACCGTTTCGCCGGTCTTCTGGCCCAACGTCGCCGCCATCCGCTCCGCCGCCGCCCGCGCTGCCAGCCGCCTCGGCTCCAGTACCAGAATTCTGGCGTCAGCCAGCCAAGCCTCGTTCAGCAACGCCAGCGGCACCACCGTGGTCTTGCCGGCCCCCGGCGGCGCCGCCAGCACCGCGACGTTGCCCAGGGTGAGCGCGGCCTTCAGTGGTTCCAGTACAGCGTGAATCGGCAGCGTCACACCCTGGACCTCCCGCGACCAAGCAAAGAACACAGGGCGATCCGGCCCACGCGAAACGCAGTCCGTCCCACGCGTCCTGTCGGGATGCGACCTAGCCCAGCAGCTGCGGGAACAGGCCGATCACAAGGATGGCCGCCACGGCCAGCGGGCACAGCCAGGCGACGAGGAAGCGCCACGCGCCCAGAGTGCCGCCCGTCAGCCCGGTCTCGGCATTGACCAGTTTGCGATCGGCGACCCAGCCGATGAAGACGGCGGTGATCAGACCCGACAGGGGCAGCAGCAGCTTTCCGGTGACGCCGTCGATGGCATCGAACCAGGTCGCGTTCTCAAAGCCCGGAATGAACGGAATGGGCCGCTGATCGGCGAGGATGTTGAACGACAGGGCCGACAGCAGGCCGATCAGGAACACCGGAACGCCGATGCTCCAGGCCGCCTTCGCGCGCGAGATGCCGAACTTCTCGGTGACCCAGCTGACCGAGATTTCAAGCAGGGAGACCGACGAGGTCAGGGCCGCGAACAGCGCGAGCACAAAGAACAACAGGCCGACGATCGCGCCGCCCGGCATGGCGTGGAAGGCGGTCGGCAGGGTCTGGAACATCAGCGTCGGGCCGGCGTCCGGTGCCATCCCCACGCTGAACACGATCGGAAAGATCGCCAGACCGGCGATGATGGCCACGCCGGTGTCGGCGAAGGCGATCATGCCGGACGTCTGCCCGAGGTTGGTGTCGCGCGAGGCATAGGCTCCGTAAGCGATCATGGCGCCGCCGCCGAGGCTGAGCGAGAAAAAGGCCTGTCCGAGGGCTGAGCTGAGCACGCCCGGTTGCAGGGCGCGTTCAAAGTCGGGCGTGAACAGGAAGGCCACGGCTGCAGCGAAATCGCCGGTGATCGCGGCATAGATGGTGATCCCGATCAGCAGGAAGAAGAAGGCGGGCATCAGCCAGGTCGCCGCCAGTTCGATGCCGCCCTTGACCCCGCGAGCGACGATCCAGACCGTCACGACCACGAAGGCGAGCTGCAGTCCGACGAGGAGGACGGGATTGGCGAACAGGGTCGGCATCATCTCTCGAATCTGCTCGACCGATTGCGGGGCATAGGCGCCTCTCAGAGGCTCACCGGCCCCGATGGCACCGATCAGATCGACCGCACTGGTCCCGATGAAATAGACCACCCAGCCTGCGACCACGCAGTAGAAGGTCAGGATGGCGGTATTGGCGATGAGGCCGATCACCGCCAGCACGCTCCACGCCGGGCTGGCCCCGGACTGGCGCGCCAGATGGGCCGCGCTGGCAATCGTCGAGCGCTGCCCGTGCCGCCCGATCAGGCTTTCAGCCAGAAGCAGCGGCAGGGCGATCAGCACCACGCAGAGAATGTAAAGCAGGACAAAGGCCCCGCCGCCGTTGCTGCCCACCTCGGTCGGAAAGCGCCAGAGATTGCCAAGGCCGACGGCGGATCCCGTCGCCGCCAGCACGAAGGCGGCCTTCGAAGACCATCGCGCCTGACCCGGCGCCACTGTATTTCCCGCCAACTTCAACCCCCGAACTTGCAATATTACGCTGACACGGATGCGCGCCTTGCACCCGTCCTCAAGCGCGACATTAAGCAGTTCGAGCGCCAGGCGCCAGCGCCCAGCCCGACAGGATAGGCCATTCCTGCGCTCAGGCGGCCACAGTCGCAGTCATGGAAGAGTCGTCGCGGCGTCACTGTACAGAAACCACGTTGCCAGTCCGCACGCGTCTCGCTAGCGTCCGCGCCGCATGGCGGTCTTTTGGTAGGGCCGCCTGTTTTTCAAGGGGGCGCGACTTTATGTCCGCAACAGGCCTTAGGCCCAAGGGGAACCGTCTGTTCCTCAAGAAATCCGTAGCCCAGATCCAGAAAGAAGCGGCCAAGAGCGAGCTGAAGCGCACGCTGGGTCCGTGGAACCTGATGAGCCTGGGCGTCGGTGCCATCATCGGCGCCGGTATCTTCGTCCTGACCGGTCAGGTGGCTGCGGCCAATGCTGGCCCCGCCATCATGCTGTCCTTTGTGGTCGCGGGCATCGCCTGCGGTCTGGCGGGCCTATGCTACGCCGAACTGGCCTCGACCATGCCGGTATCAGGATCGGCCTACCCCTATGCCTATGGTACGCTCGGCGAGGTGTTCGCCTGGATCATGGGCTGGCTGCTGGTGCTGGAATACGGCGTGGCGGCGTCGACCGTCGCGGTCGGCTGGTCCGGCTATGTGGTGTCGATCCTGACGGATTTCGGGCTGGCGGAAACTCTGTTTGCCATGATCCAGTATGCCGGGGGTGAAGGCCCGTCC
>JBBSCK010000027.1:0-25234 GCA_038250335.1 Caulobacterales bacterium
TCAGCACGCCGCCCGTCCCGCCGGCACCGCCCGCGCGGGCTGTTCCGGCGGCATCAAGGCCCCCGCCTCCGCCCCCGCCGCCCGGACCCGCCGGGGCGGTCAGGGATGCGCCGGTTTCCGCCGTCGCGGTGGTCGAACTCGCCCCGCCCGCATTGCCGCCGCTGAGACCGGCGCCTGCGGCCCCGGCCGAAGTTACGGTTCCGGCCGCGCCGCCCCGGGCCGTGAGCAGGGCGAGGCCGCCGGCGGTCACGATCGTGTCGCCGCCGGACAGGCCGGTCGCACCGCCAGCGCCGATAGTGAAGGCCAGGGGGCCGGGCAGGTCTTCGACGCGCCAGGTCACGCCGGACAGACCGGCGCCGCCACCACCGCCGCCACCCGACCGGGCCCCGCCGGCTCCGGACACTCCGGTCCCGCCACCGCCACCGCCACCGATTGCGACAACCGTGACGAGCCGGGCCCAGTCGGGCGGGGCATAGCCGCCGCTGGCGGCGATCCGCACGCTCTCGGCGCGCGCGGCCCCGCGCAGGAACCAGATCCGGCCGCTGTCGCTATCGATGCGCAGGACCTCATGCCAGGCGGAGCCGTCGTCGCTGACCTTGAGGCTCAGGTCGTCGTCGCCGATCAGGCCCAATTCGGCGCGGCCGCCGAAGCCGCTCTGGAACAGCAGGGACAGTACGTCGCCGGGACCGTCCTTGTTGAAGGTGAAGCGCAGGTCGCCGTCGCCGCCCTCGCCGTGCGGCACAGCGGTCCACAGCGCCTTGTTGAGCCTGGCGGCGAACGGATTGGCGGCGTCGGCCACGGTGTTCAGCCCGAGGCGGGCCAGGTTCTGGAGTTCCGGCGGTGCCACACGGGTCCAGCCGTCGGACAGACGGACGACCAGATCCCGGGCGTCCAGCACAAAGGCCAGTGCGCCCGGGGGCATGGCCACGCGGGTCCAGCCCCCGAGTTCCGCCCGGACCAGGTCCCCCGTCGACCAGGCCGACCAGGCCGGCCCGGTCGCCCCGGGCGGCAGGATAAAGAGGTCGCCGTCGGCCGGGTCGGCGGGCTGGGCCGCGACGGTGCGACTAACCACCGCCGACTGGGCGAGGGCGTCGAGCCGGGTCAGGGCCTCGTTGACGGTGACGTGTTTCTGAAGCTGGCCGGCCGCCAGATAGGGCAGGTCCAGCCGGGCGCTGTGATGGGCAGGCATTTCGATCTCCGCATTGATGCGGGATCAGTCTGCTGTCGGCTGCAATGTGGGCGAGCTCAAGGGGCCTTAAATCGGTGCGCCCGTTGAAATCACGAGCCTTTCAGACGCGTCTGTTGATAACAGGGCGCGGCAAAGTATGCGCTCACAAGGCCTGGAGTTCACCCGAGGCGACCACCGGCCCGTCCGGCCGGTCGGCGGCCGGGGTGTGACCGGGCGCTTCCATCGAGATGGCCACCGCCCGGGCCTGACCCGCCTCGCCCGCTAAAACCGCGTCCAGGGTGTGGCGCGAGGCCGCCGCGCCATCGATGGCCCCGACCAGCTGGACGCCGGCACCGTCGGGCTTGACCAGCCACAGATGGGGCACACCCGCATCGCCCGGCATGGCCTGGGTCGGGGCGATGAACAGGTGGCCGGTCACGGTGTCATAGACCAGGGTCACCGCCGGTGCCCCGCTCTCGAGCGAAAGCGTGGCGACGCGGGTCAGGCCGCCCTCGGGCACGGCCTGAACGACCGGCGCGGGCGCGGGCCGGGCGATCAGGACGGCGAGCGCGACGAGGCTGGCGGCCAGAAGCCCGGTCGAGCCGAGCGCCCAGGCGCGCCAGAAGCCGGCGCGACCGTTGTCATTGGCAGCTGACGCCCTGTCGGCGATACCGGCCTCGACGCGCGGCCAGAGGCCGGCTGAGGGCCGGACGGGCGGGATGGCCTCGGCAAGGCCGGCAAGCTGGGCATTCCAGCCCTCGACCTCTGCGGCGAAGGCCGGATCGGAAGCTTCGCGGGCGCGGGCGCGGGCCTCCTCCTCGCGGGACAGCAGGCGCAGGGCCAGTTCGCCGGCCAGGGCCGTGGCGTCGTCGGGGTCGCGTTCGTCAGAAGGAAGATCGGTCATGATTCCAGGCAGTTCCTCAGCCGCAGAAGCCCGCGCCGGATCCAGCTTTTCATCGTCCCGAGAGGCACGTTCTCGCGGCTGGCCAGGGCGTCATAGGTGACGCCGTCCAGAAAGGCGGTACGGATCGAATTGCGGACCCTGTCCTCCAGCGTGTCGAGACAGACGTTGAGACGACCCACCTCATCACTCGTTTCGATCGCGTCCGAGGCCAGCGGCGCGCTGTCGACCAGCTCGTGCGCATCCTCCACGGGAACGGTGCGGCGCATCGGCGCGGCCGAGCGCAGCCGGTCGATCGAGCGGTTGCGCGCAATGGTCACCAGCCAGGTGATCGGGCTGGCGCGCGTCGCATCGAAGGTCGCGGCCTTCCTCCAGACAGTGAGATAAGTGTCCTGCAAGACGTCCTCGGCCATTTGGCGGTCGGACAAGATACGCAGGCAAACGCCCAGAAGTTTCGCCGAGGTGGCCTCATACACCGTGCGGAAGGCCCCCCGGTCACCTTCGCCCGCCCTGCCCAGGGCAAGCGCCAGTTCCTCTCGCGTCAGCTTGGCGGTCATCAAGGGTCCCGGCGTATTCAAATCGGGGGGACTAGGGCGGGCGGCGCGCGCTTCGTCAAGCGCGGGCGCTGCTCAATCGTGCAGATAAACGACCCGCCGCTTGTTCGGATCAGCGCGCATGGCCGTGAGATGGCGTTCGTGCTCGCCCGAGGCGCGGGCCTCGCCCTCGTTCGCCTCGACCCAGTGAGTGCTCTCGATGTCCTTCTGCAGGGCCTTGGCCGCCATCAGGTGGCCGGGGAAGAAGAAGTCGACGACATCGCCGGCGATCGGGACCTCGCCGGTCACCACATCGACCGCCAGATAGCCGGTCATGCGCAGAACGGTGCCGGGCGAGGCCTTCGCCCTGGCGGCCTGCAGCAGCAACCAGCCGCCGGCCCCGACGCTGTAGAGCGTGCCGACCACGGGAATCCAGGTCAGCAGGCCATCCAGTCCGACGCCGAACGGACCAAAGCCCACCGCCCGGTCGGAGAGCTTCTTGACGCCCTCGACATTGGACCAGATCTTCTCGATATCCCCGATGGACCGCTTCGCCATTTCGCTCTCCCCGGCAGCGACTGGTCAACGCGCCACAACGCCCTGTGTTCAACAACGATGCAAGAGCCTGTGGAGGATCGCGCCCCGTCGCCTGCGCGAATCATGCTGACCGTGGCGCTGGGGCTGCTGCTCGCGGCCCCGCTGGTCATCGCCGGCGCAGCACTGAGCGGGATCGGGCATCGCTGGGTCGATCTCGTGGCCCAGTTCACCGCTCCCGCCCTGATGGTGGCGGTCGCGGTCGTGGCAGCGGCGGCGGCGGCCCGGCTGCGTGCGGTCCTTCTGGGGGCGGTCGTGGTGTCCGCGCTGGTGCTGATCGCCGGATCGGCCCAGTGGGCCCCGCCGCGTGGCGAGGGCGCGCCGGACGGCCCCGGCGTCACCCTGTATTCGGCCAATCTGCACCGGGACAACGAGGATGTGGAGGCCATCGCCCGGTCGGTTCAGGCCTCTGAGGCCGATCTGGTCGTGCTGGTCGAGGTCGGCCCGGCCGTGACCCCCGCCCTGGACCGGATCCTGGCCAGCTACCCCTACCGGGTCGTGACGCCTCCGCTCGATCAGGCCGGCGGCGTGGTCCGGTCGGTGATCGCCGGCCGGCGCCCGCTGGTTGACCTGAACCTGAAGATCGCGGAGCTCTCCGTCGTGGCCGCGCGGGCGGAAACCGCCATGGGGCCGGTGACGGTCGCGGGCGTGCACATGACGCGGCCCTGGCCCTATCAGTTCCAGTGGGGACAGATCCGGCAGGCGCAGGGGCTGGCGGACTGGGCCAGGGCCACGCCCGGGCCGCTGATCGCGGCGGGCGACTTCAACAGCGTCTCCAGCGCCCGGATCGGACGGCAAATCCGGGCCGACGGTGGACTGATCCCCGCGCCGGGCTGGCCGGGGACCTGGCCGGCCGACCTGCCCGCCTTCGCCGCCATCACGATCGATCAGGTCTATCGCTCGCCGGAGCTGGCCCTGGTCGAGCGGCGGCTTGGGCTCGACACCGGCTCCGACCACCGGCCGGTCATCACCCGGTTTGTCCGCGCGAACCCTCCACCAGCGCCCTGAGCCGGTCGGGGGGACCGGCGGCGGGGAAGTCGTCCGCGATCCAGCCGTCCTCGAAGGCCTTGAGCAGGCGTCCGGTCTCCGGCCCGGGCTCGACCCCCAGACGCGCGAGCTCGCGACCGCCGACGGGCAGACGCGGGACCGGCCAGGTGTCGACGGTCGACAGGGCGGCGCGGGCGGCGTCTGCCTGATCGGGCTGACGGGCCCAGCCGCGGATCAGCCGATCGCGCACCGTCTGCGCGCCTTGCCGGTAGATCAGCGCCCGCAGGCTTCGGGCCTGCGTGTCGGGGTCGAGCGGCCCTTGGGCGGCGGCGGTCAGACGGGCCTCGACGGCCCGGGGCAGGCGCAGACCACGGGTGGCCTGCAGTACCGCCGCTGGATCGTCCGGCAGCAGCGCCGACAGGCGCAGGACCGGGTCGTCGTTAAGATCGACCAGGGCTTCGAAGGCCGCCGGGTCGACCGCCACCGGCAGCACCTGCGCCAGCACGCCGGCGTCGCGCATGGCCCTGACCGCCGGCCGGGGGTCGGGCGCGGCCAGCAGCTTCATCAGCTCCCTGGACACCCGCTCGGCCGAGAGCTGTGACAGGCCCGAGACGTGGGCGGCGCAGGCGGTGAGGCCTTCGGCGTCCGGGTCGCTGCGGCCATACCAGGCGAAGAAGCGGAAAAAGCGCAGGATGCGCAGATAGTCCTCCCGGATCCGGGTGTTCGCATCGCCGACGAAGACGACACGGCCGGCCAGGGCGTCGGTCACCCCCTCCCCCGTCGGATCGAAGATCGTTCCCGTCCGGTCGGCGTAGAGGGCGTTCAGGCGGAAGTCGCGGCGTGCGGCATCCCCGGCCCAGTCGTCGGTGAAGGCGACCACGGCGCGGCGACCGTCGGTCTCCACATCCCGGCGCAGGGTGGTGATCTCGTGCGGGCGACGGTTCGAGACCGCTGTGACGGTGCCATGAGCGAGGCCGGTCGGGACGACCTTGATCCCCGCCGCCTGCAGCGCCGCCATCGACTGCTCGGGCAACAGCCGCGTCGCGATGTCGATGTCATCAACGGGCCGGCCGACCAGGGCGTTGCGGATACTGCCGCCGACGAAGCGGGCGCAGTCGGGGCCGCCGACGGCCTCCAGCGCGTCGAAAACGGCGGCCGTGGCCGGGTCGTCCAGCCAGGCCTGACCCTGAAGCCGCGCACTCACGCCGCGTCCTCGGCGGCGGCGGCAGGCAGGTCGGCCTCGTCGCCATAGAGCCGCGTGCGCAGGCCCCGGATGATGCCCGCGGTGGCCCCCCAGATGTAGCGTTCGTTCCAGGTTATGGCCCAGAACCAGCGTTTGACGCCGGGCGGTGCCTCGAGGTGGTCACGGCTGTGGTTGGACGGGTCCATCAGAAAGTCCCACGGGGCCTGGAACACCTCGGCCACCTCGTCGGGCGAGGCGGTCAGCGGCGGCAGGCGCTCGATCCAGCCGATCACAGGCGTGACCAGATAGCCGGTGCCGGTCTCATAGGGTTCCGACAGGCCCAGAACGGTGACGGACAGGGGATCCAGATCGACCTCCTCGCGCGCCTCGCGCAGCGCGGCCTCGGCCGCCGTCTCGCCGGGATCCAGCCGTCCGCCGGGAAAGGCGATCTGGCCGGTGTGGCGCGCCAGGCTGTCGGCGCGGCGGGTCAGAAGGACCGAGGCTCCGCAGGCTTCGGCGATGACGGGAATCAGCACCGCTGCCGGCTTCAACGGGCTGTCATGCAACCGGGGCGCGCCGGGGTTGAGGTCGAAGTCGGACCGCGCCGCGCGCGTCTCCCCCCGCCAGCCCTCGACCGGGGCCAGCCGCTCGACCAGCCGCTCCCTGAGTGTCACCAGACTCATGCGACGCCAGCCCCGGGCGGACCCAGCGGGAACCAGATCCCGTCCGACCGCACCGCCAGCTGACCCTCCCGCACCTCGGCCATCTCGACCAGATCGTAGAAGACGGACCGGGCGATGCGCGCCTCCAGCCCTGCCCGGACATGGATGCGCGGGGCCGGCTCGCCAGTCTGGGGGTTGGTCTCGACGCTCAGGGCGTGGTCCGGCCCCGCCCGGGCCTCGTCGCCGACATCGGTGGTGAAGATCAGACCGTCGCCGTCACGGCGCAGGGCCACGGCGCGGAACGGCAGGTCCTCGACCGAGATCCGCATCTTCTCGCCCGGCGTGACCAGATGATAGCCGTCGGGATCGAGCCGCAGCACGGTCGAGAACAGCCGCACCAGTTCCGCGCGCCCAATGGGCGATCCTTCGTGCATCCAGGTGCCGTCGGCGCGAATGACGATGTCAATGTCGCCGCAATGGGCCGGATGCCACAGATGGACCGGCGGCAGGCCGCGCGACCCATCGGTGGAACGGAGGCCCTGTTTGGCGGCTGCGGTGACGGCAGCGAGTCCTGAAGGGGTTTCGGGGGCGGTCATGATTGAGGTGCAAACCGGGTCATCATTGTAAAACCGGACCCTAGACCCTTCCGCTCATCCCGGCGAAAGCCGGGATCCAGTTCTTTCATGGCTGGCAACTGCGTCGGATCGTCTTTCGGGTCCGATACCAAGGCAAGATTCGCCCAAGGCGCTGGGTCCCGGCTTTCGCCGGGATGAGCGGCAATGGGGCCCGCTCAGGCCGGAAGGGCCAGTCCTGCCGGGACAACGCCCCTGATGGGCAGCCACAACACCCGGCGCGGATCGACCGGTCCGGGCAGGCGGACGCCGGGCGCGGGCTCAAACCCGAAGCGCGAGAAATAGGGCTGATCGCCGACCAGCAGGACGCCGGCCACGCTGCGGGCCTGCGCTTTTGCGATACAGGCTCCGACCAGATCGGCCCCCAGCCCGCCCCGACGCGCATCCTCGGCCACAGCAATGGGGCCCAGGAACAGGGCGTCCAGACCCTCGATCGTGATCGACCACAGGCGCACCGAACCGACCGCGCGGCCGTCCTCGCGCGCGATGAACGCCGCGGCCATGGTCGCGGATTCGCGCAGTCGCTCGGCCGTCTTGGCGAAGCGGCCGGGGCCAAAGGCAGACAGAACCAGCGCCTCGGCCTCAGCCCGGTCGGCGGCGGTCTCCGGCGTGATGCGGACGGGGCTGGACTGGACGGAGACGGCGGACATGGCGCGCGCACCTAGGGGCATCGGGCGGCGGGATCAAGGCGGCCCTGCCAGTTCGGCTTGCCGAAGGATGACGAAGGGAGAGTGGCTACCCCGCCTTCGAGAAGTCCGGCGCGCGCTTCTGGCTGAACGCCATGAAGGCCTCCATGGCCTCGGGGCTGGACATCTGCGAGCCGAAGGCCTCGCCCTCGCGCTGCATCAGGGCCCACAGGGCCTCGGCATCGCGCATCAGCCGCTTGGTCTTCTTCAGGGAGTTGGGCGCACGCGTGGCCAGTTTCGCCGCCAGACCGTCGGCGACGGCGTCGACCTCGGCCGCCGGCACGGCGCGGCTGGCCAGACCCCAGGCCAGGGCGGTACGGCCGTCGATCGGCTCACCCAGGGCGAATATCTCAAACGCGCGCTGGTGGCCAAGTACCTGCGGCAGCAGGAGCGAGGACGCCGCCTCGGGCGCGAGGGCCAGGTTGATGAAGGGCGCTGACAGCAGGGCGTCCTCGGCCACCACCACCATGTCGCAATGCAGCAGCAGCGTCAGGCCGATGCCGACGGCGCGGCCACGCACGGCGGCCACAGCCGGCTTGTCCAGCTCGGCCAGGGCCTTGAGGAACTGGAACACCGGGGCGTCGACCACCTGGCCGCCACCCTGCGACCCCAGGGCGATAAAGTCGGCGATGTCGTTTCCGGCCGAAAAGCTGTCGCCGTCGGCCTTGAACATCAGCACCCGCACGGCATCGTCGGTCTTCGCCCGGCGCGTCGCTTCGGCCAGCACCGAATACATGGCCTGGGTGATGGCGTTCTTCTTCTCCGGCCGGGCCAGGGTGGCAGTCAGAACGCCGTCGGACAGGTCGATACGGACCGAGTCAGGGCGGATGGGGTCGCTCATGCGGTGGTCTCCGTTTCCGTCAGGCTCCACCAGTCCACGCCGGCGGCGTCGCGGTCGCGACGCACGCGGCCCTGACCGGCCAGATAGTTCAGATGGGCGATGGCCTCGCCCGTGGCCATGCCCAGCAGGCCGCCGTCCACCGGACGGGCGAACAGGGTGCCGAAGATGTCGACGGCGCGGCGGGGCGTGCGCAGCGTGCGCTCCAGTCTCTTCAGCGATACCCGGTGGCCGCGGGCCAGCGCCTCAATGCGCGGCAGGACGCCGGTGAACGGCTCGCCATGGCCGGGCAGGACCAGGGTGTCGGCAGACAGCAGGTCGCCCAGCCGCTCCAGCGAGGTCATCCAGTCCTGCAGCGGATCGGCCAGCGGCTCCGTCGGCCAGACCGAGACGTTGGACGAGATACGCGGCAGGATCTGGTCGCCCGAGATCAGGACGTCGTCCGATTTGCGCCACAGGCAGGCGTGCTCGGGGCTGTGGCCATTGCCGATGACGATGGTCCAGTCGTCACCGCCGATCGACAGCACGGTGCCGGCGCTCAGCCGGACATAGCCGGCCGGCAGGGGCGCGACGCCCTTGGCGAAACGGCCATAGCCGGTGCGGTAGCCCTCGATCTGCTCTTCGGACCAGCCGGCGGCGCGCCAGAAGATCGCGCCGGATTCCGGGGCCGGGCCCGTGTCCGAGACCAGCATCCGTCCCGTGACATACTCCAGCTGGGTCATCAGCAGGGGGGCGTCGAACCGTTCGCACAGCCAACCGGCCAGGCCGATATGGTCGGGATGCATATGGGTGCAGATGACGCGGGTGACCGGTCGTCGGCCCAGCGGGCCCGCCAGGGCGGCCTCCCAGCCCGCCACAGCGTCGGGCGTGCGGATGCCGGTGTCCACGATGGCCCAGCCCTCGCGGTCGGCGATGGCATAGACGTTGACGTGGTTGAGCTGCATCGGCAGGGGCATTCGCAGCCACAGGACACCTGGCGCGGCCACGATGGCTTCGCCCGGAGCCGGAGCGGGCCCCAGCGGATAGGACAGGCCACGCTGGCCGTCGGTTCCGGGCTCGATCTCGCCTTCAATGGTTATGACGCCGTCCGCCAAGTCCGTCTCCAATCGCAACGCGCCGACCATAGGCGGAAGCGGGCGGGTGCGTCCAGCTTCGGCCACATCCCGGTCTTGACCTCGCCCCGCACCGCCGCCAAGGCTCTGCCACACCCCAAAGGCGGCCCAGGAGTCCAGTCGTGTTCAAATCCTCCCTCATCGCCGCGATCGGCGCAGCGCTCGCGCTGGCGGGCGTCGTCGCCTCTCCCGCGCTGGCCCAGGACGGAGCCGGCACAGCCGCTTACTCCGCCGATGGTCAGGCGATCCGCGAGCAGAACGATCGCGCGGCCGACCAACGCTCCAGGCCAACCCGCCAGAACCGGAACAGCCAGCCCGCCGCCCCCGCGCCCCCGACACCCGAGCAACTGAATGCCGCCGCCCAGGTCATCGCCACGGCTGCCGGCGTCGGCTGCCAGGTGACCGGTGCCAATCTGCTGGGCGTCACCGCCGAACAGCATATGACCTATGAGGCGACCTGCGCGACGGGCCCCGGATATATCCTGATCGCCTCCACGCCGCCCCAGGCTGCGGACTGCGTGCTGCTGGCCGGCCAGGCCGAGATCGAGCGCAGCCGCAACCCCGCCGCCGACGTCGGCACTCAGTGCCTGATGCCGCAAAATACTGACGTGGTCCGCGTCGTTGCCGCCTATGCAAGCGAGGCGGGCATTGCCTGCCCCGTCGATCAGGGAGCCTCCATCGGCAAGTCCAACGCCGACAACCTGGTCTACGAGGTTGGCTGCACCGGAACCGACGGCTTCTGGCTCGAGCGCGAGACAGCCGGCTGGAAGAAGACCGAATGCTCTGTCATCGTGACCCAGAACGGAACCTGCCGCTTTTCGACCGCAGTTGAACAGGCGGCGACGCTGAAAGGCCGTCTGACCGGCAGCGAGGCCGAGGCCCGCGACGTCACAGAGGGCCGCTACATGGGGGCCAACGCCAACGGCAGCTTCTATGAGGCCAAATGCGGGGCGGGCAACGGCGTCATCGTCCGCTTCGACCCCGCCTTCGCGGTGCAGCAGGTCTATCCGTGCGAGACCGCCCAGCGCATCGGCGGCGGCTGCCGCCTGACCATCGTCCCGGAGGCCCCGGCCCCGGCCCAGCCTTAAGCCGACGATCGCCCGGCGCGCTTGCCGCGCCGGGCGACGCTGCCTAGGCTCCCGGCGATGCGCATCGCCACCTGGAACGTGAACTCCGTCAACGCCCGCCTGCCGACCGTCCTGGCCTGGCTGGAGGCGGCCAGACCCGACGTGGTCTGTTTCCAGGAGATCAAGACCGTCGACGACAAGTTCCCGCGCGAGGCCTTCGAGAGCCTGGGTTACAATGTCGAGACCCACGGTCAGAAGTCTTACAACGGCGTAGCCCTGCTTTCGAAATACCCGGTGTCGGACGTGCGACGCGTTCTGCCCGGCGACGACGGCGACGAACAGGCCCGCTACATCGAAGCCTTGATAGAGGCCCCACGCCCGGTTCGCGTCGGCGGGCTGTATCTGCCTAACGGCAACCCGCTGGGCACCGAGAAATTCGCCTACAAGCTGGCGTGGATGGCGCGGCTCAATGCCCACGCCCGGATCCTGCTGGCCCAGGAAGAGGCCTTCACCCTGTGCGGCGACTACAATGTCATCCCGACGCCGGAGGACGCCCGGAACCCGTCGGCGTGGACCGATGACGCCCTGTTCCAGCCTGAAAGCCGCGCCGCCTTCCGCGCGTTGAAGGGGCTGGGCCTGTACGAGGCCGGCGAACTGGGGAACCAGCCGCCGGGGACCTGGACCTTCTGGGATTATCAGGCCGGGGCCTGGCAACGCGACCATGGCATCCGCATCGACTTCCACCTGCTGTCGCCCCAGGCCGCGGACCGGTTCGTCGCCGTCGAGACCCACCGCGAGGCGCGCGACATGGACAAGCCCTCGGACCATGTGCCGGTGGTGATCGAGCTGGCCGACTGATGGACGAGGCCCAAAATGGATGAGGCCCTGCGCGTCATCCTGCTGGTGGCGCTGGCGGCCGCCGCCCTGACCACCGCGGCCCTGGGCCTCAACTGGTGGATGGAGCCCGAGCGCAGGCTGCGCCGGGCCATGCTGAAATCCCTCGGGGCCGTCGCCGAGGCCGAGGCCGTCTCAGCCTCCGAAGGACGGGCGGCGGGCCTCGATTTCGACGGTGGCCAGATCGCCGTCCTGTGGGATCGCGGAGCCCATGGCCTGGTCTATGCCTTCGACGAGGTGGACGGCGGCGAGGTCATCGTCGACGGCCATGTCGTGGCCCGGGTGCGGCGGGGTGAGCCACGCAAGGCGCTCGACATCATGGCCCCGGACGCCGAACTGGTGACCCTGCGGCTGCTGTTTGCGGACGCCCGCTATCCCGAGTTCGAGCTGGCCCTGTGGAACGCACGGGCTCCGTTGCAGACAGGATCCCCGTCGGAGGCCATGCGGCTGGGCCGGCGCTGGCTGTCGCACATCGAGGCGCTGCTGAAGGGCTGATCGCCCCTTTCGGCCCCGGCCCCCGGGCGCTAGAAGCCCTGTACTCTCTCCTGTTCTGCCTGTCCTGAAGGAGCCCGCCGTGGCCCGCCTGTTCGACGCCTATGTCATTGCCGACTGGACCGCTGCCGAGGGCAAGAAACTGGGCGAGAACTCCGTCTGGATCGGCGTGGCCAAGCGCGACGTGCGCTTTCGCCTCTATACCGAGACCCACAATGTCGCGACGCGATCTGAGGGCGAGGCCCTGCTGAAGTCGATTCTGGCCGAGCACCGGAAGCGCGGCGACCGGGTGCTGGTCGGCGTGGACTTCTCGCTGGGCTATCCCGTAGGCACCACGGCACGGCTGGGCCTGAAGGACACGCCGCCGTGGACCGCGATGTGGAAGTTTGTCGCCGCCAACATCGTCGACAAGGACGACAACACCAACAACCGCTACCAGATCGCCGCCAAGATGAACCGGCTGATGACCGACGAGGCGTGGCCGCTGTGGGGCGCGCCGGCCAAACAGGCGCAGCGCTGGCTGACCACGACCAAGCCGCCTGCGGGCTCCGGGGCCGACATCCCCGAGTATCGCGCCACCGAAAATGCCATCCGGGGCGGAAAGCTGCAGCCCAAGTCCAACTGGCAGATGCACGGCGCGGGGGCGGTCGGCGGCCAGACCCTGGTCGGCATCCCTATGGTGCGCCGTCTGCTGGAAAGCCTCGGTCCGTCGGCCGCCGTCTGGCCCCTCGGCACCGGCTGGCGCGCGCTGGACACGGCCGACGTCGAGCCCCTGTCGGTGCTGGTCGCCGAGGTCTGGCCCTCGATGTGGCCGACCACCGTCGCCGAGGGCGAGTTCAAGGACCAGGCCCAGGTCCGCACCACCGCCGAAGCCATCGCCCTGATGGACGAGCGCGGCGATCTGTCAAAAGCCTTCGGCCCGAAGAAGGGAACCGATGAGGCCCTGGTCGCGCAGGTGCAGGACGAAGAGGGCTGGATTCTGGGGGTCTGAAACCGCCGGGCCGCAGCTTGACCGCCGCCAAGCCCGCTTCTTCGACTTGTCCAGCTTGCCCTGAAAGCACACCGGGTGTTGCAGGCGCGATGGATCCCGTCTTCCCGCCTAGGGACCCTGGAGCCGGACCGTCCGGAGCCTCAGGGCGTTTGCAATCACGCTGACCGACGACAGGGCCATGGCCAGGGCTGCAAGGGCCGGAGTCAGCAACCAGCCGAACACCGGATAGAGCAGCCCTGCCGCAATGGGGATGCCCAGGGCGTTGTAGCCGAAGGCAAACACGAGGTTCTGGCGGATGTTACCCATCACGGCCTTTGACAAACGACGCGCCCGCACGAGGCCCTGAAGGTCGCCACCCAGCAGGGTGACACCCGCGCTCTCGATGGCGACGTCCGAGCCGGCCCCCATGGCCACGCCGACGTCGGCGGCGGCCAGGGCCGGCGCGTCATTGACCCCGTCGCCCGCCATGGCCACGACGCGGCCTTCTGCGCGCAGGGCTTCGACAACAGCGGCCTTGTCCTCGGGCAGTACCTCGGCCTGGACTTCGTCGATCCCCAGCCGTCGGGCAACAGCCTCGGCCGTGGTGCGGTTGTCGCCCGTGATCATCACCAGCCGCAGACCGGCGGCCTTCAGCGCGGAGATGGCCTCGGCCGTGGTCGCCTTGATCGGATCGGCGATGCCGAGCACGCCCGCCGCCTTTCTGTCGACCGCGACGAAGATGGCGGTCGCGCCGTCGCCCCGCAGCGCTTCGGCCCCGGCCTCCAGGGCGGAGACGTCAACGCCGAGCTCGCCCAGGAACCGGGCGTTGCCCAGCGCCACCTGGCGCCCGTCGACCATGCCGGAGACACCGCGCCCGACCGGGCTGTCGAACCCGGTGGCTTCGGACAGGGTCAGGTTGCGCTCGGTCGCCGCCGACACGATGGCGTCCGCCAGCGGATGTTCGCTGCCCCGCTCAAGGCTGGCCGACAGGCGCAGCAGTTCGGTCTCGTCGAACCCGGAAGTCGGCTGGATCGCCGTGACCGACGGCCGCCCTTCGGTCAGGGTCCCGGTCTTGTCGAGCACAAGGGTGTCGACCTTCTCGAACCGCTCCAGCGCCTCGGCGCTCTTGATCAGCACGCCCACGCTCGCGCCGCGGCCCACGCCGACCATGATCGAAATGGGTGTGGCCAGGCCAAGCGCGCAGGGGCAGGCGATGATCAGCACCGAAACGGCCGCGACCAAAGCATAGGACAGACGCGGCTCTGGACCGACGAGGCCCCAGATGACGGCAGCGAGAACGGCCGTCGCGATGACCATGGGCACGAACCAGCCGGACACGGTGTCGGCCAGGCGCTGGATCGGCGCACGGCTGCGCTGGGCGTCGGCGACCATCTGGACGATCCGCGCCAGCAGGGTGTCGGCCCCGACCTTGTCGGCGCGCATCACAAACGACCCTGTCCGGTTCAGGGAGCCGCCGACGACCGCCGCGCCCACCTCTCGGGTGACGGGCATGGATTCGCCGGTGACCATCGACTCGTCGATCGACACACGGCCGTCGAGAATCTCGCCATCGACCGGCACCTGTTCGCCTGGACGGACCCTGAGCCGGTCACCGACGACGACAAGGTTCAGCGTCACGTCCTCATCTGTGCCATCGTCCTTCAGACGCCGGGCCGTCTTCGGCGTCAGGTCCAGCAGCGCGCGCAGGGCACCGGAGGTCTGCTCCCTGGCGCGCAGTTCCAGAATCTGGCCGAGCAGGACCAGGACCGTAATGACGGCCGCCGACTCGAAATAGACGGGGGCACTGCCATCCATCCGCAGGAAGTCCGGCGGGAACAGACCGGGTGCCAGCACCGCCACTACACTGTAGGCCCAGGCCACCCCGACACCCATGGCGATCAGGGTGAACATGTTGAGTTTGCGGGTCCGCAGACTGGCCCAGCCGCGCTGGAAGAAAGGCGCGCCGGCCCACAGCACGACCGGTGTGGCCAGGGCGAATTGAATCCAGTTCGAGGTCTGGCCCGGAATCCGCATGGAAAGACCGGTCAGATGGCCGCCCATCTCCAGCGCAAACACCGGCAGGGTCAGCACTAGCCCAACCCAGAACCGTCGGGTGAAATCGATCAGCTCGTGATTGACCGGCGCGTCAGCCGTCACCGTTTCAGGCTCCAGCGCCATGCCGCAGATGGGGCAGGCCCCGGGGCCCTCCTGTCGGATCTGCGGATGCATGGGACAGGTGTAGATGGTGCCGGGGATCGCGGGCATAGGCTCGGACCTGGGACCGAGCCAGGTCTGCGGTGAAGCAACGAACTTTGTGCGACATCCGGCCGAACAGAAGAAATAGTCGGTGTGGTCGTGCGTCGCCCGATGGGGTGTGGTTTTCGGATCGACGGACATGCCGCAGACCGGGTCGATCACCATATTGGAATCACTGGCAGTATTTGAGCCCGCGCAGCAGCCGGACTTCGGGGCGTCGACTTCGTTCCGGGGGTCTGCGCGCGACATGAAAATTCTCCTGACGAGCAGAATCGTCCGAACCCGTCCGGTGTGAACGTCACCCGACCTGCACAGGGCAAAACGCACGGGGACCGGAGACGACCCATTCAGGCTCCCAAAAAGCCTTCAGTCTCGACCGACCGAACCGGACGGCGGGCCAGTCAAAGGCGTCCGTGGCCGAAGGCATCGGGTCAGGGCCCTGCCCGGTCGGATGACGTTGAGCGGAAGGCATTATCGTTTGGTGGCCGGAGGCAGATCGGGCGTCCCTGCAGGCGTGGGGCTGCGCTCAAGGTCGGCGATGAGGGCATTCATCTGCGAGATTTCCCGCTTTTGGGCCTTGATGATGCTGTCGGCCAGGTCACGCACCCTCGGATCGCGGATATGGGCGCGTTCGCTGGTGAGAATGGCGATCGAATGGTGGGGGATCATTGCGCGCATGTACGAGACATCGTCGACCGTTTGCTGACTGCGGACCAGCCAGAGCGATACCGAAAACACCAGAACAGCCCCGCCGAGGACAGCCATGTTCATCCGCTTGTCGGTGTACATCCTGAGCATGAACAGGAGCATGATGACCGCCATCACTGCGCCCATCACCAAAGCCATCCAGGCCCGTGTTTCGCTGAATCTGACATGATCCAGCTGGTAGGTGTTCAGATACATCAACCCGAACATCACCAGCGTAGACGTCGCGATCATCGCGCCAAATCGAGGATAGTTCGTCTTTTCCAACGCGGCCCTCCGGTCTTATGGTCCCGGCTGAAACGGGTCCCGGGGCTTGAAGGTTGCCGGCGAAGAAATGCCGTCGTGTCTGGACGCCGCGTCCTTGCCGACACAACCTGAACCAAGGCGACGCATTTCGCGTCGGGGAACACACCATGTGTCGCATCATCCTGGCCGGGGCGGGCCTGGCCGTCCTTCTGTTCACCGCCGGGGCCGCATCGGCCCAGAGCTACACCCGCGTGCACGTCACCGCCGACGAGAGGTCGGGCCCTTCGCGCCAGATCGGGCGCAGCGTCGGCCAGATGCGCGAGACGGCCTGCACCTTCACGCCTCTGTTCGGCGACGGCAGCTTCCAGCTAGATGGGCCGGACATCGCCGTGCGGCCGGCGATCAGCGACGGCGAGGGCGGGCTGTTTGCGGTGTCAGGCCCCGGGCGACGTGTGCCGGTGGGCGGCCCCTAAATCCGCAACCCGCACGACCGTGCCTGCTGGATCACCACCTCGGATGGCCCCTCCCCGGTCTGCGCCCGCTGAGCCTCAGCCGATCAACGCCCGCGCCGCCGCCCTCGCCTCCTCGGTGATGACGGCCCCTGCCAGCATCCGGGCGATCTCCTCGCGGCGCGCGTGATCGTCCAGCATGTCCACCGTCGTCGTGGTGGCCCCGTCGGCATCGGCCTTCCTCACCTTCCAGTGGGCGTGGCCGCGGGCAGCAACCTGGGGGCTGTGGGTCACCACCAGCACCTGGGCCCCGTTAGACAGGCGTTTCAGCCGCTGGCCGACGGCCTCGGCCACGGCCCCGCCCACGCCCTGATCGACCTCGTCGAAGATCATCACCGGCTGGCGCTGGTCCGCGCGCCCCGCCAGTGCCGCCTTCATGGCGAGGGCGAACCGGGCCAGTTCGCCGCCCGAGGCGATGGCGTCCAGCGGCCCGAAAGGCGTGCCCGCATTGGTGGCGATCTCGAACCGGGCGGTCTCGACGCCCAGCGCCCCCCGCCGGCCCCCGGCCACCGGCTCCAGCGCCACCCGGAACCGCGCCCGGTCCAGTTTCAGCGGACCCAGCTCGTCCATCACCGCCTTCGCCAGCCGCTCTGCCGCAGCCTCGCGTCCCGAGCTCAGCAAGGAGGCGGCGACGTCATAGTGTTCGCGCGCCACAGCCGCCTCGCGCCCGGCGTGGGTCAGGGCCTCGGCCCCGTCCTCGATCAGCCGCAGCTGTTCGCGCAGGGCGATGCGCAGGCCCGGCAGGGCGTGGACTGTGGTGTTCAGCTTTCGCGCGGCGGCGCGCAGGGCAAACAGCCGCTCCTCGGCCCTGTCCAGCCGGCCGGGCTCGAAATCGAAGGCGTTGGCGGCGGCGTCGACCTCGGCGATGGCCTCGGCGGCCTCGACCATGGTGCGATCAATGGCCTCGGCGGCGGCGGTCAGGCGGATCAGGACGGGGTGATCGGCCTCGACCCCGGCCTGTGTCGCGCGCAGCCGGGCGGGGTCGACCGCCCGCAGCGCCGCCGAGAGCTTCTGGTTCAGCTTGTCGCCGCCCAGATTGGTCCGCGCATCGGCCAGATCGGCGACCGCCTTCTCCGCCGCGCCCAGCACCGCGCGCTCACCGGCCAGTTCGGTCTCCTCATCCTCGCGCGGGTCCAGCGCGTCGAGATCGGCGAGGTTGAGGGTGATCTCCTCTGCCCGCGCGGCCGCGTCGGCGGCAGCCGCGCGCAGGGCCGCCAGTTTCGCCTCGGCCGTCTTCAGCCGCTCCGAGGCCCCGGCAATACCGGCCAGTTGCGGGGCCAGACCACCATAGGCATCCAGCAAAGCCCGATGGGTCTTCCAGTCCAGCAGGCCGACCGTCTCGTGCTGGCCATGCACCTCGACCAGCCGGGCACCGATCTCGCGCAGGGCGGCGATCCCGGCGGGCTGGTCATTGACCCAGGCCCGGCTGCGGCCGTCGGCCGAGACCACGCGCCGCAGGATCAGGTCCTCGCCCGGCGTGACGTCGAACCCCTTGTCCGCAATCAGAGCCATCAGATCGGGATCGTCCGGTGCGGTGAAGACGGCGGTAGCCACGGCCTGTTTTGCACCGGCGCGCACCAGCCCGGCCTCGCCGCGTCCGCCCAGCGCCAGACCCAGTGCATCGAGGATGATCGACTTGCCCGCCCCGGTCTCGCCGGTCAGCACGGTCAGGCCGGTCCCGACCTCCAGATTGAGGACGTCGACGAGTACCACGTCGCGGATCGACAGACTGGTCAGCATGGGGCGAAGCGATTCGGCATCGCGAGCACTCTAGCCCAGAACAGTGCAGGAACGATCAGCGCGACAGTCCGGCCCGTTCCCGGAGCGCCGCGTTGATCTCGGACTGCCAGCCTGGCCCGCGCGACTTGAAGTGCTCGATAACATCCGGATCGAGCTGCAGGGTCACCTGCCGCTTCGGCGCGTCGGCCCTGGGACGGCCGGGAGGCCGTTTGAAGTTCGTCTGGACGGCGTCGGACATAACCTCGCGGGCCGGGCGGGCCCTCGCCATGATCTCGGCCGTCAGTTCTGGCGCGTTATCCTCGTCAAGTTCGACGGTATCCAAGGTCACTTTGGCGTCCATTTCCTCAGTTCCTTTTGCCTGGAGCGGCGCAAGCTGATGGCCCGTATGTCGTCGCCGCACTCGGTATAGGTGAATGCGAAAAGCACCCCGCCGATCAGACCGCGTTCAGCCGGGGCTCGCCGTAGTCCCGTCGTTGATCGGGAACGATGACACAGGCGTCGAGGTCGAGTTCTTCGGCCAACCTCAGCGACACGCCATGCTTCGCGATATTCGCCGGATCCTTCCCCGCGTCGAAATCGATCATTTATGCAGCTACAAAAATGACCGATAGCAGGGGACAACTCAGCCCGGAATGATCCGGCGCAGCCAGCTTTCGCGCTGGGTTGTCGGGGCCGCGCCGGGCTGCCGGCCCTGTTCGGTCAGAAGCGCATAGGCCTCGGCGTACCAGGGGCTGCCCGGATAGTTGAAGCCCAGCACCGCGCCGTTGCGCTGCGCCTCGTCTTTGAGGCCCAGGCCCAGATAGACCTCGACCAGTCGATACAGCGCCTCGGGCGTGTGCGACGTGCGCTGGAACGCCTCGTTGTCGATCACGGTCTTGTAGCGGCCGATCGCCGCCAGCGGCTGGCTGGCGCGCTGATAGTAGCGGCCGATGTTCATTTCCTTGCCGGCAAGCTGGTCGTTGACCATG
This sequence comes from Caulobacterales bacterium, assembly GCA_038250335.1. GTDB lineage: Bacteria > Pseudomonadota > Alphaproteobacteria > Caulobacterales > Caulobacteraceae > Brevundimonas. Next base: position 19,144 of record JBBSCK010000027.1, read on the forward strand.
TCGATCTTGACCGTCGCGTCGGTGGCGTAGGACGAGCCGGGATAGCGCCGCGCCACATCGCGAAGACCGGCCAGCGCCTGTTCCGCCTGACCCTGGTCGCGACCAACGTCCACGATCTGCTCGAAATGGCAGGTGGCACGCATATAGTAGGCATAGGCGGCCGAGGGGCTGCCCGGGAACAGCTGGATGAACCGGTCGGCGGCCGAGATCGACTCGGGATAGTTGCCGTTTTGATAGTAGGCGTAGATCTGCATCAGGATGGCCCGGCGCGACCATTCCGAATACGGATGCTGGCGCTCGACCTCCTGAAAGTAATCCACGGCATCGGCCCAGCGGTTGCGCTGCAGCCGCTCGTAGCCCGTGTTGTACAGCAGCTCGACCGGGCGTTCCTCATAGGCCAGACGCGGGCGGTTATTGCCGCCGGCGCAGGCGGTAACCGTCAGGGTCACCACGGCAGCCACAAGCAGCACGCCGCCCCGGCGCAGAACGGACGAAGACCGGAAGGAAGTCGGCAAGGGGAACCTCATCACACGCCAGCCGGGCGCGTCTGGCGCGTCCGGGAGATCAAGACCGCGTTCTCTAACACCGGCGACCGACGCGCGCCATGCGCCGGAACCGGCGATCACGGCTTGCTACGGCCCGGGGCGCTGGTAAAGAGCGCGCGAGACGGAACACACGTCATTGGCGGTTCGATGACGGCGAAAGGATGACCGGATGAAGCTGCTCGCAGGCAACTCGAACCGGACCCTGTCCCAGGCCATCGCTACCCATCTCGATATGCCCCTGACCAAGGCCCAGGTGAAGCGGTTCGCCGATAACGAGGTGTTCGCGGTGATTGAGGAAAACGTCCGCGGTGAGGACGTCTTCGTGATCCAGTCGACGAGTTACCCCGCCAACGACAATCTGATGGAGTTGCTGATCTGTATCGATGCCCTGGTGCGGGCCTCGGCGAGGCGGATCACTGCGGTGATGCCCTATTTCGGCTATGCGCGTCAGGACCGGAAGACAGGCGGGCGAACCCCGATTTCGGCCAAGCTGGTGGCCAATATGATCACGCGCGCGGGGGCCGACCGGGTGCTGACCATGGATCTGCACGCGGGCCAGATTCAGGGCTTCTTCGACATTCCGACCGACAATCTGGTGGCGACGCCCGTTCTGGCCCTCGACATCAAGGACCACTACCAGCGCGGCAATCTGATGATCGTCTCGCCCGATGTCGGCGGCGTGGTGCGCGCCCGGTCCCTGGCCGAACGTCTGAACGTCGATCTGGCCATCGTCGACAAGCGCCGGCCCAGGGCGGGCGAGAGCGAGGTCATGAACATAATCGGCGACGTGCAGGGCCGCGACTGCATTCTGTTCGACGATATCGTCGATTCCGGCGGCACACTGGTCAACGCAGCCCAGGCCCTGATCGACGCGGGCGCGACCCAGGTCTCGGCCTATATCAGCCACGGCGTCCTGTCCGGGCCTGCAGTCCAGCGCGTCACCGACGGGCCGCTGAAGGAACTGGTCATCACCGATTCGATCGAGCAGCCGCACGAGGTCTCCGCCTGCTCCAAGATCCGCACCGTACCGGTGGCCCCCCTGATCGGTGAGGCCATCCGGCGGATCGCCAACGAGGAATCGGTCTCCAAACTGTTCGACTGATCACGGAAAAGTTCGCGGGCCCTGCCTCAAAACCGCCGGGAGACGCCGGTTCATGGCAGACCTACTCAGGGGAGCTCTCATGCGTTTCGTCCTTCCTCGCTTTCGCGTATCACTGGCCGCCGTCGTCGCCGCCGGTCTGCTCGCAGGCTGCGCCTCGGCCGAGGCGGAGGCGGAGGCCGCACGAATCGCCGAAGCCGCTGCCATCGCCGCGCGCCAGCCACCGCCCGTGGCCCTGAACGACAGCGTCGCCCAGGCGGCCTCGGTCTATCTGACGTTTACCCGCGACATCGCGACCATTCAGGGCGGATTCGCCACGCCTGACGCCGTACAGTCGGCCCTGCGACGCGGCGCGGCCTATGACCCGGACCAGATCTCGCGCGGCCTGGTGGCCTATGCCTCGATCCTGGCCCTGCAATCCCCCGAATTCGTTTCAGGCGTGCGTGGGGCTGCAAGCACGCCAGAGGCGCGCCGCCAGATCATCGGTCGCGTGGTGGCCGACCCGGCCTATGCCTCGACCCTGCCGGGCGCGGAGGCGGCGGCCGGACTGATCATCTCCATGCTGGAGACCGACATCATCGCCCTGGCCAATGCGGCCGATACGGTCGAGACCGACGCCTACACCATCCAGTACGCCGGCGATCCGCGCAGCGGCTGGGGTCGGGCACCGTCTCCGGACCGTGAAGGTCGCCTCCAGGCGGTCAAGGATCTGTCCGCCCGGTCCGTCCTGCCCTCGGCCGAGGAAAGCGCGCGCCTGTATGCGGCGGCCCATGGTGGTTCGGGGCTCGGCACCACAGCCGTCCGCACACGCCGCCCCCCCTATGCGCCGTCGGTGACCAACGCCCTGGCCATGGCCGCCCTGGCCGCCCTGGGAGCCGCAGGGGACAATGCGCGGGCCAACACCGATGCGCTGCAGTACGATCGCGCCAGCCAGGACTGCCTCGCCAGTTCCAAGCTGAACCTGTTTCAGTGCCTGGCAGCCTCGCGGCCGGCCTATGAGGACATGTTCTGCCTCGGCCGGCATGTGATGCGGGACCTGGCAACCTGCGCGCGCGGGGCCGCTCTGCCATCGACGATCGTCACCGTGGACGACCCGACCCAGACCCGGATCGAGGTTCCGCGCCCCGCGCCGGCAGTCGCGCCCCGGCCGGAGCCTTCAACGACGCCGGTCCCAACGCCGTCGCCGACACAGAGGCTGAACGCCGGCCCCAACCGCTGAGGGGTCAAACGGCGCCGGAGAGTTGAACGCCATCCGCGTCATTAACGGTCGGAAAACCTTCGGGAAGGCGTTATAGGCCAACGGAGTTTCGGCGCGCCGCGAAGCGTCGCCTTGGTCGCGTGAGGATATCATTGATGCGTAGGGCTTTCTCGCGCCGCAGCCTGGCGTTCGCCGCCGTCGCCGCCGCCGCCGTGCTTTCCGCCTGCAGCAAGCCCGAACCGGTGGTGATCGTCGAGGCCCCGCCCCCGCCCCCGCCCGTCACCCTGAACGTCGGCGTCGCCGAGGCCGCGTCGATCTATGTCGCCGTCATTCGCGACGTCGGCACGATCCAGGCCGGCTTCGCCGACGCCGAGTCCATCCAGGCCGCGATGCGGAAAGGGGCGGCCTATGACCCCGCCACCCTGTCGCGCGGCATGATCGCCTACGCCTCGATCCTGGCGCTGCAGTCCCCGGAGTTCGTCGCCGGGGTCCGCACCTATGCCGATGACCCGCAGTCGCGCGCCGAGGTCATCGCCAACATCATCCGCGACCCCGCCTATGCTGCCAACCTGCCGGGGGCCGACGCGGCTGCAGGCCTGATCATCGCCACCCTCGGCCAGGATATCACCGCCCTGACCGCGGTGGCCGAGGCGGTCGAGCAGGACGCCTATACCATCCAGGAACGCAACGATCCGCGCCGCCGGTGGGCCGTGATCCCCATCCCCAGCCGCGAGACCCGTCTGGAATCGGTGAAGACCATCTCCGCCGGCCAGATGCTGCCTTCCGCCGAGGAATCGACCCGTCTGTTCGCCGCCGCCAACAGCGGATCAGGGCTGAACCTGCCCGCCTCCAGCAACGCCCCGCCCTACACACCGGCGGTGGTCAACGCCCTGGCGATCGCGGCCCTGGCAGCCATGGGCGCGGCTGGCGATGACGCCCGCGCCAACACCGAGGCCCTGTCGATTGAGACCAACGCCCAGTTCTGTCTCGATATGTCCAAGCTGAATCTGTTCCAGTGTCTGGCCGCCTCGCGCCCCAGCTATGAGGACATGTTCTGCATCGGGCGTCACATCGTGCGCGACCTCGCGACCTGCACGACCCAGGCGACCATGCCGGCCATCGTCGATCCCGGCATCGCCACGGCCAGCCTTGTCCCGGGCCCGGCCGGCGTCGCGGCGGAAGCGGCTACGGCTTCGCTGCTGGCGACCCAGCCGGCATCGAACTGACTTCACCGTCCGGGCGTGGTTGCGCAGGGGCACGCTTGCGTGTAATGACCCGCGCTCTTGAATTCGAGGGTTGATGACCCCGCCGTGCAGGCAGCGAAGTCTGCACAGGCGTTTTTGTTGTTGAGGCGAGCCAGATGGCCGAGATCATTCTGAACGTGGACGTTCGCGAGAACACCGGCACCGGCGGAGCGCGCGCGGCCCGTCGCTCAGGTGCGGTTCCGGGCATCCTGTACGGCGGGGGCAAGCCCCCCGTCGCCATCTCGGTCAACGAGAAGGATTTCCGCAAGAACCTGTATACGGGCAGGCTGCTGGGTCACCTCGTCACGCTCAAATATGGCGAAGAGTCCCAACCGGTGATCGCCAAGGACGTGCAGTTCGACCCCGTGTCGGACCGTCCCCTGCATTTCGACCTGATGCGCGTCGACGAGAACCAGACCATCAAGATCGAGGTGCCGGTTCACTTCATCAACGAAGAGAACTGCAAGGCCTTCCGCCAGGGCGGCACCCTTGAGATCGTCCGTCACTCGGTCGAGATCCTGGTCCGTGCCGACCAGATCCCCGAAGATCTGGTCGTCGATCTGGCCGGTCACAAACTGGGCGACACCATCCGCTGGTCGGACGTCAAAGTGCCCTCGGATGTGAAGGCCACCATCACCGACCGTGATTTCGTGATCGCATCGATCAAGGTCTCCTCGGCAGCCGTTGCCGCCGACCAGATCGAGGAGGCAATCGCCGAAGAGAACGCCGAGGCCGCCGCCATCGAGGCGGGCGACGTCCCCGCCAGCGAGCAGGCTTCCGGAGACGACGAGAAGACCGAAGGCTGATCGGCCGATCCAGTCAGGCGAGAGCGGCCCCTCCGGTGACGGACGGGGCCGTTTTCATTTCCGGGTAGCGCAATGCTCATCATCGCCGGCCTGGGCAATCCGGGCGCACAGTACGAGACGAACCGCCACAATATCGGCTTCATGGCCGCCGATGCGATCGCGCAGCGGTGGCAGTTCGCCAGCCCCCGCGCCAAGTTCCAGTCGGTCATCGCCGAGGGCGTGGTCGAGGGCACGAAAATACTGCTGATGAAGCCCCAGACCTTCATGAACAGCAGCGGCAATGCGGTCGGCGAGGCGGCGCGCTTCTACAAGATTGCGCCGGCCAATATCATCGTCTTCCACGACGAGATCGACCTGGCCCCCGGGCGGTTCCGCATGAAGACCGGCGGCGGGGCGGCGGGGCAGAACGGCGTGCGATCCCTGATCAGTCAGCTGGGCCCGGACTTCCGCCGCGCGCGCATGGGCGTCGGCCATCCCGGCGAGGCGGCCCTGGTCCACGGCCATGTCCTGAGCGATTTCCACAAGGCCGAGCAGCCGTGGCTCGAGGCGATGCTGAACGCCTGTGCCGACGCCCTGCCCTTCGCCGTGGCCGGCGACGACGAACGTTATCAGGGCGAGGTCATGCGTCTGGCCCCCGCGCCCAAATTCAGTCCCCGCCAGGCCGCTCAGGCGGCGAAGGGCGAATAGCCGCGTGAGCACGGCTGGCGGGCGGTGCCTGCGGGGGTTAGAAGCCGAAGCCAGTCGAATTTGCCTCGAGGTTTCCACCGTGACCGCTCGCCTCATCTTCATCGCCGGTACGGTGCTCGTGCTCGCCGCCTGCAGCCCGCCCTCATCTTCCGGATCGTCGGAAGTCGCTCAGGGCGTGGTCGTGGCGGGCGCGATGTGCCGCCCGACCCCGACCGGCCGTCAGGTCACCGGCTGCTATCTGACCCTCACCGCCCCCACCACCGACACCCTGGTGTCGGTCGCCTCGTCCGCCGCCGCACTCGCCCAGATCCACGAGATGCGGATGGAGAGCAATATGATGATGATGCGCGAGCTGGAGGCTGGCCTGCCCCTGCCGGCAGGCGAGGCTGTGTCGCTGGCACCCGGCGGCAACCACATCATGCTGATGGGCGTGACCGAGCCGCTGGAGCCCGGCGATACCGTGCCCCTGACCCTGACCTTCGCCACCGCGGCCCCCGTCGAGGTGACGGCCA